>JABBNW010000046.1 GCA_019352115.1 Pseudomonadota bacterium
AGCGCTGCCCGGTGGGCGCCGGGCCGTCCGGGAACACATGGCCGAGATGGCCGCCGCAGCCGGCGCAGTGGACCTCGGTGCGGGTCATGAAAAAGCTGCGGTCCTCGGTGATGCCGACCGCCTCGGGCAGGGGGGCCGTGAAGCTCGGCCAGCCGGTGCCGCTTTCGAACTTGGCCGCGGCGTCGAACAGGGCCCGCCCGCAACCGGCGCAGACGAAGCGGCCCGCCCGCTTCTCGGCGTTCAGCGGGCTGGTGCCGGCGCGCTCCGTGCCGTGGTCGCGCAGAACCTTGTATTGCGCCGGGGTTAGCCGCGCCTGCCACTCCGCGTCCGTCATCGCGACCGGATAGGCCTCCGTCGTCGCAGTCGCCCCGCCGCCGAACAATCGCTTCATGCGTCCTCTCCCTCTCGCCGTTCTGGCCCGGAGGCCCCTATAACCCCCCGACATATGGCGTCGACGCGACGCGATGCGGAGGGGAACGATGAGCGGATTTGGCGATGCGCTGCACCCGGTGCTGCCGGACGACGCCGGCGCGGCGGCACTGGTCGGGCGGGTCTGGCGGCCGGAGATGGACGGACCCGCGGTGGTCGCCGTGCGCGACGGCGGGCTGATCGACGTCACCGCCGCCTTCCCGACCGTGCGCGACCTGTGCGAGGCGGACGACCCCGCCGCCGCCCTGCGCGCGGCACACGGCGAAGCCATCGGCCCGCTCGAGGCCGTGCTCGCCAACACCCCGCCGGAGACGCGGGATCGCACCTTGCCGTGGCTGCTGGCGCCGATCGACCTGGCCGCGATCAAGGCCGCGGGCGTCACCTTCGTCGTCTCCATGATCGAGCGGGTGATCGAGGAACGCGCCCGCGGCGACCTGGCCGCCGCGGCGGCCATCCGCACCGAGGTCAACCGGCTGGTCGGCGACGACCTGGCGAAACTGCGCCCCGGCTCGCCCGAGGCGGCGCGGCTCAAGCAAGTGCTGATCGCCCAGGGGGCGTGGAGCCAATACCTGGAAGTCGGCATCGGCCCGGATGCGGAAATCTTCACCAAGTCGCAGCCGATGTCGGCGGTGGGCACCGGCGTGCCGGCCGGGCTGCACCCCGGCTCGGCGTGGAACAACCCGGAACCCGAAGTGGTGCTGGCCGTCGCGTCCACCGGGCGGATCGTCGGTGCCACCCTCGGCAACGACGTCAACCTGCGCGACGTGGAAGGGCGCTCGGCGCTGCTGCTCGGCAAGGCGAAGGACAACAACGCCTCCTGCGCCATCGGCCCGTTCCTGCGGCTGTTCGATGCGGGGTTCGGGCTGGACGCAATCCGGCGCACCACCGTCGCGCTGACGGTGACCGGGACGGACGGATTCCGGCTGGAAGCTAGCTCCTCGATCGCGCAAATTAGCCGCGACCCGGCCGACCTCGCGGCGCAGATGCTGAACGCCCACCACCCCTACCCGGACGGCGCGGTACTCTTCCTCGGCACCATGTTCGCCCCCACCGAAGACCGCGGCGCACCCGGCCAAGGCTTCACCCACCACCCCGGCGATATCGTGACGATCGCAGCGCCCGGCCTGGGGCGTCTCGTGAACCGAATGGCACCCACCGACGCCTGCGAACCCTGGAGCTTCGGTGTCGGTGCCCTGATGCGCAACCTCGCGGCGCGTGGGGTGCTGCGAGGGTAGAAGGAAGCAAGGCCGGGGGCAGCGCCCCTGGCCTTCTTGCTGCCTCACCCCGCCCAAGGACACGCGGCGAGATGCGTCGCTTCGTAGGCCGCGATCTCCGCCTCATGGGCCAGGGTCAGCCCGATGTCGTCGAGTCCTTCGGCCAGCCGGCGCTTGCGGAACGGGTCGATTTCGAACCGGTAGCTGCGGTTGCCGGCGCGCACTTCCTGGGCCGGCAGATCGACATTGAGGGGCAGGCCGCTGCGGGCGGCGGCCATCAGCGCGGCCACGTCCTCGTCCGGCAGCGCGACCGTCAGCAGTCCGTTCTTGCTGGCGTTGCCGACGAAGATATCGCCGAAGCCGGGGGCGATCACGCAATGCACGCCGGCGTCGGCCAGCGCGTAGACCGCGCCTTCGCGCGACGAGCCGCAGCCGAAATTCGCGCCGGCGAGCAGGATCGGCGGGTTGCCCGAGGGGCCGAGCGGGAAGTCGGGGTCGGTGGTGCGCAGGTCGTGGAACAGGAAGTTGTTGTAGCCGGCCGAGCGCGGTTTGCGCAGGAAGCGGGCGGGGATGATCTGGTCGGTATCGACGTTCGCCCGATCCACGACGGCGGCCGGGCCTGCCAGGACGGTGATCGGGGTCATGGGGACGCCTCCTGCCGGACGTCGGTGATGGCTCCGGCCAGCGCCGCGGCGGCGGCCATGGCGGGCGACATCAGGTGGGTGCGCGCGCCCGGTCCCTGGCGGCCGGCGAAATTGCGGTTGGAGGTGGCGGCGCAGCGCGCGCCGGGGGCCACGTAGTCGCCGTTGATCCCGGTGCACATCGAGCATCCCGGTTCGCCCCAGGCGAGGCCAGCGGCGGTGAAGATGCGGTCCAGCCCCTCGGCTTCGGCGGCGCGCTGGATCGGCACGGAGCCGGCCACCACCCGCCCGGGCACCGCGGCCCGGCGCCCGCGCAGGACCGCGGCGGCGGCGCGCAGATCCTCGATGCGCCCGTTGGTGCAGCTGCCGATGAACACCTGGTCGATCCGGGTGCCGGCCAGCTGCGTGCCCGCGACGAGGCCCATGTAGGCGAGTTGCTCGGCCGTGCGCGCGCGGGCCTCGGGATCGGGGAGGCTGTCCGGGTCCGGCAAGCGGGCGGTGACCGGCAGTGCGCTGTCGAGCGTGGTGCCCCATGTCACCATCGGCGCCACCGCGCTGCCTTCCAGCCGCACGGCGCGGTCGAAGGTCGCATCCGGGTCGCTTGCCAGGGCGCGCCAGGCGGCGACCGCGGTATCGAACGCGGCGCCGGCCGGCGCGCGCGCCCGGCCGGCGAGCCAGGCGAACGTCGTGTCATCGGGGGCCACCATGCCGGTGCGGCTGCCGGCCTCGATCGCCATGTTGCAGAGGGTCATGCGCGCCTCCATCGACAGCGCGCGTACCGCGGGTCCGGCGAACTCGATCGCGTGCCCGACCGCGCCGGCGCTGCCGATGGCGGCGATCACCGCCAGGATCAGGTCCTTGGCCGAGACATGCGGACCCAGCCGGCCGTCGATCGTGATCCGCATCTGCCGCGGCCGGCGCTGCCACAGGGTCTGGGTCGCCAGGACATGCGCGACCTCGGAGGCGCCGATCCCGAACGCCAGCGCGCCCAGCGCGCCGTGGGTCGCGGTGTGCGAATCCCCGCAGACCAGGGTGAGGCCGGGCAGGGTGATGCCCTGTTCGGGTCCGACGACGTGCACGATGCCCTGGCGGGGATCGTCCATGCCCATCGAATCGAAGCCGTGCTTTGCGGCATTCGCCGCCAGGCGCGCGATCAGCCCGGCGGCCTCGGGGTCGGCAATCTGCTGGCTGCGCGGATGGCTCGGCACGTAGTGATCGGCGACGCCGAACGTCAGGTCCGGCCGCCGCACGCCGCGCCCGTCGCGGTCGAGCATCGCGAAGGCGTGGAAGCTCCCTTCGTGCACCAGGTGGCGGTCGATCCACAGCAGGGTGGTGCCGTCCGGACCGGTCAGGATCGCGTGCGCGTCCCAGACCTTGTCGAACAGGGTGCGGGCAGTCATGGGGCGATCATCCCGCCGCCAGCCAGTCTTCGATCAGCCGGCGGGCGATGGAATCGCCGCGCGGCAGCACGAAATCATGCGCGGCGGGATCGGTGATCTCGGCGCGGGAGAACCAGCGGACGTCGATCAGTTCCTCGGTATCGACGGTGATGTCCTCGCTCAGCCCCTCGCCGTAGCAGCCGAGCATGATGTTGCCGGGGAACGGCCAGGGCTGGCTGGAGTGGTACCAGACGTCGCCGACGGCGATGCCGGATTCCTCGGCCACTTCGCGGCGCACGGCTTCCTCGACGCTTTCGCCCGGTTCGACGAAGCCGGCCAGGGTCGAGTACATGTTCGCGCGCGGGAAGCGCTGCGAGTGGCCGAGCAGGGCGTGGTCGTCGCGGATGATCAGCATGATCACGGCCGGGTCGGTGCGCGGGAAATGGTCGGTGGCGCAGCCTGTGCAGTGCATCACGTGGCCGGCGCTCTGCGCCTTGCAGGGGGCGCCGCAGACCCCGCAGAACCGGTGCCGGGCGCGCCAGTGCAGCAGGCCGCGGGCATGCGCGAGCACCGCCGCCTGCGGGTTCGGCACCCCCCAACCGACCGAGCGCAGGTCGACGAACCCGCCGGGCAGGCCGGGCAGCAGCGGGGCCGGATCCTCGACGGCGCCGAGGTCGATGGCGAAGACGGGGGCATCGTCCAGCAGGCCGAGGAACGCCCAGGCCCGGTCCGGATCGGCGCGCAGCGGCGCGGCGGCGGCGGCGGGGACGTAGACCGCTTCCGGACGCGCGTCCTCCATTCCCGCGACCAGGTTGCGGTTGCGCCAGACCGGCACGAACAGCGCTTCGGGAGAATCGAGGCCGGCGGCGATCCAGGCCGCATCGGTGCGGCGCGTGCCGGCGCGATCGAGCGGGGAGGCGGCATAGACGTTCGGTCGGCGGGCCGGGATCGGGGGCATGGGCGGGTTCCTTGTGGCCGGCACCGCGGCGGGCCGCCGTACGAGGCTTGTATCATACCGGGGAGTAGCCCGGGGAGTAGCGTCGGGGAGTAGTGTGGGACAGGACCGCCGGGCTGCAAACCCGGGCGGACCGCTGCCGACGCTGCGGCATCGGGTGGCCATGCCGTGACGACATGGCGGGCACGGGAAGTGCGCATGGCAATCCATGGGGAAAGCTTACTATATGCGCGGCTACCATAACGTAGTGATACGGTTCTCATGCCCGCCGCCCCTCTCGACCTGCTGTATCTCCTGTCCGACATCGCCCGCCTCCTGCGTGCCGAATCAAGCCGCCGCGCCCGCGCCCGCGGCCTCAGCCGCGCGGAATTCGCCGCCCTGGCGGTGCTTGCCCGTGCCCCCGGCGTGACCCAGCGGGAGCTGGCCGAACGGCTCGACGTGGAGCCGATCACGGTGGCCCGCCTGCTCGACCGGCTGGCCGCGCGCGGTCTGGTGGAACGCCGCCCCGACCCGCGCGACCGCCGCGTGTGGCGCCTGCACCTCGGTCCCGAGTCCGGCCCGCTCAGCGCCGCGACCGGGGAGGAGGTGGCGGACCTCGCGCGCCAGCTTGCCGCGGGGATGGAGCCGGCGGCGCTGGACGGCGTGATGGCCGGGCTGCACCATGTCGCCGACGTGCTGGCGGGGCCGACCGAACCGGCTGCCGGCGGGGCCGCTCCCGACCTTGTCACCGCCGGGCGCACCCAAGGTGCGCTTGTTTGCCCCCCTAAGGTGGTTGCTGGACCTGGCGCGCTGCGGGAGATGGCGTGATGGACGACATGACGGAAGCCGATATTGCCACGGCGCCCGAGCAGTCCACGGCCGCCGAGCCGGTGGCGTCCGCGTCCGCCACGGCGCGGCGGCCCGAGGCCGCGGGCGCAACCCGCACCGGTCGCCGCGCGCGCATGTTCAAGCTGCGCTATGCGCTGTTCGCCCTCGGCGCGCTGGTGCTGATCGTCGGCGGCCTGTTCTACTGGCTGAGCGGCGGGCGCTACGTGGAGACGTCGGATGCCTATGCCGCGGCGAACGTGCTCGACGTGAGCACCGATGTCTCCGGCCTGGTGCGCCGGATCGAAGTGCACGAAGGCGAGACGGTGACGGCCGGGCAGGTGTTGTTCCGGCTGGAACGGACACCGTTCCGCCTGGCGGTGGACCAGGCGCAGGCGGACCTTGCGCAGACCCGGCTCAATCTCAGGGCGTTGAAGGCGGATTACGTGCGGGCGCAGCGGCAGGTGGCGGCGCAGCGCGCGCTGGTGGCGGCCGACAAGTCCAACTACGACCGCTACGCAGCGCTGATGCGGTCCCATGCCGGTACGATCCAGCAATATGACGATGCGAAATACAAGCTGCTGGCCGACCAGGCGGCGCTGGGCGCGGGAAGCGCGCAGGTGAAATCCTCGCTGGCCCGCCTCGGCGGCTCGGTGAGCCTGCCGGTGACCGCGATGCCCGCCTACAAGCTCGCCGCCGCGCGGTTGGCGGAGGCGGAGCGCAAGCTGCGTCACGCCAGCGTCCGCGCCCCGTTCGCCGGCACCGTGACCCAGGTCGCGAAGCTGCAACCGGGCCAGTATCTTGCTGCCGGCACCGCGGCCTTCGGCTTGGTCGACACGCAGGACATGTGGATTGCCGCGCAGCCGAAGGAGACGACGCTGACCTGGGCGCGGACGGGCCAGAAGGCCACGGTGACGATCGATGCCTATCCGGGCCATGTCTGGCACGGCACGTTGCAGAGCGTGGCGCCGGCGACCGACCAGCAGTTCGCGATCCTGCCGGCGCAGAATTCCTCCGGCAACTGGGTGAAAGTGGTGCAGCGGGTGCCGATCCGGGTGGTGATCCACGAAGGCCCGCACGACCCGCCGCTGTCGGCCGGCATGAGCGCGGAGGTATCGATCGATACGCATCACGTGCGTCACTTCAGCGACCTGTTCTGAGCCGCGGACATGGCGGCAGCAGCCAAGGGCGAGGTCTTCCCCCATCGCGGCATCATCACGGTGTGCGCGATGGCGGCGACGCTGATGCAGGCGCTCGATTCCACTATCGCCAACGTGGCGCTGCCGTACATGCAGGGCAGCCTGTCGGCGAGCTACGACGAGATCACCTGGGTCCTGACCTCATATATCGTCGCCGCGGCGATCATGACCGCGCCGGTGGGCTGGCTGTCGGCGCGGTTCGGACAGAAGAATCTCTACCTGGTCTCGATCATCGGCTTCACCGTCGCCTCGATGGCGTGCGGCATCGCGACGTCGCTGTACGAGATGGTGCTGTACCGGCTGTTGCAGGGCGTGTTCGGTGCCGCGCTGGTGCCGCTGTCGCAGGGCACCATGTTGAACATCTACCCCGCCGAGCAGCGCGGGTCGGCGATGGCGCTCTGGGGCATGGGGGTGATGGTGGGGCCGATCCTGGGCCCCACGCTCGGCGGCTACCTGACCGAACTCTATAACTGGCGCTACGTGTTCTACGTGAACATGCCGTTCGGCATCGCCGCCACGGTCGGTCTGTGGCTGTTCCTTCCGGCCGAGAAGCAGGAGAGCGGGCTGCGCTTCGACTGGTTCGGCTTCAGCGTGCTGGCGATCGGAATCGCCGGGATGCAGCTCATGCTCGATCGCGGCGAGATCAAGGACTGGTTCAGCTCGACCGAGGTCATCATCGAATGCGTGACCGGCGTCGCCGGCTTCTACCTGTTCATCGTGCACATGATCACGGGCGAACGGCGGTTCATCAATCCGGCGATCTTCCGCGACCTCAATTACCTGACCGGCGTCATCATCATGTTCGCCGTCGGGATGGTGCTGTATGCGTCCTCCGCGCTGCTGGCGCCATGGTTGCAGGAATTGGGCGGCTATCCGGTGGAGGTGGCGGGGATCCTGATGGCCCCGCGCGGAATCGGCACCATGATGGCCATGATGGTGGCCGGGCGGCTGGCGAGCCGGATGGACCCGCGCCTGCTGATCGCCGCCGGCGTCGTGCTGATGACCTGGAGCCTGCTGCGGCTGTCCGGCTGGACGCCCGCGATCGGCGAATGGTCGTTGTTCTTCGACATCATGATCCAGGGTGCCGGCCTGGGGCTCGTGTTCGTACCGCTGAACGTCGTGTCCTTCGCCACCCTGCCGGTGCGCCTGCGTTATGAGGGCACGGCGGTGATCAGCCTGTCGCGCAACGTCGGCAGCTCGATCGGGATTTCCGTCTTCGAGGCGCTGCTGACCCGCGGCGCCGCGGTCGAGCATTCCACGCTGGCCCCGTTCGCCTCGCCCCTTAATCGGGCGCTGAGCGCGACTCCGGGGATCGCGAACGCGCTGTCCCCGGCGACGCCGCACGGGGCGGCGCTGCTGAACCAGATGATCGACTACCAGTCGCAGGTGATCGCCTACAACAACGACTACTGGCTGATGGGGCTGATGGCGCTGCCGATCCTGCTGATGCTGCCCTTCGTGCGCCGCCCGCAGGCGAGCCCCGGGGAGCCGGTGCACGCGGCGATGGACTGATCCGCGGTCCCCCCCCCCCCGTCGCCGGCGGCGACGGCCACATCCTTTGTCGCCGGCGGCGACGGGCGCTAAAGTGCCGCCCATGCAGATCGCAACCTCGTCCGAATTCAAGCGCAACGCCCACGACGCCCTGGCCGACGTCGGGCTGCAGAAGGCGCTCGCGCGCAGCGGCACCAGCTTCATCGCCCGCCGCGCCGCCGCCGTCGCCGCCCTGCCGGAGTTCGAGGCGCTGCGGGAGGAAGCCCGCGCGATCAAGGACCACACCCTCGCGCATCTCGATTTCTACCTGGAGGCCTACGCCGCCCGGGTCACCGCAGCCGGCGGCACGGTGCACTGGTGCACCGATGCGGCCGAGGCCCGCGCCGTCGTGCTCGCGATCTGCCAGGAGGCCGGGGCGCGCACCGTGACCAAGGGCAAGTCGATGATCAGCGAGGAGCTGGGCATCAACGAGCACCTGGAAAGACACGGCATCGTTCCGGTGGAAACCGACCTCGGCGAATACATCCTCCAGGTCCGCCACGAGACGCCGAGCCACATCATCGCCCCCGCGTTCCACCTGAACCGCGAGGACTGGGAAGCGAGCTTTCGCGCCGCCCATACCGACCTGCCGGCCGACCGCGTGTTCCACGAACGCCGCGACATCCTGACCGAGGCGCGGTCGCGCCTGCGGGAAAAATTCCTCGCCGCCGACGTCGGCATCACCGGCGCCAATTTCCTGGTGGCCGAGACCGGGTCGAGCGTGATCGTGACGAACGAGGGCAACGGCGACCTCACCCAGACCCTGCCCAAGGTGCACATCGCGCTCGCCAGCATCGAGAAGGTGGTGCCGACCCTGGAAGACTGCATGAGCCTGCTGCGGGTGCTGGCGCGCTCGGCCACCGGGCAGGATTTTTCCGTCTACACGACGTTCTCCACCGGGGCGCGGCGGCCGGGCGATCTCGATGGACCGGAGGCGTATCATGTCGTGATCGTCGACAACGGGCGGTCGGGGATGCTGGGCAGCGAATTCCAGCCGATGCTGCGCTGCATCCGCTGCGCGGCCTGCATGAACCACTGCCCGGTGTACGGCGCGGTCGGCGGGCACGCCTACGGCTGGGTCTATCCCGGGCCGATGGGCAGCGTGCTGACGCCGGCGCTGATCGGCGTGGACCAGGCCGGGCTGCTGCCCGGCGCCTCCACCTTCTGCGGCAAGTGCGAGAGCGTGTGCCCGGTGAAAATCCCGCTGCCCAACCTGATGCGCCACTGGCGCGAACGCGAGTTCGAGCGCCACCTGACCCCCGTAGGACAGCGCAGCAATCTGGCCCTGTGGGCGTTCGTGGCAAAGCGCCCGGCGCTGTACCGCGCGCTGACCCGGGTGGCGGCGTTCGGCCTGCGCAGCCTGGCCGGTCGGCGCGGGCGGCTCGCGCACGTGCCGTTGGCGGGGGGCTGGACCGCGGGGCGGGACCTGCCGGCGCCCGAGGGGGACACGTTCTTCGCCCGCTACGCCCGCGCCCAGCGCGCCGGACGGGTGGCATGAGCGCCGCCGGCACGAGCAAGGACGCGATGCTGACGGCAATCCGCCGCGGCCTGCGGCGGAGGCCGCTGCCGGAGGACCAGGCCTTCGCGCTGCGCGCCCGGCTCGCGGCGCATCCGCGCCATGTCATCCCGGCCCGTTCGCGGCTCGATCACGCCGGCCAGGTGGCGCTGTTCGCGGCGAACGTGGAGAAGGAATTCGGCAGCGTCGTCCGGGTGGACGACCTTGCCGGCGTCCCGGCCGCGGTTGCCGACTACCTGGCGGCGCAGAACCTGCCCGGGCAGTTCGTGATCGCCCCGCATCCCGGGCTGCGCGCGATCGACTGGTCGTCCCGCCCGTTGTTGCGCTTCCGCGAAGGCCGCGCCGAGGCGACCGATGCGGTCGCGATCCAGCACGGCTTCGCCGGCATCGCCGAGACCGGCACCTTGATGCTGCCTTCGGCCCCGGAACGACCGACCACGCTCAATCTGCTCGCCGAGGCGGCGATCGTCGTGCTGGCCGCGGATCGGGTGGTGGGCGCGTATGAGGAAGCGTGGGACCTGCTGCGCGCGGAGATGGGCGGGATGCCGCGCAACGTGATGCTGGTGACGGGGCCGTCGCGCTCGGCGGATATCGAGCAGGCGTTGGAGCTCGGCGCGCACGGGCCGCGGCGGCTGCATGTGGTGCTGGTGGGGGGGTGAGGCGGTTTGTAACCGGCACGGCCGGGGCGTAGGCTTGCGCCCATGAGCACCGCCCTGCGACTGCCGATGGACCGCGACGCGTTCCTCGCCTGGGAGAACCGGCAGGAGTTACGCTACGAGTTCGACGGATTTGCCCCGGTGGCGATGACCGGGGGGACGTTCGCGCATGCGATGATCCAGAGCTCCCTCTTGCGCGTCCTGGGCAACCTGCTCCGCGGCTCGCCTTGCCGCGTGGTCGGCAGTGAGTTGAAGGTCCTCGCGGCCGGCAGCATCCGCTATCCGGATGCGTTCGTGATCTGCTCCCCGGTTGCCCGCGATGCGGTTCTGATCGAGGACCCGGTCGTGATCTTCGAAATCCTCAGCCCCGCAACAGCCACCACCGACCGCATCGTCAAGAACCGCGAGTACCGCGCGACGCCGTCCGTGCAGCGCTACGTGCTGCTGGAGCAGATCCGCCCGGCCGCAACGGTCTTCACCCGCGAAGGCACCGACTGGATCGGCCGCATCGTCGACGCCGACGCTGTGCTGGCCCTGCCGGAACTCGGCATCGACCTGCCGCTGGCCGAGCTTTACGAAGGCATCGCCTTTCCGGACCCGCCCGAGGACGACTGAAAGCCGCCGCATGCACCCGACCCGACCAGCCCGCCCCGCAAGCGCGCGCGGCGCGCAGCGCCGATGAGCAAGCCGGCCCCCTCGCGGCTCGCCACGCCGTCCATGCTGGAAAGCTTCCGCGAGATGCCGTTCTGGCCGCTCGCGGCCACGCTCGCGGTGCAGACCTTCGCCACCATGGCGCTGTTCTCGGTGCCCACTGCCGCGCCCGAGATCGCGCATGATCTGCACGTGCCGGGCTCGTTGATCGGCATCTTCGTCTCCCTGGTCTATGGCACCGGGATCGTCTCGGCGTTGGTCTCGCCCGGGTTCGTGCGCCGCTACGGCGCGGTGCGGGCGACCCAGGTCAGCCTGCTCGCGGTGATCGGGATGCTGCTGACCGTGACGTCGGGCGGGCTCTTGGCGCTCGGGCTCGGCGCGGTGGTGCTGGGGCTGGCGTATGGGGCGATCGCGCCGGCCAGCACGCATCTGCTGGTGCCGCAGACGCCGCGGCCGGTGTTCAACCTGGTGATGTCGTTGCGCCAGATCGGCGTGCCGTTGGGCGGCGTGCTGGGCGCGCTGTTCGTCCCGCCCATGGTCGGGCTGATCGGCTGGCGCGCCACCTTGCTGACGGAACTGGCCCCGGTGGTCGCGATCCTCCTGCTGATGGAAGTCCCGCGCCGCGCCTGGGACCACGATCGCGATCCCGGCTGGAAGCTTTGGGGCGGCACCCTGTTGCAGCCGTTCCGCCTGCTGGTCGAAGATCGCCGGCTGCGCTCCCTGTCGGTCGCGAGCTTCGTGTTTTCCGGCGTGCAGCTCTGTTTCATCGCCTTCATGACGGTGCAGCTCACCGCCGTCGTGCGGGTCGATCTGGTGCGCGCGGGGTTCGCCCTGGCGCTCTATCAGATCGCCGGGGCGGCGAGCCGGCCGGTGTGGGGCTGGGTGGCGGACCGGTTCCTGTCGCCGGCGCGGATGCTGGCGGTGCTGGGCTTCGCGATGGCGCTGGCGGCGCTGGCGGTGGGGCGGTTCGGGCCGGGCTGGCCCTGGGGCGCGGTGCTCGGGGTCGCGGTGTTCGGCGGGTTGACGGCGAGCGGGTTCACCGGCGTCGCCTATGCCGAATACGCGCGCCTCGGCGGGACGCGACGCACCGAGGCGACCGGGCTCGGCACCGCGGCGATGTTCGCGGGGGTGATGCTGCTGCCGTCGGTGTTCGGCGCGGCGGTCACCGCGCTGGGGGGGTGGTTCCTGCCGTATGCGGGACTCGCGGTGCTGTCGGCGGGATCGGCGCTGCTGCTGCTGTAGGAGGCAGGATACCGGGCGGCTTTGGTGCGACGGGGCTGCACCCGGAGCCGACATCCCGGAGCACGGCCTCGCCCGCGCACGATCGCCGCGCGACCCCGACGCTCGACCGGAGCTACAGGCGGCCGGCGATGTTGGCGGCGTCGTGGAACACGGCGACAATCGCCACAGGCGGGCGCGTGCTGTAGGCAATCCAGTAGCGCCCGGTCTTGATCCACGCCCGCCCGGGTTGGGCAAGCCGAGGGTAGGGCCGTGGCGCGGGTAACCCGGCTGCCGGGTCTGCCGTGATCTTGCCCCATGCGGCGGTCAGCGCTGTTCGCAGGCCTTGCACCGCCTCGAGCCGATCCCGCGCCTCGTAGTGTTCTTGCAGCGCCCGGACATGCCGCCGGGCTGCGGCCGTAAGGACGATCAACGCCGGCTGACGGCCCGGCGCGGCGCTCCGCCGGCCCGCTTTGCTTCCATGCGGGCAATGCTCTCGTCCAGTTCGCGCAATACGTCGTCACCGGACACAAGCCGTCCGGCGGCAAGGTCGGCCTCGCTCTCCGCCAGCGCGGCCGACAATTCGGCCTCGCTCGGCGTCGGTGGGTTCCAGTCGACCGGAAGCCGGTTGCGGGGTGTGTCGTCCATGGGGGGAGAATAGGCGGCCTTGGCGCGAAATTCCAGGTTTTCAGACTTGGCCCCGCTTTCGCTGCATCATCCGGAACTACCGGACGACCACCGCGGCTGCGAAGCGGCCGACGTCCGGCAGCGCCGAAGGTCCGCTTCCGGGATCCTCTGAGGGACCGCCGGCTGTCCGCGCTGGCGCGAACCCGCTCGCGACCCCCGCGGTCTGCCGCCCGCCCCGGAACGGGCAAACCCCGATCACCCCCCGAACTCCTCGCGGATCGCCCCCGACTGCGCCCCGACCGCCGGCACAGGCCCCAGCGCCCGCTCCCCGTCGCTGTGGCGCACCGGCGGCGCGGCCAGGCTGACTTCCCCGTTCGGCGTCGCCACCACCGCGCGCCGCAGCGCCGGATGGTGCGCGAACGCCGCCACGTCGTTGACGAAGCCGAACGCCGTGTTGGCCGCCCGCAGCTTCGCCGCTGCCTGCGCCCGATCCAGCCGCGCGAACACCGCCCCGATATGCGCATCGACCATGGCGCGATGGGCAACCCGGATCACGTTCGTCTCGAATCCAGGGCGGGCAGGGAGGTCGGTTTCGTCGAGGAACTTCGCGCAGAACTCGCCCCACTCGCGTTCATTCTGGATCGATATCAACACCAGCGCGCCGTCGGCGAGCGCGAAAGCGCCGTACGGGCAGATGGACGGATGCGCGAGCCCCATGCGGTCCGGCGCGCGCCCGGTGCCCTCGAAGAACAGCAGCGGCACGTTCATCCAGTCCGCCATGCCGTCGAACAGGCTGACCGCGAGCCCCTTGCCCTGGCCCGTGATGCCACGCTCGATCAGCGCCTCCAGCACCCCCGCATGCGCCGCCATCCCGCAGGCGATGTCGCAGGCGGACACGCCAACCCGCCCCGGTCCCTCGGGCCGGCCGGTGACCATCGCCAAGCCGGATTCCGCCTGCACCAGCAGGTCGTAGGCTTTCATGGCGGCGTAGTCGCCGGTCTCCCCGTAGCCGGAGATATCGACCGTGATCAGCCGCGGATAGCGCGCGCGCAGTTCGCCCGAGCCGAAACCCGCCCGCGCCGCCGCGCCGGGCGCGAGGTTCTGGATGAACACGTCGGCCTTCGCCAGGATCCGGTGCAGCAGCGCCGCGTCGTCCGGGTTCTTGATGTCGGCGACCAGGCTCTGCTTGCCGCGATTGAGCCAGACGAAATAGCTCGACAACCCGCGTGCGGCGCGATCGTAGCCGCGCGCGAAATCGCCCTCCGCGCGTTCGACCTTGATGACCCGCGCGCCGGCGTCGGCCAGGCGGGAACTGCAATAGGGCGCGGCGACCGCCTGTTCCAGGCTGAGCACCAGCAACCGGTCGAGGGGACCCTTGCCTGTCATGGCCCGTCAGTGCCACGCCGGCCGGCTTGGTTCAAGCGCGTGGGATCAGGCGAAGGCGCGATGCTCCACCCCGCGCTGTCCGTTACGCTCCAGCACATCCAGCATGGCGCGCAGCTCGGCGGGGGAGACCGCGAGGCCGAAGAACTGATCGAGCGCCGCGCGCATCTCGTCCTCGGTCCCGAGCATGCGGTGCACGACGCGCCCATCGGCCCAACGGGTGCCGAGGCGGCCGTTGGCGAAGGTGTACCGCACCCCGTCCGCGGCCGGCCGTGCGGCGACCAGGTTGCTGACGAACGGGCTGTCGGGGTGGGTCGCGGTGAACCAATTGCCCACCTCGTAATCCGCGTCCACCGGCAGGTGCGCGCAGAGCCGCCAGAGATTCTCCCACGCCTCGCCCAGCTTCGCCTGCAGCACCAGTTCCTCGCCCACCGGCAGCAGCCGCATGGTGCCGTGCGGCGTCGCCTGCTCGACCAGGGGCTGGCGCGCGAGCGGCGCGGTGGGGGTCAGGTTGCCGAAGCCAACATCGACCAGGAACAGGCCCTCCGGCAGAGCAACCTGCACGACCATGTGGGTGGGCGGGCGCGGCGCGGCCGGGTCCATGCCACGCACCACCCGCGCGATCAGCCCCGTGGCCTGGAAGCCCAGCGCGCCCAAACCGGCGCGCAGCAGCGCATTCTGCTCGAAGCAGTAGCCGCCGCGGCGGTCCGCGACCAACTTCCGCTGCACGGAGCCGAGATCGAGCTTCGGCGGCCGGCCGAGCAGCACGTCGATGTTCTCGAACGGAATCGTTGCGCTGTGCGCCGCCACCACGTCTCGCAAGGTCCCGAGGTCAGGCCGGCGCGCACCGGCATAGCCGATGCGCCCGAGCCAGGCATCAAGGTCGAAACGAGGCTCCAGCATCGGCGAAACTCCCTGGCTTGTATTCGCCCGGCTCCGTAAGGGACGCAGATATCCCGCCTAATAGCTCCGCGGCAGACCGAGCACGTGTTCGGCGACATAGGACAGGATCAGGTTGGTGCTGATCGGCGCCACCTGATAGAGCCTGGTTTCGCGGAACTTGCGTTCGATATCATATTCCTCGGCGAAGCCGAAGCCGCCGTGGGTCTGGATGCAGGCCTCCCCGGCCGCCCAGGATGCCTCCGCCGCCAGCATCTTCGCCATGTTCGCTTCTTCCCCGCAAGGAAGGCCGGCGGCGAACTTGCGGCAGCCTTCGGCGACCAGCAACTCGGCGGCGCGCATCTGCGCATAGGCGCGGGCGATCGGGAACTGGATGCCCTGGTTCTGCCCGATCGGGCGATTGAACACGCGGCGGTCGCGCGCATAGGCGACCGATTTCGCGGTGAACCATTTCGCATCGCCGATGCACTCGGCGGCGATCAGCAGGCGCTCGGCGTTCATCCCGTCCAGGATGTAGCGGAAGCCGCGGCCTTCCTCGCCGACCAGGTTTTCTGCCGGCACCACCATGTTGTCGAAGAATATCTCGGTGGAGTTGTGGTTCATCATGGTGCGGATCGGGCGGATCGTCATCCCGTGCCCGACGGTCGCGCGCATGTCGACGATGAAGGTGGAAAGCCCGTCGGTGCGCGACTTCGCCTCCTCCCGCGGGGTGGTGCGGGCGAGCAGCAGCATGAGGTCGGAATGCTCGGCGCGCGAGGTCCAGACTTTCTGTCCGTTGACGACGTAATGATCGCCCTCGCGCCGGGCGAAGGTGCGCAGGCTGGTGGTGTCGGTGCCCGACGTGGGCTCGGTCACGCCGAACGCCTGCAAGCGCAGTTCGCCGGTGGCGATTTTCGGCAGGTAGGTGCGCTTCTGCGCCTCCGACCCGTGGCGGAGGATCGTGCCCATGATATACATCTGGGCGTGGCAGGCGGCCCCGTTGCAGCCCTCCGCCTGGATCGTCTCCAGGATGGCCGCGGCGGCGGCAAGCGGCAGGCCGGCGCCGCCGTATTCCTCCGGAATCAGGGCAGCGAGGTAGCCGGCTTCGGTCAGGGCGGTGACGAACCCGGTCGGGTAGCCGCGCTCGGCATCGAGCGTGCGCCAGTATTCGCCGGGGAAGCGGGCGCAGAGCTTGCGCACTTCCTCGCGGATTTCGGCATGCGGGTCGGTCTCGGTAGTGTGGTCCATGCAGGCAGCCTCCGGGTGTCGGGATACGGCGGGGGCGGCGGGGAGGCAAGCCGAGCGGGGGCGGGGCACCGGCCGGCCGGTCATCGGTTTGTGAGCCCCGGCGGCGACCGTTACGGGGTAGGCTAGGCGAGGCCCGCCCCGATCGGCCGCCGGCACAAGGACGACAAAAGGAGCGCCTGATGCAGACCGTCAAATACCGCCTGTTCGAGCCGCGCCTGATGCCGCGCCGCACCAAGATGGAGGTCCCGGGCTGGGCCGGTGCCCCGGAGCCGCGCCGGGACGGCGCGCACGAGCACGCCTGGCACTGCATGCCCTTCATCGAAGGCGCGCAATACGGCATCGAGCTGTTCTATCCGTACGACAACGACCTGCGGGTCACGAAGCGCGACGGCCATGTGGTGTTGGAAGGCGATTTCGGTCCCGATCCGGAGACCGGCATCCAGTGGCCGCCGTTCCGCTCGTTCGGCGAGAACTACTACACCTACCAGTTGCTGCTCGACCTCCAGGTCGCCGAGGACATGGCGATCCGCACCGAGCCGCATCCGCGTTTCTACACGAGCGCCGAAGACGACGTGCCGCTCGCCGTGCCGGCGCTGCTGCGCACGAGCTGGTGGCCGATGATCTCCTTCGTGGTCTTCAAGGCACCGCCGGAAGGGCGCTGGCATGTCTTCCGCCCCGGCGAGCCCTTCATGCAGATCCTGTTCCTGCCGCTGGAACCGCAATTCGAGCTGGTTGCGATGGACGAGGCAGAGGCCGCGGAGCGCGAAATGCGCGGCCGGCGCATCCATGCCAGCCGGGACACGCTGGGACGGGACTCGCGCTGGACGTCGTCGACCGACACCGTGTTCGACGGCACCTACCGCAATATCCTGCGTGCGGCACGGGCCAAGGCGAAGGAAGGCGGGGGCTGAAGGGAACGGGGCGGCGATCCCGTTCCGCTTCCGCCGGCAGGGCTGTTGTCCCGCCTCGCAACGATCGCCCTGGCCTGCTGGTCCCTGAAATGGGAAACCATTTCAGGGGCAGAATACTAGCGTCGGGCGCGCACCATCCCGCCCAGGCCCTGGAAGCCTCGTGCGGGCGCGTGATGATGATGGTGATGGTGATGATGGTGGTGATCGCGGGAACGGCGGTACTCTTCCGCGATCCGGGTGCCGTCCAGACCGCTGGTGCGTGCGCGCGCCGCGTCGTGCGCGTGCAGCGCCGCGACGGGATCCTGGACCGGAGCAAGCAGGTCGCTGTATGACGACACCTGCAGCCCGCCGGATGGCCCGGACTCGATCGCCGCATGGGCGACACCGATCGTTGCCAGCCCGGCGACCGCGCCGAGCAGTCCCACCGTTGTTCTGTTCATGTCGTTCCTCCAGTTGCTGAATGCCACGCGGTGGAGATGGGGATCAAGCGCGGCATTTTCGTGGCAGGATGGCGCTGCAAGGCGGGCGAACGTCGATGTGATCGGGTCACGATCGCGTCACCGACGCCGGAGCATGCGGCCCGCCCGTCAGTTGCCGTGGATCACCACGCCGCCGACGCCCGGCACGCCCACGAACGCGCCGTGGTGATGATGATGGTGATATTGGCGCGGCTGATACTCGCGCCGGTAGTAGCGATGATGATGGTGGTGGTGGTGGTGGTGATCGCGGTTGTAACCGTTATCGTCGGCCAGCTCGACGCCGCCCGCCGGGGTGCGCGTGCGCGCGGCGTCATCTTCCCGCTGCAACGCCACGGCATTGGCGACCGGTGCCAGCAGATCGGCGTAGGAGGCCGCGTGCAGCGCCTCCGCCGTCGCGGCGGGCGAGCGCAACCCGGCCTGCGCCGAGCCCATCGTTGCCAGCCCGGCGACAGCACCGAGCAAGCCGGCGGTGGTCCTGTTCACGTGTGTTCTCCAGTTCGCGCAGTTGACGCAAGGCAGATGGCTACGCCGTGCAGGCGTTGTTATGGCGCCCCGCGGTCGAACGGGAATGTGATTGCATCACCATTTCGTCAGGCGCGAACCCGGCAATGGGCGGCAGGACGAAACGGAACTCTCCCTGACGCGACAGGGGGAGATGCGTGGTGGGGACACGACGTTGCCGTCCCGTCCCCCCGTCGCCCCTAGTCTTTGTTTTCGGTGGGCTGCTGCTCCCTGAAATGGGAAGGCATTCAGGGGCAGGACGCTAGCGGTTGATCTCTTCCAGCGCCAGCCCGCGGGTGTTCGGGCCGAAGATCCCGATGGAGGCCATCACCACCAGCATCGCGATGCCGACGAAGATCGCGACCGCCGGCACGCCGCCGGTCGCCAGCAGGTAGCCGATCACCAGCCCCGCGAAGGCGGCCGACACCCGGCTCCAGGAATAGACGAAGCCGATCGCGCGGGCGCGGAAGCGGGTCGGGAACAGTTCCGCCTGGTAGTTGTGGAACGAATACGACATCACGTTGGCGCACAGGGTCCACAGCACGCCCACGATGATCAGCCAGGCGGGGACCGAGATCACCGCGAAGATGCTCATGAACACGAGCATCCCGAACGCCGCCAGCACGATCTGCCACTTGCGCTCGACCCGGTCGGAGAACAAGGTCCCGAGCAGCGGGCCGAACGGGTTCGCAAGTGCGATGATGAACGCGTATTCCAGGCTTGCCGTGACATGGATGCCGCGGTGGATCAGCAACGTCGGCACCCAGGCGGCGAAGCCGTAGAAGCCGATCGTCTGCGCCAGGTTGAACACCGACAGGGTGATGGTGCGCGAAAGATACGGCGGGCGGAATGCCTCGGCGAGCGAGCCCTCGCCCTCGGCCTCGGCGGGTTCGGGCACCGGGGCGGGCAACGGGCCTTTCTCGGCGGTCACCGCCGCCTCGATCGCGGCGACGATCCGGTTCGCCTCCGCGTACCGGCCATGCTTGACCAGCCAGCGCGGGCTTTCCGGCAGGCCGCGCTGGAGGAACCACACGACCAGCGCGCCGACCGAGCCGATCAGCACGACCCAGCGCCAGCCGTCGAAGCCGAGCGGGGCGATCGGCACCAGCTTCCAGGCCAGGAAGGCGATCACCGGCACGACGGAATAGGTGATCGTCTGGTTGATCGAGAACGCCCGGCCGCGTTCGCCCTTCGGGATCAGTTCGGCGATGAAGGCGTCGATCGTGACCAGCTCGACCCCGAGCCCGATGCCGGCGATGAAGCGCCAGACATTGAGCCAGAGGCCGGTGGTCTGGAACGCCATGATGGCGGTGCAGACCATGTACCACACGAGCGCCCAGGTGAAGATTTTCCGCCGCCCGAACCGGTCGGCGACCTGGCTCACGAGCAGCGCGCCCACCCACAGGCCGGAGAAGGTGGCGAAGACGAAAATCCCGAAGCCGGCGACCGCGATCACCTTCAGCGCGGCGAGCGGACCGAGCGAGGCCGGGGTGAACAGGCCGGATTTCACCATTCCCGGTGCCACGTAGCCGGTGAAGAACAGATCGTAGAATTCGAACACGCCCCCGAGCGAGAGCAGCACGATCATGCGCCAGACGTGCCAGGACGGCGGAAGCCGGTCCATGCGCGCGGCGATCTCGGAGATGCGGCCGCCGGCCGCATCCTGGTTGGCACTGAAGCTGGCAGACATTCCCTTACCCTCAATCGGTGGCGACGCCGCGGGTGCGGCGCCGGCTCGCCGGCCGGGTTCCTTGCGGCACCCGCCGAATCGACAGGCCGCATGATGTGCGCCGGACCGCCGCGGCCTGCAACCCGGGCCCGCGCCGGCCTCGACGCGGTTGCAGGCGGGATGTATCATGATGCTGCGCGCAGAATGTTGCGTCGCAAAAGAAAGTGAAAAACGACAAATTCTCAGGGGGATCCAGGATGAACGACACGTCGAGTGCCCGGCCACCACCGGGTTTTCTGGACCGGGAGCATATCGTTGCTGGTCCCGGTTTCAACCGCTGGCTGGTGCCGCCGGCGGCATTGTGCGTGCATCTGTGCATCGGTTCGGTGTACGCATTCAGCGTGTTCAACCTGCCGATGACCAGGCTGATCGGCATCACCAAATCCGCGCCGGGCGACTGGAAGCTCACCGAGCTTGGCTGGATCTTCAGCCTGGCGATCGTCTGCCTCGGGCTGTCGGCGGCGTTCACCGGCACCTGGCTCGATCGGGTGGGACCGCGCAAGGCGATGCTCGCCGCGGCGGCCTGCTTCGGCGGCGGGTTCCTTGTTTCCGCCGTCGGAGTCCATATGCATGCGCTGGGGCTGATCTATCTTGGCTACGGCGTGCTCGGCGGTTGCGGACTCGGGATCGGCTATATCTCGCCGGTGAAGACGCTCATCACCTGGTTCCCGGACCGGCCTGGCATGGCGACGGGGATGGCGATCATGGGCTTTGGCGGCGGCGCAATGATCGCCTCGCCCTTGTCGGTTATGCTGATGCACGCCTTCTCCACCCCCACCCATGTCGGCGTGGCGGAAACCTTCGTCGTGCTCGGCATCGTCTATTTCTGCTTCATGGCGATCGGCGGCCTGATCGTGCGGGTCCCGGCCCCGGGCTGGGCGCCGGCCGGCTACGTCGCACCCCGGGCCAGCAGCGGTCTGGTGACCACCGAGACCGTGCATGTCGACACCGCCTTCCGCACGCCGCAGTTCTGGCTGCTGTGGTGGGTGCTGTGCCTCAATGTCACCGCCGGGATCGGGGTGATCGGCCAGGCCTCGGCGATGGCGCAGGAGATGTTCCCGGGCAAGGTGACGGCGGTCGCCGCCGCCGGATTCGTGGGCCTGCTCAGCCTGTTCAACATGGGCGGGCGATTCGTCTGGGCGTCCGTGTCCGACAGCATCGGACGCAAGGCCACCTATGTCGTGTTCTTCGTGCTCGGCATGGCGCTCTATATCCTGGTCGGCGCCACCCAGTACATCGGCAGCGAGGCGCTGTTCGTGCTCGCGGTCTGCATCATCCTGAGCATGTACGGCGGCGGCTTCGCCACCATCCCGGCCTACCTGCGCGACATCTTCGGCGTCCGCTACGTGGGCGCCATCCACGGCCGGCTGCTCACCGCCTGGTCGGCGGCCGGCGTGTTCGGGCCGGTGCTGGTGAACTACATCCGCGAATACCAGATCGACCACGGGGTGGCGAAGGCGGATGCCTATTCGATCACGATGTACATCATGGCCGGACTGCTACTGGTCGGGCTGATCTGCAACCTGGCGATGCGTCCGGTGTCCCAACACCACCATCTGTCCGACCAGGAGGTCGAAGCATGAGCGACGCACCGCAGGATACCGGCACCGGCGCGCGGCTGGTGGCGTACTGGCTGCTGGTCGGCATTCCGCTGCTCTGGGGCGTGGCGCAAACGATCGCCAACGCCACCAAGATGTTCCGCTGAGCGCCGGCCCGGGCGGGGCACCTCGCCCCGCCCGGGCAGGTCGTCAGGTTGCGTCTGAAAGCACTGGCATTTCCGACTTCGGCTCGTCGGTCAGCATCTCCATCGTGCCGGAAATCTGCCCGCCGTCCTCGACCTGCAACCGCCGGCACCGCGCCGTGCCGAGCAGCCGTCCGCTCGCCCGCAACACCAGGTTGCCGCGCGCGGTCAGGGTGCCGTTCATGGTGCCGGCGATCTCGGCGTCTTCCACCTCGATCTCGCCCTTGAACATCCCGCCCTGGGTGATCGCGAGCTCGGTGGCGTGGATCATGCTCGCTTCCACCGTGCCCTCCACGACCAGGCGCTCGGCGTCCTGTACCGTGCCCTGCACGCTGATGCCGCGGCCGACGACCAGGGTGCGCCGCTCGCCCGCTTCGCGCGGGGCCGACCGGCCACCGATGCCGGACGGACGCGCGCCCGCGGGCGCAGGCCCGGACGCGCCGCCCGGCGCGATCGGCGTGGAGGGGGACGGGGAGAACGGCGATCGGGCCATGGGGGAAGCGTCCTTCATTGCGGCGGGGCGGAACGGCGGCACGCCCAGACCGCTGTCAGGCGGGGCGCCGCGGGCGGCTTCCTTGCTGTCGGACAAAGAGGGGTCCTCCGGACTGGTTTTGGAACCCGCCGGCCCGGGCATGGGCGCGGCAGGGGACATATCGTCGGGTTTGCGGCGCTTGAACACGGGTTTCCACCCTGTAAAATTCAAAGACTTGCCGGCCGAAGCGGGCGCTCCCGGTTAGCACGCCCCCGCCGCGGGTCACAATGCGCCGGGGATCGCAAGCCCGTGATGAGGCGGGCCCGTCGGGTCCGGATCGGCCCTTGCGGCCGGCGCCGGGGCAGGGGACTCTGGGGCGAACCAGGCACGGGAGAACGCCCATGGATACCACCACCCTCGGCAGGACCGGCCTCCGGGTCAGCGTCGCCGGACTCGGCGCCGGCGGCCACAGCCGCCTCGGCCTCGGGACCGGCGGGGCGGAAAAAGATGCGATCGCCGTGGTCCATGCCGCGCTCGATGCCGGGGTCACCCTGATCGACACCGCCTCGGCCTACGGCACCGAGGCGGTGGTCGGCAAAGCCCTCGCCGGGCGCCGCGCCGGCGTCGTGCTCGCCACCAAGACCTCCGTCATGCGCGCCGGGGAACCGCTGTCGGCCGAGGCCGTGCGCGAGAGCCTGGAGACCTCGCTGCGGCTGCTGGACACCGATTGCATCGACCTGTTCCAGTTGCACGCGGTGCCGCCCGCGCACTACGAAACGATTCGTGACAGAATCGGACCCGTGCTGGCGCGGGCGCGCGAGGAAGGCAAGATCCGCTTCGTCGGCGTCACGGAAACCGCACCCAACGACCTCGAACACGAGATGCTGGCCCGCGCCGTGCCGGACGGATCGTGGGATACCGTCATGGTCGCGTTCCACATGATGTGCCAGGGCGCGCGCCAGCAGGTGTTCCCGCTCACGCAGGAACACAACGTCGGCACCCTGGTGATGTTCGCCGTCCGTGGCATCTTCGCCCGCCCCGAACTGCTCGCCGCCACGATGCGCGACCTCGCCGCCAAAGGCCTGGTGCCGGCCGACCTCGCCGCCACCAACGCGCCCCTCGACTTCCTCATCCACCCCGACGGCGCCACCTCCCTGACGGACGCCGCCTACCGCACCGCGCGCCACGAACCCGGCGTGGACGTGGTGCTGTTCGGAACCGGCAACATCGCCCACCTCCACACCAACATCGCCTCCATCCTGAAACCGCCCCTGCCACCCGCCGACCGAACCCGCCTCGCCACCCTGTTCGCCCACCTCCGCGGCGTCGGCCTGGACCTGCCCGCACCGCGCCGCTAAGCCCAACCGGACGTGCGGTTCGAAGCATAGCAAGCAAGGCCAGGGGGGCTCTGCCCCCTGGACCCCCGCCAAGGGCATCGCCCTTGGAACCCTTCCGTTGGTTCCGTGCGTGTGGGGGGTGTCTCGGGTCCGGGTGGGGGCGTGTGCGGGGCGGGCGGGGTGGGAATGCCGGGCAGGCGGCAAGGGCGCGGATGCGCCCTGCCGCCCTGCCCGGCATCCCACCCCGCGCACGCCCCCACCCGGACCCGTGA
>JABBNW010000338.1 GCA_019352115.1 Pseudomonadota bacterium
GCCGCAGGTCGCCTATCGCGAGACGATCAGCAAGGCGCACACGGAGATCTACACCCACAAGAAGCAAACCGGCGGGTCGGGCCAGTACGCCGAGGTGAAGGTCACGTTCGAGCCGATGGAACGCAACGGCGGCGTGGTGTTCGAGAACGCGGTGTCCGGCGGCTCGGTGCCGCGCGAATACATCCCCGCGGTGGAGAAGGGGATCCGGGTGCAGGCGGAAACCGGCGTGCTCGCCGGCTTCCCGACGGTGGATTTCAAATACAGCCTGGTGGACGGCAAGTACCACGACGTCGACAGCTCGGCGCTGGCGTTCGAGATCGCCGCCAAGGCCTGCTTCCGCGACGGCATGAAGAAGGCCGGGCCGATCATCCTGGAACCGATCATGGACGTGGAAGTGACCACGCCGCAGGATCACGTGGGCGACGTGGTGGGCGACCTCAATCGCCGGCGCGGGACGATCCAGAACCAGGACAGCTCGGGCTCCACCATCATCGTGCGGGCGCATATTCCCCTGAAGGAGATGTTCGGCTACATTTCCGACCTCCGCAGCATGACCAAGGGGCGCGCCAGCTTCACCATGCAGTTCCACCACTACGATCCGGTGCCGCGGAATATCGCGGACGAGATCATGGCCAAAAGCGCCTGATGCGGCGCCGCGCGCCCATCCTCGGGTTCGCATGACGGTGGGTGCCTAGATGCCCGCGCCCCGGCTGCACTGGACGCGGGGGCGCACGGACCAAGGGGCGGGCCTGGCCCGCGCCCTGGAATGGATCGGTCTGGACGACGCGGGCGAGACCATCGCCCGCGTTGTGCGTTTGCAGGGTCCGCTCTGGTTCAACTGGCGGCAGTATCGCGCGGTGGCGCTGGATCAGGACGCCAAGGTGGTGCAGTTGCGCCCGCCGCCGCCCGAGGGCGCGGACTGGCTCGCCTGCGTCGGCGGCCAGGTGGTCGGGCGGGCGGCGCTGCCGCTGCAGGCGGTGCGCAGGGTGGAGGCAGCGCTGGGCGGCGAGTAGGGGCAGGTGCTGGGATCGGATCCCGCGATGAAGCCGCCTGACCTCGGTGCTGCCGACCGTTGTTAGCGGCCCGCACCAACTCTGGGGTGTTTGCCGGGCCGAACGGAGCCGGAAAATCGACCCTGGTCAGCCGCTTTCACGTCGTCCACCGCATCGCGGTCGTTACTCCCGATAGTATCGCGGTGGTGCGGCGCCGTGCATTGATAAACGCCGGCCGGAGCTTCGCTCTCGACGCCGGCTTGATTGCGCGCGCGCGCGGGTTGCGCGCGGCGGACACGACGTTCCGACCGCAACTGTCCTGCATCGATTCGATGCCGGCTTGCTGCATCTTGCGGTCGCACTCCGGCTCGCGGATCGCAGCTTCATTCTGACCCCGGGCCGCATCACCACCCGCTGTTCACAGCCCGACCTTGCAGAATACCGCCGCGGTCAATAACCGGGCGCTGTCGACCCAGGACCGCGCCAGCAGCCCCGATCCCTTGTCTCCGGTGACCAGGAACTCAGCCTGGATGCTGAAACGGGCTTGCCTGGTCGCGGGCAACATCTGGACGTGGGTAGGGCGGATCGATATTCCGAATTAAGAACGTATTCTGGTCGACAAGGAATCCCTGCGTTGGCTGAGTCCGGCCGAGGCGGCCAAGCCGGTATTGCAACGGGCCGCTCTGGTTACCGAGGCGAACGACCGCGCGAGCGACATCTAAGCCAAATGGGCGAGCGTGCCCCGGTCCGGGTTCCACATTCTGTCGTGCACGCGGCACGACCGCCGCCTTCAAGGCGACGGATGGGCCATCAGAGATGCGCGAATCGCCTGGCGCAAGGGGCGAGGAAGATGGGGGAAGGGCCAACGTTCTCCCCTGTCCGACTCGGCGCGCGCTCTGCTATCGCCCGCCCATGCCGCATTTCTCCCTGGAACGCGCGGCCGGCGGCAGGGTCGCCGGCGTCGACGAGGCCGGACGCGGGCCGCTCGCCGGGCCCGTGTTCGCCGCCGCCGTCGTGTTTCCCAGCGGCGTGCCGCGCGCCCTCGCGGCCCTGGTCGACGATTCCAAGGCCCTCACCGCGGAACGGCGGGACACTGCCTTCGCCGCCCTCCGCACCTGCGGGCGGGCCGAGATCGGCGTCGGCGCCGCCTCGGTGGCAGAAATCGCCCGCCTCAATATCCTCGGCGCCAGCCTGCTCGCCATGGCACGCGCCGTGGCGCGGCTGCCGCAACCGCCGGATTTCGCGCTGATCGACGGCAACCAGGCCCCGATGCTCGCCTGCCCGCTGCGCTGCGTGGTGGGCGGGGACGCGCTGTCGCTGTCGATCGCCGCGGCCTCAATCGTCGCCAAGGTGCTGCGCGATCGCGCCATGACCCGGCTCGCCGCCAACTGGCCGGGCTACGGATGGGAAGCGAACGCGGGCTACGCCACGGCGGGGCACCGGGCGGCCCTCGGCCGCCTCGGGCCGACGCCGCACCACCGCGCGGCGTTCGGCACGGTCCGGCGGCTGCGGATCGCCGCCGCCGAGGGCTGATATGGCGCGCCGGGTTGGGCGGCTGCGGCGCGCGGGAGATGACCCTGCCACCCGCCGTTGACCCATTCTTCATGGGTTAACATTAAGGTCGGTTGGCATGAGACCGCGCACGACGGATTGACGCGGCATCGGCGCACCGATCACGATAACGTCTTCCCCCCCGCGCGGTTAGGCCAGCGCCGTCAGGAGAGACGTGGAAGTCGTCCGCGAACTGCCGCTCGATCAGGTTCTGCTGGGGGACTGCATCGCCTTGCTGCGTATGCTGCCCCCGGCCTCGGTGCACTGCGTGTTCGCCGATCCGCCCTACAACCTTCAGTTGCGCGGCGAACTACGTCGGCCGGACGACAGCCTGGTCGACGGGGTCGACGACGACTGGGACCGGTTCGCCGATTTCGCCACCTACGACGCCTTCACCCGCGAATGGCTCGGCGAATGCCGCCGGGTGCTGCGCAAGGACGGCACGCTCTGGGTGATCGGCGCCTATCACAACATCTTCCGCATCGGCGCGATCCTGCAGGACCTCGGCTTCTGGGTGCTGAACGACGTGATCTGGCGCAAAGCCAACCCGATGCCCAACTTCCGTGGCCGGCGCTTCACCAACGCGCACGAAACCCTGATCTGGGCCGCCCGCCAGCGCGATTCCCGCCATCGCTTCAACTACCAGGCGATGAAGGCGCTGAACGACGACATCCAGATGCGCAGCGACTGGTTCATCCCGCTCTGCACCGGCCCCGAACGGCTGCGCAACCAGCACGGCCTGAAACTGCACCCGACCCAGAAGCCCGAGGCGCTGCTCCACCGCGCCCTACTCGCCGCCACCGCGCCGGGCGATATCGTGCTCGACCCGTTCTTCGGCACCGGCACCACCGGAGTGGTCGCCAAACGCCTGCACCGGCACTTCATCGGCATCGAACGCCACCCCGCCTACGTGGAAGCCGCCTGGGGCCGCATCCGCCATACCAAAGCCGCCCCCGAGGACGGCATGACCACCGCACGCAGCCGGCGCGAAGTGCCGCGCATCCCCTTCGGCACCCTGGTCGAACGCGGACTGGTCCCGCCCGGAACCAAACTCTACGACCGCCAGCGCCGGATCACCGCCACCGTCGCCGCCGACGGCACGATCACCGCCGGAACCACCCACGGATCCATCCATCAGGTCGGCGCCGCAGTGCAAAACGCACCGTCCTGCAACGGATGGACATTCTGGCACCTGGAACGCGACGGCAGCCTGATCGCCGTGGACCAACTCCGCACCGAGATCGCGGGGCAAGGGTCGTAAGGGAAGGAAGGCCAGGGGCGCTGCCCCTGGACCCCGCCAAGGGCATCGCCCTTGGAACCCTT
>JABBNW010000047.1 GCA_019352115.1 Pseudomonadota bacterium
CGAGGAACCGACAGAAGGGTTCCAAGGGCTAGCCCTTGGTGGGGGTCCAGGGGGCGAAGCCCCTTGGCCTTAGCTGGCGAAGAGTCAAACACCTCGCAGGTTGGTATCATCGGCGCGCCATCACCAGGCGCGCGAGGTCGGGTCGATCGGTGATCAGGCCGTCGATCCCCCAGCCGATCAGCCGCGCCATGTCGGCCGGGCGATTGACTGTCCAGGCCATCACCGTGAGGCCGAGTGCGTGCGCCTCGGCGATGGCCGCGGCGGTCAGGTCGACATGTTCGGGGGCCCAGGTTGCGCCGCTCGCGGCCCCGCCGTTTTCGGCTGCGACCAGGCGCGGGACGGAGCCGGCGAAATCCTCCGGCCGCGGGCCGTCCCACCACAGCCCGGACGCTGCGATCGTTGCGGCGCGCGTGAGCCAGGCGAGCCGAAGCCCCGGGCGGATCCGGCGCAGGTGGCGTGGGCCGCGCCAGTCGAAGGATTGCCACGTGATCCGGTCGGTTGCGCCGGCGCGATCGGCGGCGGCCAATGCCGCCTCCGCCATCTCCGCGGCCGGCACGGTCCAGTCGGGGTGGTCGGGGAAGGTCTTGAGTTCGACGAGGAAGGCAGGTCCGGGCAGGGTCAGCGCCGCGTCCAGGCGGGGGATCCGGGCGCCGTCGATCGGCACCTGGTCGGGGAACATGGCGGCCAGGTTGCTGCCCGGGCGCAGGCGGCCGACATCGAACGCGGCAAGCCCGGCCGCCGTCAGGTCGCGGATCCGTGGGCCGGACGATGCGATCCAGGCGCCGTCGGGGCCGCGGGCGAGCGCGGGGTTCAGCGCCGGGTCGTGGCAGACCACCGGCACCCCGTCGGCCGTGACGGCGACGTCGAGTTCGATGCCGTCGACGCCGAGCGCGGCTGTCGCCGCGAAGCCCTCCCGGGTGTTCTCGGGGAACAGGCCGCGCGCGCCGCGGTGACCGATCAGGACGGGTGTGGGGACCATGGCGTTCCTGCAACGGGCGTGGGCGGCGGCGGTCATCGGCGACGCCGACGCATCGATCGGCGCGGGGCGCGAAATGCGGCGCGAGGACGGCCGACGATCATCACATAAGCGTCACCCCTGCCGCTTTCCAAGCGGGCACGATCCACATGTAGCGCTGCGGGCCTGCCCGTTTCCGTCGATACCGCGCGTCCTCCCGGACTGTTCAACGCGATGGAACCGCACTGCTGGTCCGCTCCATTCGTAACGTCAAGGCATCCGAGGGGAAAGACGGGATGACCACACCGGGGTTCGACCGGCCGGGGGCTCGGGGCCGGATCTTGTTTGTGGCCTCGGAACTGTATCCGCTGGCCAAGACCGGCGGCCTCGCCGATGCGTGCGCGGCTCTGCCGGCGGCGCTCGCCGGCCTCGGGGCCGATATCCGGGTGATGCTGCCGGGCTATGTCTCCGCGCTCGATACCGCCGAGGACAAGCGTTGCCTGTTGCAACTGAGTGAGGGCGCATCCCTGCTGCTCGGGCGCACGCCGGACAGCGGTCTGCCGGTCTATCTGCTTGACTGGCCGGAATTGTTCCGCCGCGACGGCGGCCCCTACCAGGACAACGATCGCCGCGACTGGCCGGACAACCTCCGCCGCTTCGCCGCCTTCTGCCAGGTGGCGGCGCGGCTGGCGCTTGGCGGCGACGGCCAGGGCTGGCAGCCGGATATCGTGCACGCGCACGACTGGCACGCCGGGCTGCTGCCGGCGCTGCTGGCCTTGCATGACGGGCCGCGGCCGCGGACGGTGTTCACCATCCACAACCTGGCGTTCCAGGGGAATTTCCCGCTCGACGCGGCGCACGCGCTGGGTCTGCCCGATCCGCTGCTGGGCGCGGACGGGGCCGAGTTCTATGGCCAGTTCTCCTGCCTGAAGGCGGGAATCCGCTATGCCGACCGGCTCACCACCGTCAGCCCGACCTACGCGCGGGAGATCATGACGCCCGAATACGGCGCCGGGATGGACGGGCTGTTGCGCGCCCGGGCCGGGGATCTGGTGGGGATCCTGAACGGGATCGACAACGTGCTCTGGAACCCCGGCGCCGATGCCAACCTGCCGGCGCCGTACGATGCCGACGACCTCGCCGGCAAGCAAACCGCCAAGGCGGCGGTGCAGCATGAACTGGGGCTCGATCCGGACGCTGCGGGGCCGCTTGTGGTCGGGGTGAACCGGCTCACCCACCAGAAGATGGCCGATGTGGTGCTGGCCGCGCTGCCGGACTTGCTGGAGCAGGGCGCGCAGGTGGTTCTGCACGGGGAGGGCGATCCGGAACTGGAGGCGGCTTTCCGCGCTGCCGGGGCCGGCCATGGCACTCGCCTCGCGGTGCGGATCGGCTATGAGGAGAAGCTGGCGCACCGGCTGCACGCGGCGGCGGATCTGGCGCTGACGCCGTCCCGGTTCGAGCCCTGCGGGCTGACGACGATGTACGCGATGCGTTATGGGGCGCTGCCGGTGACCCGCCCGGTGGGCGGCCTGGCGGACACGGTGGTGGACGTCGACGATACGGAGCGGACCGGCGCGGCCGGCACCGGGTTCACGTTCGACGCGCCCACGCCCGCGGCGCTGGCGGGGTGTCTGCGCCGGGCCGGGGCCCGCTATCGGGAGCCCGCGGCGTGGCAACGGTTCCAGCGCAACGCCATGCGGCGCGATTTCGGCTGGGGCCTGTCGGCGCGGCGCTACCTGGCGCTGTATGGCGGACTGGTGGCGCCTGGGACGGCCGAAGGGGCGGGGCCGGTCGATGTGGCGGGGATGGTCGATGTGGAGGGGTCCGGCATCGGCGTTGCGCTCGATACCGGACTGGAACACTGGCCCGAGGCCGCCGATTGATCCGGGCCGTCCGCCCGGCCGGAAGAGTTCGGCCAGGCGGACGGCTGGTACTGCGCGTCGGGTTGGCGGCGGCGGTGCGCGGGATGTGACAGAATGCCAACCGCCCATTCTTCATGGGTCAACGGCGGTTGGTATGAGCGGCCTCCCGGCGCCCGTCCGGCCACGCGGCGGGTCGTGCCGCGCCGAGGCCGGCGCGGAATGCGGGTCCCGGAGCCGGGAAAGTTTGATGTTTTCTGTCGTCCGACGTGGCCGGATGGCTGGGATCCTGTTGCCGTCGGGCCGTCGCGTTCCGTCTGGCGGTTTTTTCCGCCTCGTGCGATCCGCGTTGCGAAAATCTGTTGTCCCGGGCGACGGCGCGACGATGGGGTTTACGCCCGATAGGCACATACGATAGCAGGGTCTTTGCGACGCGCCGGCGCGGACCGGTCCCGGATATCATATTCCTATATCAAAACAATGCGCGGCGCGCCCGCAGCAGACCTCAAAAACTGCATCCTTGTCTATGATTCTGGCGTTGCATCTATCTATCGATTTTGCGCGTCGGTATGGGCATGCTGGCAGCGGCAGGACGGGTCGCGTCCCGATCCGCCGCAACCAGTTCCCATCCGACAGGAGCCGACCATGACGTTCGTTCTCGATACCAAGAAGACCGGGGCCGCGCAGCCCGCCAACAAATCATTCCCCACCGACCGCGATTCCGGCGCAAGCGACGTACCGGTCCTTGTGCGTACCGACTTCGGGGCCGCGGTGGAGCCGGTTTCCCGCGCCGCTGCGGATGCGGTCGTGGCAAGCCAGGCCTATACCGACCTCGAAGTCGCGATCACGCCCGAAGACCGCGCCTTCTGGTGCTTCATGAAGCCGCGCGAGCGGCCGAGCTTCACCAAGCCGCTGCTGCGCGACCTCGGCCATATGCAGTCGCTGATCGATGCGCTGTTCACGGCAACCCCGCCGGGCGCGGAGACCCCGTTCGACTATTTCGTGCTTGGCTCGCGGGCGGAAGGGGTGTTCAACCTCGGCGGCGACCTCGGCCTGTTCGCGGAGAAGATCCGCGCGGGCGACCGTGACGGGCTGCGCCGCTATGCCCATGCCTGCGTCCTGTCGGGGTATGCCAACTACACCGGTTATGGTCACGGTGTTGTCACGATCGCCTTGATCCAGGGCGATGCGCTGGGCGGCGGCCTGGAAGCGCCGCTGTCCTGCGACGTGATGGTGGCCGAGCGGCAGGCGAAATTCGGCCTGCCGGAAATCCTGTTCAACCTGTTCCCCGGCATGGGCGCGTACAGCTTCCTCTCGCGGCGCATCGGCGCGGCCAAGGCGGAAGAGATGATCATGAGCGGGCGGCTTTATACCGCGGCGGAGATGCATGCGCTCGGCGTGGTGGACGTGCTGGCGGAGGAAGGCGAGGGGGAGCGGGCCGTGCGCGACTACATTGCGCGCAACCGGCCCCGCCTGCGGGCGCAATCGGCCATCTACAAGGTGCGCCGGCGGGTCAACCCGGTGACGCTCGACGAGCTGCTCGATGTGACCGATCTCTGGGTGGACACCGCGCTCAGCCTGTCCGAGCAGGATCTGCGCCGGATGGGCCGCATCGCCGCGGCGCAGGACCGGGCGCAGAACAACCGGCGCGCGGAAAAGCAGGCGGTCGGTGCCTGATGCACCGCTCCGGGTCGGCGGCGCCTGGGCCAAGGCGCCGTTCGCCCGGCGGGTGCGCGGCCGTTGCCTGCATGGGCGCGAGGGGGCGGGGCGTGCACGGGTCAGGCGGGTGGTCGCGGGCCGGACCCGCTCTCGGGCCAGCGGCCCGGGGCGAGCGGACCGTCGGCGGCGGGCCGTTGGTCCGTGTCGCCGGACCGCCCGAGGGTCGTCTCCACCCGCTTCAGTTCCGCGGCGATGCGCGTCACATAGGACGCGCCGTCCGCCTGCAATTCGGCGGCGGACACGGTCTGGTACGGCAGGCACAGCTCGCCGAGCGGCTGCGCGCCGATATTGGCGGCGATGCTGCGCAATCCATGGGCATGCGTGCGGAATTCCTGCGCGTCCGCCGCCGCCGCCGCGGCACGCAGCGCCTCCAGCCGCGCGTGCGCCTCGGCGCAGAAGCTGGCGCCGAGTTCGTCGATGAATTCGTCCCCGCCCAGGGCGCGCAGGCTGTCGAGCACGGCGCCGTCGAGCGCCGGCGCCGCGGGGGGCGGTGCCGGATGGGGAGATGACGGTCGCTTCGGGGCCTGGGCGGTCGGACGCCAGGCGAGCGGCACCTCCCGGCGGGCCGCCGCGACCGCTTCGTCCAGGATCGCGAGCAGCTTCGCGGGTTCGACCGGCTTCACGAGGCAGTCCCGCATCCCCGCCTCCAGGCAGCGCGCGCGGTTCTCCGGGGTGGCATCGGCGGTGAGCGCGACGATCGGGACCGACACCCGGCCGAGCGAGGCCATGCGATAGATTTTCGTCGCCTCGATCCCGTCGACCTTCGGCATGTTGACGTCGAACAGGGCGATGTCGAACGCCTGCTCGGCCAGCGCGTCCAGCGCCTGCTCGCCGTCGCTGACGGCCACCACCGTGTGGCCGGATGCGCCGAGGATTTTCAGCAGCACCCGCCGGTTCACCGCGTTGTCGTCGGCGACCAGGATGTGGAAGCTCTCCTGCGCCACGGGGAAGGCCTGCTCGTCGTCGCCGCCCGGCCGTTCCTGCATCCCGTGCAGCAGATGGAGCAGCGCGGCGAGCTGCGCGTCGGTGGCGACGGTCGGCAGCAGGGTGAGGAACATGCGTTGCCAGGCCGGCGGCGGCAGCGCCTCGAACGGGGTGCCCCCCACGACGACGAAGGCCAGCGCGCCGGTCGCGTGCAGATGCGCGAACCCCGCCTCGCCCCTCGGGTCGAGGGCGGCGAAGGCCACGACGCATCCGCCGCGCCAGGGTGCCGCGGCATCGGGGCGATCCTGCGCGCTGTGCGTCACCGGCGCGCTCGCGTCAGGCGGAAACAGTCCGGGCGGCCAGGCGTCGATGCGCTCGATCAGGACCCCGGCCTGGCGCAACCGGCCGAGCAGCGGCGCGATGGTGCCGGTATGCGCGCCGGGGACGAAGGCGCGCAGCACCGCTTCCCCGGTGGTCGCCAGTGGCGCTTCGGGTCGCAGGGCGAAGGGCAGCTCGATCCGGAAGGTGCTGCCGGTGCCGGGCGTGCTGCGCACCGAGATTCGCCCGCCGAGCAGTTCCACGAATTTGCGGGTGATCCCGAGGCCGAGGCCGGTGCCGCCGTAGCGGTTGAGGATCGTCTCGTCGGCCTGCGTGAAGTTCTCGAAGATGCGCCCCTGCGCCTCCGGCGCGATGCCGATGCCGGTATCGGTCACCTCGATGGCGAGCCGGGCCGTGCCGTCGGCCGGCGCCCCCGCGTCCACCGCGTCCACCGCGATCGTGATGCTGCCGGAATCGGTGAATTTCAGCGCGTTGCCGACGAGATTCAGCATGATCTCGTGCAGCCGGCTCGCGTCCCCGCGCAGCAGCAGGGGCGTGCGGGGGGAGACGTGCAGATGGAGCCGCAGGCCCTTCTGGCGCGCCTGGGCGAGGAAGATGGTGCGGATCTCGCGCAGCTCGCGCACCAGGTCGAAGTCGACCTCGGTGACCGGCATCCGCTCCGCCTCGATCCGCGACAGATCCAGGATGCCGTCGATCAGCCGCAGCAGGCTGCGCGCGGCGGTCATGATGGTGCCGCTCATTTCGGCCTGGCCGGGATCGAGCCGGCTGCCTTCCAGGAGCGCGCCCATGCCGATGATCGCATTCAGCGGCGTGCGCAGCTCGTGGCTGACGCTGGCGAGGAACAGCGACTTCGCCCGGCTGGCGGCCTCGGCCTGCTGACGGGCGGCCGACAGCCGGCGGATCAGCGCCAGCGCGTAAAGCGGCAGGATGATGAGGCCGATGACGACGCCGATGAGCATCGACGGCTGGCGGCTCCAGAACGGGGTCGTGGCCGCGACCATGCCGAAGCCCACGATCGAACTGCCCATCGCGGCGAGGAGGAAGCGCGGGCCGAAGCGGAAGCCGTTGCCGAACACGGTCCAGAGGTAGCCCGGGATCAGCCAGGCGGTTGCGCTGCCGCCGATATGCAGCTCGTACGAGACCGAGCCGATATCGACCAGCATCGCCACGATCCGCCGCTCGGTCGAGGGCGCGGGGCGCAGCGCCAGGTGCACCCCGATCACGAGGCCCAGCACGAGATACAGGAGGGCTGCGAGGATCGGCGCGCCGCTGTGGGTTTGGTCCGGGATCGCCCAGGTGTTGAACGCCAGCACCAGCAGTCCGGCGATCAGGCGGTTCAGGGTCATCCCCGCATCGTCGCTGGCGACGATCAGGCGGGCGCGCGTGCGCCATGGGCCAGGGGGGAGGCCAGGGTGAGGGCCGGGCTCGGGGGGCACTCCGGCGCGTCCGTCTGCGGTGTCGGCGACCTGGCGCACGGCTCAGGTGCCTTCGGCCGGGACGAGGGTGGTGTCGCGCGCGAGCAGGCGGGTGAACTCCTCGCTGGCGACCGGACGGCCGGTATAGAAACCTTGCACGGCGTCGCAGCCGGCGTCCCGCACCTGTTGCAGGCGGGCGGCGGTTTCCACCCCCTCGGCGACCACCTCGATCCGGAGCGCCCGGCCGAGGCTGACCACAGCGCGGACGATCGCGAGGCTGTTGGTGTCGTCGAGCGTCTGGATGAAGGATTTGTCGATCTTCAGCCGATCGACCCGCAGGCTGGCGAGGCGCCCAAGGGAGGAGAATCCGGTGCCGAAATCGTCGATCGAGATGCGCACGCCGAGCCGGTGGAGGGCTTCGATGTCCTCCGCCGCGTGGTTGGCGTCCTGCAGCAGGACGCCTTCGGTGAGTTCGAGCTCCAGCAGCGCGGGCGGCAGGCTGCTCGCCTGCAACGCGCGGGCCACCCGGCTTTGCAGCCCGCCGGTGCGCGCATGCAGGACCGAGACGTTCACCGAAATGCGCAGCCCGATGCCGTCCCGATCGAGCCAGCGGCGGGCTTCGCGGCAGGCGGCGAGCAGCACCCAGTCGTCGATCTCCGCCATCAGCCCGCTTTCGGCGGCGACGGGGAGGAAGTCCGCCGGCGCCAGCAGTTCCCCCGGCGCGCGGCGCCAGCGGATCAGGGCCTCGGTGCCGATGATGCGGCCGCTGCGCAGATCGAGCTGCGGCTGGTAGTGCAATTCGAACTCGTCGCGCGCCAGCGCGCCGCGCAGCGCGGCTTGCAGCTGCACCTCGGCCCGGGCGCGGGCCAGCATTTCCTGGTCGAAGAACTGGAAGCCGTTCCGTCCGCTCGCCTTGATCTGGTACATCGCGAGATCGGCGTTGCGCAGCAGTTCCTCCGGCCCGTCGCCGTCGCCGGGATGGACCGTGACGCCGATGCTGGCGCTGATCACGATCTCCCGCCCGTCGATCACGAACGGCTTCAGCATCAGCTGGTTGAGCCGCTCGGCGAGCTGCGCGACGTCGGCAAGGCTTGCCGCGTCGGCCTGGAGGATGGCGAATTCGTCCCCGCCCAGGCGCGCCACCATGTCGCCGCTGCGCGCCGCGTCCTGCAACCGCGCCGCCACCGCCTTCAGCAGGCAGTCGCCGACATGGTGGCCGAGCCCGTCGTTGATGCACTTGAAGCGGTCGAGGTCGATGAAGTGCAGCGCCAGCAGCGACTGGCCGGCATCGGCGCCGCCGCCGAGCAGCTGGGCGAGGCGATGGAACAGATAGGACCGGTTCGGCAGCGACGTCAGGTAGTCGTGCTTGGCCTGGAACGCGAGCTTCGCCTCGGACCGCTTGCGTTCCGAGATGTCGAGCGACATGCTGAGCACGCCGGCCACCTGCCCGCCGGCCTCGCGCAGCGGCGACTTGCTCGTGAGGAAGGTCCGAATCTCGTCGTTCAGCAGGATGACGTCCTCTTCGAACGCCGCCAGCGGCCGGCCGGAGGCGAGCACCAGCCGGTCCAGGCGGGCGCTCTCCGCGTCGTCGCTCGGGCGGCCGGCGCGGTCGCCGAGGAGGGCGGCGCGGTAGGCGTTGACGAAGATGCAACGGCCTTCGGAGTCGGTCGCGCTGATCATGGCGGGGATCGTGTCGATCACCTGCGCCAGCCGCTCGCGGCTGTCGCGCAGGACCTGCTCGCGCGATTCCTCGGTCTGTTTCAGTTCCTGTTCGAGCGCCCGGGCGCGGTCGCGGATCAGCCGCTGGTGGCCCCCGAGCTGCAACAGGTTGCGCACCCGCATCCGGAATTCGGAATGATCGATCGGGCTCTGGACGAAATCGCTCGCCCCCGCCCCGTATGCCTCGAGCCGGAAGTCGCGGTCGGCATAGGCGGTCACGACGATAACGGGCACGTCGCTGGCGGACGGCAGGCTGCGGATCCGGCGGGTGAGTTCGGCGCCATGCAGCGCCGGCATCATGTAGTCGGTGATCACCAGATCGGCGGTATTCGCGGCCAGCCAGTCGAGCGCGCGCAAGGGATCGGTGAACGTGCACACGCTGACCGTGGGCTCCACGGAGGCAGCCAGGCGGGAGTAGATCGCCAGGTTCGCCAGGGAGTCGTCAACGACGACGATGAACGCCATGCGGGCATCTCGCGAGATTCTGGGGAAGGCGACAGTCGCATATCAAATCGGTTGGACGATAGCATCGCAGCGGTCGGACCATCCATGGACCGACCGTTCGTGGCACCTTGGCTGCCTGCCGGCCGCCGCGGCCCCGCCGGGTGCGCCAGCCACACACGTAGCACGCTGCACTGTATCCGAACCGCCACAGCCTGCCCAGGCTTACGTCATGCCCGGCCGCGCGACGCACACAGGGCGCGGCCGCGGCCCGCGGGTGCGCGTGCCCGGCGTGCGGACATTTTCGACCACGTCGGCGCTGAAGGCCGCCGTTCGCGGGCGTGCCGGCCGCCCGCCGCCGCCCTGGTCCCGTCGCGACCCATGCCGCGCCCCTTCGAGCTGCCATCTTTCCGCGATCTCTTGGAAGCAGGCGCTATCCTTAACGGTGGATTGGTTGCGGATCGGTTACCGGGCGCCGATGACTGTAACCGAACCGGGCGCAACCGGACCGGGCGCGATAGAACTGGGCGCCGCGGTCAGCCAGGCTCCGGCCGGTCATCGCCCGCCCAGCCCGGGCCGGCGCCGGCCTGCGGCGGTTCGTGGATCCGCCCGCGGGCGATGCCGTCGGCCACTACCTGCTCCAGCACGCCGACGAACGCCTGGGCGATGCGCGACAACGGGCGATGCCGCGCCCGCAGCAGGCGCGCGACGATCAGGCGCCGAGGCGGGTGGCCAGGTCCTCGATATCCGTCGCGACCACGTCCCAGTCCGTTTCGGCCTTGAAATCGCGTGCCTGGTGCGGGCCGTATTCCGTCGGTCGGGGGAAGAAGGCGGTCATCAGCCCGCAGGCACGGGCCGCCGCCAGGTCGCCGTTGTGGGCCGCGGCCATCATGACCTCGGCGGGTTCGAGGTCGAGCAGCCGGGCAACGCCGAGATAGGTTTCCGGATCGGGCTTGTAGTGGCCGAACAGGTCGGAGCCGAACACCATGTCCCATGGCAGCCCGGCATGTTTCGCCATGTTGGCGAGCAGGGCCACGTTGCCGTTCGATAACGGACCGATGAGGAAGCGGCGTTTCAGCCGCGTGAGCCCTGGCACCGAATCGGGCCACGGGTTCAGCCGGTGCCAGCCGCGGTTGAGGTGGCGCAGATCGGCCTCCGACAGTCCCGCGACATGGAATTCCGCCACCAGCCGGTCGAGCGAGGCGCGATGCAGGTCGTCGAGCCGGGTCCACGGCAGTTCCCCGCTGCGCACCCGCTGCAGGGAGGGGTGGTAGGCCGCGCGCCAGGCGTCCACGAGCCCGGTCCAATCGGCGGCGATGCCGCGTGCGGCGCCGAAGGCGGACAGTTCCGCGATCAGGCTGCCGCGCCAGTCGACGACGGTGCCGAAGGTGTCGAACACGATCGCCCTCGGTGCTCTGGTCGCCATGCCTGCCTCCCGTTATGACCCGGTCGGTGCAGTATGCGTCCGTCCCGCTTCCCTGGCCATCGGTGCCGCGCGCCTGCCCGCGGCGCGCGCGCGCGCGGCCATGAAGCGGCTGCTGCGCGGGGTGGCGGTGCGGCGGGCGCTGGCCTGGCTGCTCGGCGTTTATCTGGGCGTTGCGCTGCGGACGACCCGCTGGACCGTGCAGGGGGAGGCGCATCTGGCGCCGTTCCTGGCCGAGGGGCCGCTGATCGTCGCGGTCTGGCACGAACGCCTGGCGCTGATGCCCGCTCTGTGGCTGCGCGCGCGGCGGCGAACGGAGGTGCGCGGGCGGCGCGTGTTCCTGCTGGTCAGCCGGCACCGCGACGGGCAGTTGCTCGGCACGATCCTGCGCCGGTTCGGCCTCGGCGTGGTGCTGGGCTCGTCCACGCGCGGCGCGGTGGCGGGGCTGAAGGGCTCGCTCGACCGGCTGGCGGGCGGGGCGGTGGTAGGCATCACGCCGGACGGGCCGCAGGGGCCGGCGCGGGTGTGCGCGCCGGGGGTGGCGGCGCTGGCGGCGCTGGCGGGCGCCCCGGTGCTGCCCTGCGCGGCGCAGATCGGGTGGCGAGTGACCCTGCGCAGTTGGGACCGCATGGTGCTGCCGCTGCCGTTCGGGCGCGGCGTCGTGGTCTGCGGGCCGCCGATCGCGGTGCCGCGCGCGGGCTGGCAGGCGTGTCTGCCGGCGATCGGTGCGGCGCTGGACGCGGCGGCGGCAGAGGCGGACCGGGCGGTCGGTTGAACCGGCAAGGACGGGCCGCCGGGCCACTTGAACGCGCCCGGACCGCTGCCTAACTCGATGCTGTCCGGGACGCCCGATCGGGGTTCCGGGGCTTGCAGACGGGTCGGCCCCTACGGGCGGCTCGCGTGTTCGACCTTGCTCTCTTCAGGAGGTTTCCCATGACGACCTATGATTTCGCGCCGCTGTTCCGCACCGCCATCGGCTTCGACCGCATGGCCCGGCTGATGGACACCGCCGCCGCCTCGGCCGAGGCGTCCGGCTATCCCCCTTACAACATCGAGAAGCTCAGCGAAGACAACTACCGCCTGACCATGGCGGTGGCCGGGTTCAAGCCGGACGATATCGAGCTGGTGGCGAAGGACAACACGCTCACCGTGACCGGACGAGTCGCGCCGGACGCCGCCCAGGGCGAGGTGCTCTACCGCGGCATCGCCGGACGTGCATTCGAGCGCCGTTTCGTGCTCGCCGACCACATGGTGGTCGAGGGGGCCGATCTGGCGAACGGGCTGCTGCACGTCGGGCTGAAGCGTGTGGTGCCGGAGGCGCTGAAGCCGCGTCGTATCGCGGTGGGCGGGACGCAGCCGGCGGCTCCGGCCAACGGCCAGATCGCCAACGACCCGAACGAAGCGGCGCGCGTCGCCGCCTGATCGCTGCTCGCGGTTGCGGGAAAGGGGCCGGCATCGTCCGGCCCCTTTTTGCGTGCGCGCCCTTTTTTTGCATGCGCCCCCCTTTTTGCATGCGCCCCCCTTTTTGCGTGCGCAGGGCGGTGGGGGTTTCCTGTCCCGGCGGTTCCTGCGACGATCGGTCCCGGCGCCGAAGCGGCCACAGCAGGCCGATGCCGGGAGGAAAAAAACCGATGTCCGAACCGCCCATCCACGAATTGTATGCCATCCGCTACGCGACCCGCGCGGCGCTGCGGTCCGATCATTTCATCGGCGGGGATCCGCACGATGGGCCGATGCCGATGGATTATTTCGTCTGGGTGGCGATCGGCGCCGGGCGCGCGGTGGTGATCGATGCCGGCTTCACCGAACCGGTGGCGAAGAAGCGCGGCCGGAATTTCCTGCGCTGCCCGGTGGAGGCATTGGGCCTGATCGGCGTCGATCCGGCTGCGGTGAAGGACGTGGTCCTGACGCATCTGCACTACGACCACGTGGGTAATTTCGACCGCTTCCCGAACGCCGAATTCCATCTGCAGGAGCCGGAGCTGCACTACGCGGTGGGTCGCTACATGCGCTACGGCAAGCTCGCGCATTCCTTCGAAGTGGACGACGTGGTCGGCATCGTGCGGATGAACTATGCGCGCCGCGTGCATCTGTATAACGGGCCGCATGAACTCGTGCCCGGCATCACCCTGCATCCCGCGCCCGGGCATTCGGCGGGGCTGCAATTCCTGCGCGTGCATACCGCGCGCGGCTGGGTGGTGGTCGCCTCCGACGTGACGCACTACTACGAGCACATGGAAACGGAACGGGTGTTCACGACCGCCTTCCATATCGGCCAGATGCTGGAGGGCTACGATTTGCTGCGCCAGGCCGCGCCGACCCCGGCGCATATCGTTCCGGGCCACGATCCGGAGGTGATGCGCCGCTATCCGGCGCCGAAGCCGGAGCTGGAGGGGATCGTGGTGCGCCTGGACGTCCCGCCGCGGGATTAGCGCGCTAGCCCGGCACGCCCTGGGTCGTCGAATATTCGAAATGCAGCGCCTGGCCGGGATGCACGACGTGCCAGATCGCGTGCGCGGCCATCGCCGCCTCGCTGAACCCTTGCAGGATCAGTTTCAGCTTGCCGGGGTAGGTGACCACGTCGCCGATCGCGAAAACGCCCGGGACGCTCGTTGCGCAGGTGGCGGGATCGATCCGCACCCGATGCTGGTCGAGCGCGATCCCCCACTCGGCGATCGGACCCAGCTCGGCGGCGAGGCCGAAGAAGGCAAGCAGGACGTCGGCCGGCACCATGCGGGTGTCGCCAGCGAGGGTGGTGACCTCGACCGCGGTCAGGGCACCGTCCGTCCCGTGCAGGGCCGCGAGCTGGTAGGGAATGACCAGTTCCAACTGGCCCTGCTTGGCGGCGGCTTCCAGGGCGGCGGCGCTCTCCGGCGCGGCGCGGAAGCGCGGACGGCGGTGCACCACGGCGACCTGCGCCGCGATGTCCTTCAGCGCCAAGGCCCAGTCCACCGCGGAATCGCCGCCGCCGGCGATCACCACCCGCAGCCCGCGCAGGCTTTCGCGGCCGCGGACAAAATAGCGCACGGCGCCGGTCGCCTCGAACGCCGCGAGCCCGGGCAGCGGCGGCCGGTTGGGGCCGAACGCGCCGGCGCCGGCGGCGATGATGACCGCTTTCGCCCGCACCTCGCTGCCCTTGTCGGTCCGTAATCGGAACGACCCGCGAGCGCCTGCGAGTTCCGTCACGCGCTCCCCCAGCACATGCTGCGGGGCGAACGGCGCGATCTGGCGTTCCAGCGCGTCGATCAGGGCGCCGGCGTCGATCGCCTGGTGGGCGGGGATGTCGTAGATCGGCTTTTCCGGATAGAGCGCGGCGCATTGCCCGCCCGGTTCGGTCAGGGCGTCGATCAGCACCGCGGAAAGTTTCAGCATCCCGAGTTCGAACACGGCGAACAGGCCGGCGGGGCCTGCGCCGATGATGGCGACGTCGGTTTCGATCGGTCCTGTCATGCGTGGTTCCGGCAGAAGATCACGTGCGGCTGGGAGGACGGCGGCGCGGCGATGCTTCTATCCATGCCGGCACAAGGAGGCAAAGCCCCGGCGCGCGGCGTCAGACCGGGGTCGCGCGCGCCTGCCGCCAGCGCCGCAGGGCCACCAGTGCCCAGATCGCCTCCACGAGGCCGAACGGCCAGGCGCCCTGGAGGAACCCATAGACCGAGCCGAGCCCGCAGGCGACGGCGAAGCCGAGCACGAACCAGGGGCTGCGCCGCTCGCAGGCGTAGCAAATGAGCATGGCAGAGACCGCGACCAACCCGAACAGGCTCAGCGGATCCATTGCGGCCTCCCGACGCCCGGGGTCAGGGGCGCGTGCGGGTCAGGATATGGCCACGCATCATTCCAGCACGGACGACGCATCGACCGCCATGTGATCGACCACGGCAACCGGCGCCCCTGCCGATAGCTCGAAATGGCCGCTGACCTCGGCGGGAAGGCCCTCCACCGAAGACACGTCCCGGCCGTCGATGCGGTCGTCCCATCGCAGGTAGACGGTTGCGATGGCGCTGAACCGGTCGTTGTCCGTCTCGAAGACGCCCTCGGGAACGGCGGCGATGTCCTCCACCTCGGTGGGCCGGAGACGCTGCGCCAGCCGCTTCCAGGCGGGGTCGGTCGCGAGCTTGAACCGGCCGATCGCCTCGATCGCCGCGGCGCGTCGGTGCGGATCTGTGAACCGTCGCGGCCCGGTCGGGACCTGTGCCTGTCCTGCGGTCATCCGGCTATCTCACTGCTCCCAGGCCAACCCGCGCGATATATTGCCATGCCAGTCTTCGGCCGAGGCCGTCGAGGCCGCCCATGATCCGCTGATGGTCCAACCCCAGGTAGAACAGCCTGCGCTGGAAATAGGACCGCACCGGACCTGCAATGTCGAACACATGGGCCGGTTGCGCCAGGGGTTCAAGCCAGGGGCGGTCGGGGCTGGGGTGGGTGCTGAACACGCCCCCCTGGGACGTGATCCGGGTCGTCAGCACCCGCGGCAGCAGGAACTTGATCCGCGTCAGCGCAAAGACGTCGGTGTCCACGACGGGGTTCACGATTTCGCCCGGAGCGACCCGCCAGGCGATCACGCGCGCAGCGGCCGGGACGCCGGATCGGGGCGTGCCGAGCGGGGACGGTCGGTTTGGATCCGGCAGCGAGCTGACGGCAAAGAAGGCGGCGACGAGGGGATTGGTGGTCCAGTCCAGCAGCCGGGTCGGAAGACCGTGATGCTGGGCAAGCGCGAGCAGATCCCAGGCGCCGCAGCGCTGCGTGTCGGTGAACTCGACCGCGCGTCGCTCGAAAATCTCCAGGATCGTGCGTTCATGGGCCGGGCTGTAGCCGGCGACCCGCCCGACACCGGGGAGCAGCGCGAATGTGCTGTCGCCGAGGCCGCGATAGACCCAACGCGCATCGGCGTGCGCGTCGATCCAGGCCATGAAATCCGCCCAGCGCCGCTCGCGCACCCGAGGCAACGGTGGCGGCGAGGGGTCAGCCTGTCGTGCCATCGCGCCGGCTCACACGTCCACCTCCGCGACGCTGCCCGCCCGCTCCTGGATGAACTGGAAGCGCAATTCCGGTCGCTTGCCCATCAGGCTTTCGACCAGCGCGTTGGTCGCTGCCCGGTCCTCCGGCGGGGCGACCACCCGCAGCAGGGTGCGCCGGGTGGGGTCCATTGTGGTCTCCTTCAATTGCGACGGCGGCATCTCGCCCAGGCCCTTGAACCGGCTCACCTCGATCTTGGTCCCCGACTTGAAATGCTGCTTTTCCTTGCGCACCCGGTCGGCGTCGTCCATCGCGTAGATCGACGTGCCGCCCTGGGTCAGCCGGTACAGCGGCGGCTGCGCCAGGTAGATGTGGCCGTAGCGCACCAGCTCCGGCAGCTCGCGGTAGAAGAACGTCATCAGTAGGGAGGCGATATGCGCGCCGTCCACGTCGGCGTCGGTCATGATGATGACCCTTCCGTAGCGCAGCCGCGCGCGATCGAACCGCTCGCCGACGCCGCAGCCCAACGCCTCGATCAGATCCTTCAGCTCCTGGTTGGCGCGCAGCTTGTCGGCCGAGGCAGAGGCCACGTTCAGGATTTTTCCGCGCAGCGGCAGCACGGCCTGGGTGTCGCGGTTGCGTGCCTGCTTGGCCGAGCCGCCGGCGGAATCGCCCTCGACCAGGAAGATCTCGGTCTCGGCGGCGTTTTCCCGCGTGCAGTCCGTCAGCTTGCCGGGCAGGCGCAGCCTTCGGGTCGGCGATTTGCGGGCGGTGTCCTTGCTTTCCTTGCGCCGCAGCCGTTCTTCCGCGCGCTCGATCGCGAAGGCCAGCAGATTGTCCGCCTGCGCGGGGTCGCCGGCGAGGAAATGGTCGAACCGGTCGCGCAACGCGGTTTCCACCAGGCGCGCGGCGTCCGGGCTGGTGAGCTTCTCCTTGGTCTGGCCCTGGAACTGCGGCTCGCGCAGGAACAACGACAGCTTGGCGGCGAGCGGGCCGAGCACGTCCTCGGCCGTCAGCGCGCTCGCGCGGCGATTGCCGCGGTGTTCGCCCCAGGCGCGCAACCCCTTCAGCAGGGCGGCGCGGAATCCGGCCTCGTGGGTGCCGCCGTCCGGGGTGGGAACGGTGTTGCAGTAGGAATGGAGGAACCCATCGGCCGATTCCAGCCAGGCGGCGGCCCATTCCAGCCGGCCGGTGGCCTCGCCCGGCAGGGCCGCCTCGCCGGACCAGGGGGCGGGCAGCACGCGGGCCGCGTCGGCGATGTCTTCTTCCAGGCTGTCGCGCAGGCCGCCGGGGAAATGCAGCACCGCCTCGGCGGGGATGTCCGGGGTGGATTTGAGCAGGGCGGGATCGCAGGCCCAGCGGATCTCGACGCCGCGGAACAGATAGGCCTTGGAGCGGCACAGGCGATACAGCCGGGTCGGGCTGAACGCGAGGGCGCCGAAAATCTCCGGATCGGGCTTGCAGCGGATCGCGGTGCCGCGGCGGTTCTGCACCGGGCCGGCGTTGACCAGCTTGCCGAGCGGCTTGCCGCGCGCATAGGCCTGCTTCCAGAGGATGCGGTCGCGCGCGACCTCCACCTCCATCCGTTCCGACAGCGCGTTGACCACCGAACTGCCGACGCCGTGCAGCCCACCCGAGGTCGCGTAGGCCTTGCCGCCGAATTTGCCGCCCGAATGCAGGGTGGTGAAGACCACTTCCAGCGCCGAGAGATGCTTGAACTTGGGATGCGGATCGACCGGAATGCCGCGGCCGTTGTCGCGCACGGTCAGGAAATTGCCGGTCTCCAGGGTCATCTCGATGAAGCTGGCGTGGCCGGCGACGGCCTCGTCCATGGCGTTGTCGAGCAGCTCGGCGGCGAGGTGGTGCAGGGCGGCCTCGTCGGTGCCGCCGACATACATCCCCGGGCGGCGGCGGACGGGTTCGAGGCCTTCCAGGACCTCGATGTCCTTGGCCGAGTAGCTGTCCGGCTCGGCGCGCGCGGCGGATTTCGGCGCGGCCGGGTCGCGCGGCGCGGGCTTGACGGCCGACGGGGCGGCTGACTTGCCGGCGCGGTTGGGGCCGAACAGATCGTTCATGCTGCGTTCCTGAGGTCCGTGGCTTCTATATCAGACCGCACCCGAGTCCGGACAACGCCCCGCGCGCCGATGGCACCCGCGCCTAAGGCACCAGGGTCGCCACGCCCACCGCCGGGCCGGCCGCGGCGAGCCGGCGGTCCAGGGTGCAGAGCGTGGCGCCCGCCCCGGCGCAGACCGCGAGGTGCAGCGCGTCGCCGGCGCGGAGGCCGAGCCCGGCCTGGTCGGTGAACCGGGCGGCGGTGCGGAAAGCCTCGGCCGCGACGGGCAGCATGGTCAGGCTGTCGGCAACCAGGCGGGTGAAGGCGGCGAGCGCCGCAGCCCGATGCGCGGGCGCGATCTGCCCGGCACGCAGCTTGAGCGCGAGGGCGGAGGAGAACTCGGTGACCACCCAAGGGCTGATCGCCAGCGCCTCCGGATCCTGCGCGCCGAGCCAGGTCTGCAGGCGGGCGGTCTCCGTCTCCTGCGTCAGGACGGCGACCAGCAGGGAGGTGTCGAGATAGAGGCTCAATACCTGGCGTCGTCGCGCAGGCGGCGGAGCAGCGTGCCGGCGGGTTCGGCCTGGACGGGCATGGCGTCCGTCACTGCGCGCAAGGCCGCCGGGTCGATCCGGCGACGCGGAGGAGCGGCGGCGGCGAGACGGGCGACCGGCTTGCCGCGGCGGGTGATGCAGACCGGGTCGCCGGCGGCCGCGCGGGACACGAGGTCGCTCAGATGCGCCTTGGCGTCGGCGAGAGTGACGGTGGGCATGGCGGCTTCCTGACCATCTGGTTGGTCACATGTAGGGGCGCGTGAACCCAGTGTCGAGCCTTGCTGCGTATCCCGCCGTTACCGGTTCGCCCCCGGCACCCAGAGCACGTCCCCCGCCCCGTTCCCGTTCAGCACCCGGGCCAGCACGAACAGATGGTCCGACAGGCGGTTGAGGTAGCGGATGGCGTCGGGTGTGACCGGTTCCTCCGCAGCCAGGCGCACCACCGCGCGTTCGGCACGGCGGGCGACGGTGCGCGCGACATGCGCCGCCGCGGCGGGGGCGCTGCCGCCGGGGAGGATGAAGCTGGTAAGCGGGGGCAGGGCGGCGTTCATGGCGGCGACCTCGGCTTCCAGGCGCAGGACCGGGGCGGCGGACATGCGCAGCCGGGCGCCGCCCTCGCCGGGCACCGCGAGGTCGGCGCCGAGGTCGAACAGGTCGTTCTGGATGCGCGCCAACGCCGCATCGGTCCGGGTATCGGTCCCGGCGTCCGCCGCGGCGCGGAGCGCGCCGATCGCGGCGTTGGCCTCGTCGACCGCGCCGATCGCCTCGATGCGCGGGGCGTCCTTGCGCAGCCGGGCGCCGTCGCCGAGCGAGGTCTCGCCGCCGTCGCCGCCGCGGGTCACGATCACGTCGAGCCGTACCATGAGTGTTGCGTCCTTTTTTTTGCGGCTGCCCGGCCGGCCAGGGGGATTTACGGGCTGCACCGCGTCGCGGGCCGGTGCTAGCCTGCCAGCAACGTGAACCATAGAGGGAGGGCTCCAGGATGGCACGCGTGGCATTGGTCACCGGCGGCTCGCGCGGCATCGGCGCGGAGATCAGTCGCGCCCTGGCCGCCCAGGGGCGGACGGTCATCGCCAACTACGGCGGCAACGAAGCGGCGGCGGAGGCGTTCCGGTCGGCCACGGGAATCCCCGTGGTCTGCTTCGACGTCGGCGATTTCGCGGCCTGCACGGCCGGGGTGGCGGGGATCACCGAGCGCTACGGGCCGATCGAGATCCTGGTCAACAACGCCGGCATCACCCGCGACGGCACCCTGGCGCGCATGTCGCGCGACATGTGGGACGCGGTGATCGATACCAACCTCGGATCCTGCTACAATCTGTGCAAGCTGACGTTCGACGGCATGCGGGAACGCAAGTTCGGCCGCATCGTGAACGTCGGCAGCATCAACGGCCAGGCCGGGCAGTACGGGCAGGTCAACTACGCCGCCGCCAAGTCCGGCATCCACGGTTTCACCAAGGCCCTGGCGCAGGAAGGCGCGCGCTACGGGATCACGGTGAACGCGATCGCGCCGGGTTACGTCGATACCGAGATGGTGCGCGCCGTGCCGGCCGACGTGCTGGCCAAGATCGTCGCCCGCATCCCGATGGGCCGGCTGGGCCACGCCGAGGACATCGCCCGCGGCGTCGCGTTCCTGACCGCGGACGAGGCCGATTTCGTCACCGGCAGCACCCTGTCGATCAACGGCGGCCAGCACATGTACTGACGCGCGCTGCCGCGGCCGGATGCGCGCCGGCCGCGGCGGATCGTTGCGCGATCAGGATTTCGCGGCGTGCAGGCCCTTCGCCTCGGCGGCCTTTTCGCAGACGAAGGCGCCGCGCTTGGTCTTGCCGAAATATTTCGACCCCGCCTTGTGGAACACCTTGCTGTCGTGCGCGCGCCAGACGATCGCATCGCCGGCGCAGCCGGCCTTCGCTTCGGCTTCGGTCTTGTAGCCGTGCAGGACGGCGGATTTCACATGGCTGGCCGCTTGGGCCAGGGTCATCGGGACGACGGCCAGGCCGGCGCCGAAGGCCAAGGTCGAGAGCAGGCGGACGGGAAAGCTGGACGACATACGGGGTCTCCGTTCTGGGTGGCTCCGTCCGCATGAGCCGCGCGGCACGGAATGCCGCCAGATCGCAGGTCCGGGTTAGCAATCCGCTAATGCGCCGGGCGGCGCGCGCGCTCGCTTTTCTCCCTCGGCTGGGGGACGGGAAGGCGGCGCACGTTGACGGGTCCCCGGCCGGGGGCGGATGCTGCGCCCCGCACCGATCCGGAGACATCGCATGAACGTGCTCGCCCCCGCCGCCGCCCGCGCCGGCTATTCCGACGCGGAATGGGCCATCCGCTGCGACCTGGCCGCGCTGTACCGGCTGGTCGCGCATCATCGCTGGACCGATTTCGTCTACACCCATATCAGCGCCCGCCTGCCGGGGCCGGAGCATCATTTCCTCATCAACCGCTACGGCGTGAACTTCCACGAGATGCGGGCGTCGGACCTGGTGAAGATCGACCTCGACGGCAACGTGGTGGAAGCCGAAGACGGGCAGAGCCGGCGCGTGAATGCGGCCGGGTTCACGATCCATTCCGCGATCCACATGGCGCGGCCCGATCTGCTGTGCGTCGTGCATACCCACACCGCCGCCGGCATCGCCGTCTCGGCCCATCCCAAGGGGCTGCTGCCGATCAGCCAGCACGCACTGAAATTCTACGGCAGGCTGGGCTATCACGGCTACGAGGGCATTGCGCTCGATCTGGAGGAACGCGACCGGCTGGTGGCCGATCTCGGCCAGCACAAGGCGATGGTGCTGCAGAACCACGGGCTGCTGGTGGGCGGGACCTCGATCGTGGAAGCGTTCCACATGACCTACATGCTGGAACGTGCCTGCGCCGCGCAGGTGGCGGCCCTCGCCGGTGGGCACGAGCTGCTGACCCCGCCCGAGGATGTCTGCCGCCACACCGCCGAACAGTTCCGCGGCCAGGAGAACGACGAGCATTACGCGATGGTCTGGGACGCGGCGCTGCGACTGATCGAGCACGATCGCCCCGATTACCGGAGCTGATCGCGCCATGCCGGTGCGCGCCCCCGAACTGCGCGCGTCCGTTTGTCCGCACGACTGCCCCTCCACCTGCGCGTTGGAGGTGGAGGTGCTGGACGGGGGCCGCATCGGCGCCGTGCGCGGCGCGGCGGACAACGACTACACGCAGGGCGTGATCTGCGCGAAGGTGTCCCGCTACGCCGAGCGCATCCACCACCCCGATCGGCTGACCCGGCCGCTGTTGCGCACCGGGCCGAAAGGGTCGGGCCAGTTCCGGGAGATTTCGTGGAACGAGGCGCTGGACCGCACCGCCGAGGCGCTGCGCTCGGTGGCGGCGGCGCACGGGGCGGAAGCGGTCTGGCCGTTCTATTACGCCGGCACCATGGGCCTCGTGCAGCGCGACGGGATCAATCGGCTGCGCCACGCGATGCGCTATTCGCGGCAGAAGCTGACGATCTGCACCTCGATCTGCGAGGCGGGGTGGTTCGCCGGCGTCGGCGGCTATCGCGGGCCGGATCCGCGCGAGATGGCGCAATCGGATCTGATCGTGATCTGGGGCGGCAATCCGGTCGCCACCCAGGTCAACGTGATGACGCATGTGACCCGGGCGCGGAAGACGCGCGGGGCGAAGCTGGTCGTGGTCGACCCGTATCGTTCCGGCACCGCCGCGGTGGCGGACCTGCACGTGATGCTGCGGCCCGGCACCGACGGGGCGCTCGCCTGCGCGCTGATGCATATCGGCTTCCGCGACGGCTGGGCCGATCGGGACTACATGGCGCGCTACGCCGATTGTCCCGACGCATTGGAAGCGCATCTCGTCTCGCGCGGGCCGGACTGGGCCGCGGCGATCACCGGGCTGTCGGTGGCCGAGATCGAGGCGTTCGCGGCGCTGTATGGATCGACCCGGCGCAGCTACATCCGCCTGGGCTACGGGTTCTCCCGTTCGCGCAACGGCGCGTCCAATCTGCACGCGGTCACGTCGCTGGCGACGGTGGCCGGCACCTGGGCGCACGAGGGCGGCGGGGCGCTGTGGAGCAACCGCGGCCTGTATCACTGGGACAAGACCTTGATCGAGGGGCTCGACGTGCGCGACCTGTCCGTCCGCGCGATGGACATGAGCCGGATCGGGGCCGTGCTCGCCGGCGATCGGGCCGAACTGGGCGACGGGCCCGGCGTGCACGCGCTGTTCATCCAGAACCAGAACCCGCTGGCGGTCTGCCCGGACAGCAACCTGGTCCGCCGCGGCTTCGCGCGCGAGGATCTGTTCGTCTGCACGCACGAACAGTTCATGACCGAAACCGCGCGCTGGTCGGACATCGTGCTGCCGGCAACGATGTTCATGGAACACGACGATCTGTACCAGGCCGGCGGGCACACCTACATCCAGATCGGGCCGAAGCTGATCGAGCCGCCGGGGGAATGCCGGTCGAACCATGCGGTGGTGAACGCGCTCGCCGCGCGACTGGGCGCGGAGCATCCGGGCTTCGCGATGAGCGAGTGGGAGATGATCGACGCCACCCTGCGTGCGTCGGGCTGGCCGGATGCGGAAACGGTGCGGGCGCAGCGCTGGGTGGATGCGGCGGAACCCTTCGCGCGCGCGCATTTCCTGGACGGGTTCCCGCAGCCGGACGGGAAGTTCCGGTTCGCGCCGGACTGGGCGGCGCTCGGGCCGGGCGGGGCTTCGATGCCGAAACTGCCGGATCATTTCGCGATCATCGACGCATGCAACGCGGCGCATCCGTTCCGGATGGTGACCGCGCCGGCGCGGCAGTTCCTGAACACGAGCTTCACCGAAACCCCAGGCTCGCGCAAGCGCGAAGGCCGACCCACGGTGCTGCTGCATCCCGCGGACGCGGCGCGGCTGGGCGTGGCGGAGGGCGGGCGGGTGCGACTCGGCAACGCGCGCGGGGCGGTGGTGCTGCACGCGCGGCTGTTCGACGGTGTGCAGCCGGGCGTGCTGGTGGTGGAAAGCGTCTGGCCGAGCGAATGTTACGAGGGTGGGATCGGGATCAACGCGCTGACCAGCGACGACCCGGCCCCGCCGGCCGGGGGGGCGGTGTTCCACGATAC
>JABBNW010000048.1 GCA_019352115.1 Pseudomonadota bacterium
TCGAGATCGTATTCCAGCCCGAACACCTGCTCGTCCCACGCCATCGCGGTCTTGAGCGAGCGCATGGCGTGCGCGCAGCGGTCCTCGTCGCCCGGCCGCACCCAGATCGCCAGGGCGACGTCGCGCCCGGATCTGGTCACGAAACGATCGCGCACCGCCACCAGCTCGCCCGCGACCAGGGCGAACAGATAGCACGGTTTCGGATGCGGATCGGTCCAGACGACCCGGTGCGCCCCGTCCGGCAACGTCTCGACCGGTCCGGGATTGCCGTTCGACAGCAGCACCGGGCAGGCCACCGCGTCGGCGGTGAGCGTGACGGTGAACCGCGCCATCACGTCCGGCCGGTCGGGGAAATAGGTGATGCGACGGAATCCCTCCGCCTCGCACTGGGTGAAGAAGGCGCCACCCGAGACATAAAGGCCCGAAAGTTCCGTGTTCTCCGCGGGCGCGATGGCGGTCTCGATCTCCAGGACCCCGGCGGCCGGCGGGTCGGCGATGACCAGCGCGTCGTCCTCGATCCGCCAGCGGTTGGCGCCGAGCGGCACGCCGTCGATCGCGATCGCGCGCACGGGCTGCCCCGCGCCGTCCAGCCGCAGCTCCGCATCCGGTGCCGCCGCGGGGTTGCGCCGCAACGCCAGCCGCGACCGCACGATCGTCGTGTGCGGATCGAGCGCGAAGGCAAGATCGGCCGTATCCACCAGGAACGCCGGCGGCCGATAATCGGCAAGCCGCGTCTCCCGCGGGGCGGCGACGGCGGCGGGATCATGGGCGTCGTGCATGCGGCCTCCGGATGTCGGGATACGCCCCCACTATAGCGCCGACCGGGACGCGCAGGCTAACCTCGACGCACGAGCAGGAGCGGCAGCATGATGCGATGGAAAATCGGCGCGGTCACCATCACCAAGGTGGTGGAGCTGGAGGCGACCGGCGGCAGCCGCTTCCTCCTGCCGCAGGCGACGCCGGAGGCAATTCGCCCGATCGCCTGGCTGCGCCCGCATTTCGCCGACGAGTCCGGCCGCCTGCGCATGAGCATCCATGCCTTCGTGATCGAAACCCCGACCCGGCGGATCGTCGTCGACACCTGCCTCGGCAACGACAAGCAGGGTCGTCGCATTCCCGGATGGAACGACCTGCACACCCCGTTCCTGGCCGATCTCGCCGCCGCCGGCTACCGGCGCGAGAGCATCGACACGGTGCTGTGCACCCATCTGCACGTCGATCATGTCGGCTGGAACACGATGTGGCAGGACGGCGCCTGGGTGCCGACGTTCCCCCGTGCCCGCTACCTGATGGGCCGGATCGAGCACGCCCACTGGACCGGCCCGCACGATCGCGACGATGTCCGCACCGTGCTCGCCGATTCCGTGCAACCGGTGTTCGACGCCGGGCTGGTCGATCTGGTCGAAACCGATCACGTCCTGTGCGAGGAGGTCAGCCTCGTCGCCAGCTTCGGCCATACCCCCGGCCACGTCAGCGTGCGGATCGTCTCGCACGGCGAGGAAGCCCTGATCACCGGCGACTTCCTGCACCATCCCTGCCAGATCGCGCATCCCGAATGGTCCTCCACGGCCGATTCGGACGCCGACCAGGCGCACGCGACCCGCCGGCGGATGTACGCGGCGCTGGCGGATCGGCCCGTGCTGGTGCTCGGTACCCATTTCGCAGGCGTCACGGCGGGGCGGATCGTGCGCGACGGGACCGACTACCGCCTCGCGGTCTGATCGCCCGGTTGACGCCGCGCGCCCGCCGCCGCCATCCTGGCGCGCGGCAACGACAGCGGAGACCTGCCATGGCGAGCCCGATGATCCCGCGTGACCGCGTGCCCTTCTCCGCGATCGTCGATCGTCCGCCGTTGCGCCTGCCGGACGGCGCGCGGGTCGTGTTCTGGTCGATCGTGAACCTGGAGGTCTGGGACATCCATCGCCCCATGGCCCGCCAGGTGCTGCCCGCCCCCACCGGCCAGCCGCTGCTGCCCGACGTGCCGCACTGGGGCTGGCACGAATACGGCATGCGGGTCGGCGTCTGGCGCTTCTTCGATCTGTTCCGCCGCCACGGCATCACGCCGACCCTGTCGATCAACGCCCGTGTCTGCGAGGACTATCCGCGCGTCGCCGAGGAGGCCCGTGCGCTCGGCTGGGAACCCATGGGCCACGCCTGGGATCAGGGGCCGATCCACAAGATCGAGGATCAGCCTGCGATGATCGCCCGCTCGCTCGACACGCTCGGGACGTTCTGGGGTCGCCGCCCGGTGGGCTGGCTCGGGCCGGGCCTGACGCAGACGATGGAAACGCCCGACCTGCTCGCCGCCGCCGGCATTCGTTACATCGGCGACTGGGTCTATGACGACGAGCCGACGATCATCCGCACCGCGCACGGCCCGCTGGCGACGTTGCCCTACACGGTCGAACTGAACGACATCACCATGATGATCGTGCAGCACCACGAGGGCCGCTACCTGTTCGATCGTGCCAAGGCCCAGTTCGACCGGCTGTATGCCGAGGGCCAGGAGCGGGCCAAGATCGTGGCGCTGGCGATCCATCCCTATATCTCCGGCCAGCCGCACCGGATCGGCCATCTGGAAGCGATCTACGACTACGTGCGCCGGTTCGAGGGCGTGCATTTCTGGACCGGCGCGCAGATACTCGACTGGTTCGAAACGACCGAGGCGGGCGCCCCCCTGCGCAGTTAGATCCGTTCGCTCAGCGCGATGGCGGCCCGGCAGCCGGTCTTGATCGCCGCGGACAGCAGCCGGTAGCCGGGCAGCTCGCGGGCGCCGTGATCGAGGCCGATGTCGCGGTGTTCCGCCTCCTCGGCGCGGAAGCCGGCGATCGTCGCGCGCAGATCGGCCTCCGCCTCGGGGAGGGCGGCTTCCTGCGCGGCATAGTGGGCGCAGATCGCTTCCTCCACCGCGACGGTGCACGCCATGGCGGCGCGCTCCCCCAGCGCCGCGGTGGCCGCGCCCAATGCAAATCCGGCCAGGTGCCAGAGCGGGAGCAGGGCGGTCGGGCGCACCCTTCGCTCGGCGATCAAGGCGGCGAAGCGGGCCAGATGCGCGTCCTCCTGCGCCTGCATATGTGCGAGTACCGGGCCGGCGGGGCCGCGCCCCAGCACTGCGCGCTGGCCCTGGTAGATCCGTACTGCGCCATATTCGCCGGCGTGGTCGACCCGGATCATCCGCGCGGCCTCGGCTTGGGGGGAAGGGTCGCCGGGAAGCCTCATCGCCGTCTCCGATTGCCGCCTGGGATCAAGGTGGTGAGGATCGCGGCGGCGGCCAGGCCGTAGAGCAGGTTCATCGCCGCCATCGACACCGGCAGCCACGGGATAAGATAGGTCGGCGCATCGCACGGCTTGGACGGCAGCGCGGGCATCGCGGCCAGGCGTTGCGCGATCGTGCCGGCGACAAAACGTGGCGCCGCGCATTCCGGCAGGGGGCTCGGCCACAGGCCCCACTCCACGCCGACATGCACGAAACCCAGCCCCGCGCCGACCAGGAACACGCCCACCGTCAGCATCAGCACCAGCCGTCCCGGCCGCCACGGCAACACGAAGGCCAGCACGCCGAGGCCGATCGCGATCCGATAGGGCCAGCGCTCGAGCAGGCACAACGCGCAGGGGACGAGCCCGCCCCAATACTCCGAGCCGAGCGCCACGCCGAGGGCGGCGGCGGCGGCAAGGACGGCGAACAAGGCGGCGGGGCGGTGCGACCGGGTGCGCATGCGGCTCCTGTGCCTCGCTTTCCGGGCCGGCGCAACCGGGTTAGCCTGCGCGCCGCAGATGACAGTCAGGGAGGAACCGGCGATGCAACGTATCCTGTGGGGCCGCGCCACATCGAGCAACGTGATGAAGGCGGTCTGGGCGCTGGACGAGCTGGGACTGCCGTACGACCGGCGCGACGTGGGCGGCAAGTTCGGCCAGACGGATACGCCGGCGTATCGCGCGATGAACCCGACCGGGCTCGTGCCGACCTTGCAGGAAGACGATTTCACGTTGTGGGAGAGCAACGCGATCTGCCGCTACCTCTGCGCCGCGCACGCGCCGGAGTCATCGTTGTGGCCGCAGGCGCCGCAGGCGCGCGCGCGGGTCGACCGCTGGATGGACGCGCAGCAGACGGTGCTGAACCGGCCGATGAGCGTGGTGTTCTGGGGTCTTGTGCGCACGCCGGCGGACAAGCGCGACCCGGCGGCGATCGCGCAGGCGGTGGCGGATACGGCCAAGGCCTACGCGCTGATCGGGGCGGAGCTGACCCGGCACGCGTTCATTGCCGGCGATACGCTCACCTTGGCGGACATTCCATGGGGCGTGCACGTGCACCGCTGGTTCACGATGGACTTCGATCGACCCGAGGTGCCGGGGCTGCGGGCCTGGTACGACCGGCTGCTGACCCGCCCCGCCTACCGGGCGCACGTCGCGCGGCCGTTGGAATGAACGGACGGCACACCCCCGGCTTATCGGTGCAGGACCGAAGCTGAGCGCGCCTTACAGCACGTCGATCGGCACCCGCAGGTAGCGCACCCCGTCCGGGTCCGGGGGCGGGAAGGCGCCGGCGCGGATGTTCACCTGCACGGCGGGGATGATGAGCACCGGCATGGCCAGGGTGCGGTCGCGCGCGGTGCGCATGGCGACGAAGGCGGCCTCGTCGATGCCGTCGTGGACGTGGATGTTGTGGGCGCGCTGTTCGCCGACCGTCGTTTCCCAGGCTGCGGGCCGCCCGCCGGGGCGGTAGTCGTGGCAGATGAACATCCGGGTGGACGCGGGCAGGGCCAGCAGCCGGCGGATGGAGCGATACAGGGTCGCGGCGTCGCCGCCGGGGAAGTCGCAGCGCGCGGTGCCGGAATCGGGCATGAACAGCGTATCGCCGACGAACAGCGCGTCGCCGATCCGGTAGGACACGCAGGCGGGCGTGTGGCCGGGCGTGTGCAGGACCTCGGCGTCGATGCTGCCGAGGCGGAAGCGTTCACCGTCGGCAAATAAATGGTCGAACTGGCTGCCGTCGGCGTGGAAGCCGCGCTCGAAGCCGAAAATGCTGCGGAACGCCTGTTGCACGGCATCGATCCGCGCGCCGATGGCGCTCGTCCCGCCGACCGCCTGCTGCACATGCGGCATGGCGGACAGGTGGTCGGCATGGACATGGGTTTCGAGCAGCCGCTCGACGGTCACGCCGCGGGCGCGGATGCGGGCGATGACCGCGTCTGCGCTGTGGGTCGCGGTGTGGGCGGACCGGGGATCGAAATCGAGCACCGGGTCGATCACCGCGGCGTGGTTCGTGGCGGGGTCGACCACCAGGTAGGTGACGGTGCCGGTCTCCGGGTCGTAGAACGCTTCCACTTCGGGGTGGGAGAAAGACATGGTTTCCTCCTGCGCATCCAGGCCAAACCATACTCTTTTTCTCGGCCGAGAGCGAGGGCTATCCTCTCTGTCCATCCCACAGCTTGCGACCGCCCCGGTCGGAGGTGCGCGCATGTGCGCGGCAATGCCGCTGCACAACCCGTGAGGTTGGGGTAGATTGGGGGCGCAAATCAGGCAGTATTGGGCAGCGCGCAATGTTACGGAAAAGTAGGGACACCCCGGTCTGGGACGCGGATCGCCTGCGCATCGCCAGCGACGCGGCCGGCGTTGCCCTTTGGTCGTGGGACGTGGACACCGACGAGATCGCATTGGATCAGCGCGCTCATGACCTTTGGGGCGTCGCGGCGAACAGCGATCTGGTGACGTTTGAAGACCTGTCGGCCCGCATTCATCCGGAGGATTTCGACAGGGTGAGGGCCGCTTTCGCGGCGACGCGGGAGATTTTCGGATCCTACGAGATCGACTTCCGAATCATGGACGGCGATGAAGTCAGGTGGGTATCCGCCCGCGGACGGGGTGACGACAAGGGCATCATCGGCCGCATCATGTTCGGGGTCTTTCTCGACGTGACTCAGCGCAAGATCGCCGAGGAAGCCCGGGAAATGCTCGCCAACGAGATGAGCCACCGGGTGAAGAACCTGTTCGCCATCGCTGCCGCACTGACCTTGATATCCTCGCGCGCGGCGGCGACACCGAAGGAGATGGCGGTTGACCTGACCCAGCGCCTGACGGCCCTGGGCCAGGCCCACGAGCTGGTGCGTCCCCTTCTGGGTGAACAGAAAAAAGCGACGAATCTCGGCGCGCTGCTTGCCATCCTGCTCGGCGCCTACGACGAAAAAGGCGAGATCGGCGATCGCATCCGCGTCCACGCGCCTCGCGTGCCGGTGGGGGAGGGGTCGGTCACGACTCTGGCCCTGGTTGTCCATGAACTGGCGACCAACTCGCTCAAATACGGTGCCCTCTCGAAGGCGAGCGGGACGCTCGACGTCGTTTGCACCACGGAAAATGGCGATGTGGTCATTGTCTGGACGGAAAAGGGCGGCCCACCCGTCAGCGCCGCCAGGGGGCAGGCGGGCTTCGGAAGCAAATTGGTCCACCGGAGCATCACCAGCCAGCTCGGCGGTTCGATCGCGTTCGATTGGCCGGCTGAGGGCGCTATCGTCACCCTGCGCATGAACAGGGCCCGTCTCGAAACCTGACCTATGCTGCGCAGTGGGCGGCGAGCGTCGGCCGGATGCCGGACCGTTGGCGTGACCGTTCGCAAGGTCGCGCCCCTCTCCGCCCCCGGCGGATCGGATGAGACCGGCGCGAATCCCCTACAGCCGGAAGTTGCGGATCGGCCACCGTCGCACTTCGCCTGGCTCGCGCAACCGTGTACGTTGGCTCTTTCCCCCCGGAGTTGCCTGCATGTCGTTCAAAGTCGAGGTCGGCCCGCCGCAGATCTCCATCCACCAGGGTCATACGGTCCTCGTCTCCGAATCGGACGGCCAGATCGGCTGGCCCTCCGATCGCGGGCTCTATTTCTTCGACACCCGGATGATCAGCGCCTGGGCGCTGTATGCGAACGGGGAGTCGTGGGAACTGCTGAACGGCGGCGCCGTCGCCCATGACGCCGCCCGCATCCACCTCACCAACCGCGCGTTCCTGACCGAGGACGGCACCATCCCCGAGCGCACCCTCGGCCTCGTGCTGGCCCGCGCCGTCGCCGGCGGGCTGCACGAGGACATCGACATCGCCAACCACGGCGGCAAGCCGGTGCGCTTCAACCTGGAGCTCGCGATCCGTTCCGACTTCGCCGATATCTTCGAGGTCAAGTCGAACAAGATCGTCCGCCGCGGCCGCATTGCCACGCATTGGTCGGAAGCCGCGCAGCGGCTGCGCACGGTCTACCGCCATAAGGATTTCGAGCGCACGGTGTCCCTGACCGCGCATACCGACGCGGGCCCCGGCGTCTATGCCAACGGCCGGCTGAGCTTCGAGGTGAAGCTCGCCCCCGGTGCCACTTGGCACGCCTGCCTGCTGTACGACCTGACGGACGGCGAGACGCGCCATCCGGCGCCGCACGACTGCGCGCAGGACGCGCATCGGTCGGACCACGCGCGCGGACGCGCCGACTGGCAGCAGCGGGTCCTGAAATTGCGCACCTCCAACGAGGAATTCTACCGCTTCTACCGCCAGGCGATCGAGGACATGGCGGCGCTGCGCCTGCCGGTCGCCGGCACCGACCACATGGTGTTCGTCCCGGCTGCCGGCCTGCCGTGGTTCGTGGCGCTGTTCGGGCGCGACAGCCTGATCGTGTCGTTGCAGAGCCTGATCGTCTGGCCGGAGTTCGCGCGCGGCGCGCTCGATGTGCTCGGCCGCTGGCAGGCGCGCGAACGCGACGACTACCGCGACGCCGAACCGGGCAAGATCCTGCACGAGCTGCGGCTCGGCGAGCTGGCGCATTTCAAGCTGATCCCGCACACGCCGTACTACGGCACCGCGGATGCGACGCCGCTCTATCTGGTCGTGCTGCACGCCGCCTGGCGCGCCACCGGCGATCTGGCCTTGCTGCACCGCCATCTGCCGAACGCGGAGGCGGCGCTGGCCTGGATCGACGACTGGGGCGATCGCGACGGCGACGGGTTCCAGGAGTACCAGACCCGCTCCCCGGTGGGCTACGAGAACATGGCGTGGAAGGATTCCGGGGATTCCATGACCTATGCCGACGGCACGCCGGTGAAGGGGCCGAAGGCGCTGTGCGAGTTGCAAGGCTATGTCTACGACGCCTGGCTGCGCATGGCGGAGCTTTACGACGCGCTCGGCAAGCCCGACCGCGCCGGCGTGCTGCGCGCCAAGGCCGCGGCGCTGTTCGAGAAGTTCAACGCCACCTTCTGGAACGAGGAGGAGGGCTTCTACGCCTACATGCTGGATGGCGAGAAGCGCCCGGTCTGGACCGTCGCCTCCAACCCCGGGCACTTGCTGTTCTCCGGCCTCGTCCCGGAAGACCGTGCGGGCCGGGTGATCGCGCGGCTGCTCGCCCCGGACATGGAAAGCGGCTGGGGCATCCGCACCCTCTCGGCCGACCATCCGGCGTATAATCCGTATTCCTACCAGAACGGTTCGGTGTGGGCGCACGACAACGGGCTGATCGCGCTCGGCTGCAAGCGCTACGGCTTCGACCGCGAGGCGGGGCAGATCGCGCGCGCGATCAGCGGCGCGGCGGGGCATTTCCTGCTGAACCAGGTGCCGGAACTCTATGCGGGCCTGCCGCGCCGGCCGGACGGATTTCCGGTGCAGTATCTGGGCGCCAATGTGCCGCAGGCCTGGGCGGCGGGCTCGGCTTTCATGCTGGTGCAGGCGATGCTGGGGCTGGAGCCGCACGCGGCGCGCGGCGTGCTGTATGTCGATCCCTGGCTGCCGCCGTGGCTGCCCGATCTGACATTGCTCGATCTGCGGCTCGGCGCGCACACGCTCGACCTGCGGTTCTGGCGTGACGGGGAGACCACGCGCTACGAGGTGTTGCGTGGCGATCCGGCGCTGGTGCAGACCCGGGCAGCGGCGGAATTGCGCCGGCAGTTACGCGATGGGGGAGCGGCATGAGCGCGACGGTGCCCGCGATGATGACCACCGGCGAGGCGGTGGTGGAAAGCCTGCGCACGCACGGGATCGATACGCTCTACGCGCTGCCTGGTGTGCACAACGATGCGCTGTTTGACGCTGCCCAGCGGGCGGGCGAGGCGTTTCGCGTGCTGCATCCGCGCCACGAGCAGACCTCGGCCTACATGGCGCTCGGCGCGGCGCTGGTGACCGGGCGGGCGCAGGCCTTCGCGGCGGTGCCGGGGCCGGGGATGCTGAACACCGCCGGCGCGCTGCTGACGGCCTATGGGATGGGCGCGCCGGTGCTGGCGCTCGCCGGGCAGATCCCGTCCTTCGCGATCGACCGCGGGTTCGGGCATCTGCACGAACTGCCCGACCAGCTCGGCCTGCTGCGCCACATGACCAAATACGCCGCCCGCATCCGCGCCCCGCATGAAGCGCCGGGACTGGTGGCCGAGGCGATCGCGGCTGCGACCTCCGGGCGCACGCGGCCGGTGGCGCTGGAATGCGGCATCGATACCTGGGCGGAACGCGGGGTGGTGGCGCCGCACGGGCCGACCCCGATTGCGCCGCCGCCGATCGACGCCGACGCGGTGCGGCGCGCCGCGGCCATCCTGGCGCGCGCGCAACGCCCGCTGATCGTGGTCGGCGGCGGAGTGCTGGACGCCGGCGCGGCGCTGCGCGCGGTGGCGGAGAAGCTGGAAGCCCCGGTCAGTTCGTTCCGCCGCGGGCGCGGCGCGCTGCCGACCTCGCATCGGCTGGCCGTCTCGTTCACCGAGGGCCATCGGCTGTGGCAGGATGCCGACGCCGTGCTGGCGGTCGGCACCAGGCTCTATTGGCAGCAGGCGAACTGGGGCGTCGATGCCGGGCTGCCGATCGTGCGCATCGATGCCGATCCGGAAGAGCCGGGCCGCTTTCGTCCGCCCGCGGTTGGGCTGGTGGGCGATGCGGCGGCGTTGCTCGCCGCGCTTGCCGACGAGCTGCCCGCCGCGCCGCGGCCGTCGCGCAGCGCGGAGCTGGCGGCATTGCGGACGTGGTTCGCCGAACGCATCGGCCGGCTGGGGCCGCAGATGGGGTTCCTGGGCGCGATCCGCGCCGCGTTGCCCGAGGACGGGATTTTCGTCGAGGACGTGACCCAGCTCGGCTTCGCCGCGCGGCTGGCCTGGCCGGTGGACGGGCCGCGGCTTTATCTTTCGCCCGGCTACCAGGACACGCTCGGCTGGGGCTACGGCACGGCGCTGGGGGCGCAGGCGGCGCTGCCGGGGCGCGCGGTCGTTGCGGTATGCGGTGATGGCGGGTTCATGTACCAGGCGGCGGAGCTGGCGACCGCGGTGCGCCACAACCTGCCGGTCGTGGCGGTGGTGTTCGAGGACGGCGCGTTCGGCAACGTGCGCCGCATCCAGCAGCAGCAATACGGCAACCGGCTGATCGCAAGCGACCTCGCCAACCCCGATTTCGTGCGCTTCGCCGAGAGCTTCGGCCTCCGCGCCTGGCGCGCGAAGACACCGGCGGCGCTGGAGGCGGCATTGCGCGACGCGCTCGCCGCCCGCGCGCCGGCGCTGATCCACGTGCCGGTGGGCGAGATGCCGAGCCCGTGGGACATGATCCTGCTACCGCGCGTGCGCGGGTCGACGGACGGGGCGCGGCCGGCGCTGCCGTAAGCAGGCTGCGCGCCGGCTGTGCGCCGTTGATAGGGCGGAACGGGGTCTGCGTCGCAGTGCAGCCGGTGCGTCTGCGCACCGGTCCCGCGCGCGGCGGCGATCCGTGTCGCCCCTCTGCACGGAACCGCCGCGCCCTGGCGCGGTAGGCGGTCGGGCGCATTGCCGCGCCGGGCCGCCCCCGGCAGGTCCGGGACAGTCCCTCCCCGCGGGGGTCGAGCGGCTGAAGCCGCCCGTCACGCCCAGGTTCCGCTGTCCACGGTCGCCCCGACAGGTGTGTGCGATTTCGCTTGACACCCAATCGGGGCGACCGTAAATCGCCGCAGAAGACGCGAACAAAAGTTCGCATTCCGAATTTCCGGGGCGGAACGCATGAACCCGAGCGACGGCAAGCCGGCCGACAAGAACGTGGTGCAGTCCCTCGCCAAGGGATTCCGCGTGCTCGAGGCCTTCACCAGCGAGCAGCCGGAACTCACTCTGGCCGAGGTCGCGCGGCGTTCCGGCAGCGACAACGCCACCGCCTTCCGCCTGCTCAACACCCTGGTGATGCTCGGCTACGTCGAGAAGATCGCCGACAGCCGCCGTTTCCGCCTGACCCTCAAGTGCCTGGGGCTCGGCTTCAACGCGATCGCCCGCTCCGACCTGCGGGCGCTGGCGCGTCCGGTGCTGCGCGCGCTGGTGGGCGAGGTGAACGAGGCGGCGTCGGTGGGTGTGCTGGACGGGGCCGATGTCGTCTACATTGAGCGTATTCAGGCCGGGCTGACCCGGCTCGGCGTCGACGTCCGTATCGGCAGCCGGGTGCCGGCCTACGCCACCGCGATCGGCCAGGCGATCCTGAGCGGCCTCGCGCGGGCGACGCAGATCGAGATCCTGGAATCGCGACCGCGCGAGCCGCTGACGCAGCACACCCTGACCGGTCTCGATACGTTGCTTAATCGGCTCGACCAGGTGCGCGCGCGCGGCTACGCGCTGTCCGACCAGGAAACCGTGGTCGGGCTGCGGGTGCTGTCGGCGCCTGTGGTCGATCTCGACGGCGTGCCGATCGCCGGTCTCAGCGTCGCCGCCCCCGGCTCGCGCATGACGATCGCCGCGTTCGAAGCGGCGGCGCGCCAGCCGGTGCTGACCGCCGCTGCTGCCTTGTCGCGCGCGTTGCAGGCTTCCGGCGGCTTCGCGCCGCAGACGGCCCTCGGCTGATCCTCCCGCTGCAATCCAGGAGATGTTGATGTCCAAGATCAATTTCCACGGCCTGATCCCCGCCATCGCGGTGCCGTTCCGTGCCGACGGCGCGCTCGACGAGGCGGAGCTGCGCCGGTTCACCGCCTGGCTCGGCGCGCAGAAGGGCGTGGTTGCGCTGATGACCAACGGCCATACCGGCGAGGTATTCTCCCTCACCCCGCGCGAACGCGCCGAAGTCACCCGTATCGTTGCCGAAGCGACGCGCGGCATCTGCCCGGTCATTTCCTCCGTCGTATGCGAGGGGATCGCCGACGCGGTCGAGCAGGCGGGCTGGGCGAAGGAGGCGGGGGCGGTGGGGCTCGACGTCATGCCGCCGCATCACTGGCTTCGGTTCGGTTTCCGCACCGCGCATGTGATCGAGTATTTCACCGCGATCGGCCGCGCTACCGGCCTGCCGCTCGTGGTGCATGTCTATCCGGCCTGGACCAAGGCGTCGTTCGCCTCGGAACTGCTCGCCGAGCTGGCGCAGCTTCCCTACGTGCAGGCGTTCAAGATCGGCACGCGGGAGATGAACAAATACGCGCGCGACATCCGCGCGATTCGCGCGGTGGCGCCGGACAAGGCGCTGCTCACCTGCCACGACGAATACCTGCTGGCATCGATGGTGCAGGGCGTGGACGGCGCGTTGGTCGGCTTCGCTTCCCTGGTGCCGGGCTTGATCGCCGACCTGCTGGAAGCGGTGAAGCAGGGCGACCTGCATCGCGCGATGGCGATCCAGGCGCGGATCGATCCGCTCAAGGAAGCTGTCTACGGCGGCGGCGAGCCGACCGGCGAGGCGCACGCCTGCATGAAGGCGGCGATGCAGGCGGCCGGCATCCTGCGGGACGCGCGGGTGCGGCCGCCGACTCAGGCGCCGAGCCCGGCGGAACTCGCACGCATCCGTGCCGCGGTGGCCGCGGCCGGCCTTGCCGAACGCGTCGCCGCCTGACCTGCCGCCCGCGCCGGCGGGGCCGCTGGCCCTGACCGTTCGTTGTCACCAAGAGCCGCGCCAAGCGGCCGCCCGAGGAAACATGGAGACCACCCACATGGCTGATTCCATGCCGCTGGTTCTCGACCACGGCGAACCGATGTCGCCGGCGCCGACGCAGTCGCTGATAACGCTGCGTGGAGTCGCCAAGACCTACCGCACCGCCTTCGGCGGAGAAGTGCATGCCCTCGCCGGCGTCGACCTCGCTATCGGCGAGGGCGAATTCGTCTGCGTCGTCGGCCCGTCCGGCTGCGGCAAGAGCACCTTGCTGCGGCTTCTGGCGGGGCTCGACGACTGCGAGGAGGGCACGTTGTCGCTGGACGGGACGACGGTCACGGGACCGTCGTCGGATGTCGGGGTCGTCTTCCAGGCGGCGAACCTGCTGCCCTGGCTCACCGTGCGCGAAAACATCCGCCTGCCGTTGCGGGTCGGCGGCCGGCACCGCCCGGCGGAGGCGCGCATCGACGATCTGCTCGGGATCGCTGGGCTGCGCGACTTCGGCGAACGCTATCCGTACGAACTGTCCGGCGGCATGCAGCAGCGCGCCGGCATCTGCCGCGCCCTGGTGCGCGACCCGCGCATCCTGCTGATGGACGAGCCGTTCGGCGCACTCGACGCGCTCACCCGCGAGCGGATGAACAGTGAATTGCAGCGCATCTGGCAGGTGAGCGGCAAGACCGTGCTGCTCATCACGCACAGCATCTCGGAGGCGATCTTCCTGGCCGACCGGGTGGTTGTGATGTCGGCGCGCCCGGGCCGCATTCTGCGCGAGCTTGCGGTGCCGATCCCGCGTCCGCGCAGTTTCGATACCATCGTGAGCAGTCCCGCCTATCCGGCGCTGGCGCGCGAGATCCGCGCCCTGCTGAACGCGGAAGGAGACGCGACATGAGCGGCGCCCAGGGACAGGCGCTGGCCGGCGCGCCGGCGCGCGCGCGTCCGGCGGCGCGGGCCGCGCGCGGCGAGGGCGCGCATATGCTGGTCGCCGCACTCGGCCTGGTCGTGCTGATCGGCGCCTGGGAAGCCGCGGTGCATCTGCTGCATCTGCCGGGCTACATCCTGCCGGCGCCCGGCGCGGTGCTGCGCGCGCTGTGGTCGGGCATCGCCGTCAGTCCGGCGAGTCCGATCGGCTACTACCTGCCGCTCTGGAGCACGTTCCGCAACGCTGCCCTTGGCTTCCTGGTCGGCTCCGGCGTCGGGCTGCTGCTCGGCTCGGTGATGGCGGAAAGCCGCACCGTCGAGCGGCTGCTGATGCCGTACGCCTTCGCGCTGCAATGCCTGCCCAAGGTGGCGATCGCGCCGCTGGTGGTGATCTGGTTCGGCTTCGGCGACGGCTCCAAGATCGCGATCGCGGCGCTGCTCGCATTGTTCCCGGTGATGATCAACAGCTTCACCGGGCTGCGCGCGATCGAACCGGAACGGATCGACCTGATGCGCTCGCTGTCGGCCACCCGGTTCGAGACCTATCGGCTGGTCAAGCTGCCGAACGCCGCGCCGTACATCTTCGCCGGCCTCGACATGGCGGTGGTGTACGCGCTGCTCGGCACCATCGTGGCCGAGTTCCTCGGCGCGCAACAGGGCATGGGCGTGGTCATCACGCAGGCGCAATCGGTGACGGACGTCGCCGGGGTGTTCGCCGCCCTGATCATCCTCGGGGCTTTGGGAATGGCGCTGCACGGTGTGGTGCGGGCGCTTGAACGCCGGGTCGTGCATTGGGCCGACCGCGGCAAACGCTAGGGAGATAACGCAATGACAGAAACCTTCCAGCCCACCCGGCGCCAGCTCGCGCTGGCCGGCGGGGCGTTCGCGGCGGCGCTCGCCGTCGGACCGCGCCGGGCCGCCGCCGCCGGGCTCCGCCCGCTGCGCTTCGGCATCGGCCTCAAGTCGATGAGCGCGGTCGTCATCAACACGGTGATCGGCGAGGCGCTGGGCTACAACCGCGCCGAAGGCTTCACCCTGGTGCCGCGCGCGCTCGGCACCAACGCCAACGTCCAGGTCGCGGTGGATCGCGGCGACGTCGATATCGGGATCGGCGTGCCGGCGTTCGAGTTGCCGCTGCTGGCGAAGGGCGAGTGGGGCAAGGACGTCAATTTCTACGAATACACCTACCCGTACAAATGGGACGTGGCGGTGTTGCCGGGCTCGAAAATCACGTCCTACGCGCAGCTCAAGGGCAAGCGCATCGGCATCTCCGGTTTCGGCGGCACCGAGTATCCGGTGACCAAGGACGTGCTGAAGAACATCGGCATCGATCCCACGACCCAGGTGAAATGGATCGCCGTCGGCGAGGGGGTTGCCGCCGGCGTCGCGCTGCAGCGCCACGCGATCGACGCGCTGGCCTATTTCGACGTCGGCTTCGGCGAGATCGAGGCCGCGGGCATCAAGCTGCACTTCCTGCCGCGGCCAGCGAACATCCCGCTGATCGGCGGCCAGTTCCTGATGGCGCCGAAGAAGTTCCTCGCCGCCGACCGGGCGCTGGCGGTGGGATTCGGCCGCTCGGTCTGCAAGGCCTCGCAGTTCATCCTGGCCAACCCCGAAGCCGGCGCCGCGGCATTCATCAAGATGTTCCCGCAGACGGCACCGCGCGGCAGCACCACCGAGCAGGCGGTCAAGGCGGTGCTGATCAGCATCGGCCGGCGCATCCGGCTGTATCGCCCGCCCTATCCCGGCGCCAAGATGGGCAGCATCAACCCCCACGAGTTCGTTGCCGAGGCGGCGCTGGACGGGCTGCACATCAAGGACGTGGCGCCGCTCTATACCAACGACCTGATCGACGCGATCAACGACTTCGATCCGAAGCAGATCGCGGCCCAGGCGGCTGCGTACCACGCATGAGCGGCGTGGGCGGGGCCGGGCCGGCGGAAGCGGGCGTGCCGGCGCCCGCCCACGCCCATGCTGTGGTGACCGGGTCGAGCTCGGGCATCGGCGCGGCGATCGCCGCCCGGCTGCTCGCCGACGGCTGGCGGGTGAGCGGGCTCGACCGTGCCCCGCCGGTGCTGGCCGCGCCCGGGTTCGTGCCGGTCGCGCTCGACCTCGCCGACCCGGCGGCGGTCGGGTCGGCGCTGCGGACCCTGCGCGGCGTGACAGCGCTGGTGCACGCGGCAGGCTTCATGCGGGTGGCGCCGCTCGGCGCGCTCGCGCCGGAGGCGGCGGCGGCGATGTGGGCACTGCACGTGGCGGCAGCAGCGCAATTGGCCGACCACCTGGCGCCATCCTTGCCCGCCGGCGGGCGCATCGTGCTGATCGGCAGCCGCACCGCCGCCGGCGCCGCCGGGCGCAGCGCCTATGCCGCCAGCAAGGCGGCGCTGGTCGGCATGGCGCGCTCCTGGGCGATCGAGCTGGCGCCGCGCGGCATCACCGTGAACGTGATCGCCCCCGGTGCCACCGACACGCCGATGCTGCGTGACCCGACCCGCAGTGGCGTGCCGCCACGCCTGCCGCCGATCGGCCGCTTCGTCAGCGTCCAGGAAGTTGCGGCGCTGGCCGCCTTCCTGCTGTCGCCCGACGCCGGGGCGATCACCGGCCAGCAGATCCTGGTCTGCGGGGGCGCGTCGCTGTAGCGCGCCGCCCACCCTTCCCGATCGCCGCCGCGTTCGTTACCACTCCCCCGTCCCGCCGGAGCGCCCCGCCCATGCCCGTCCGCATCACCGAGATCCGCGAACGCACCTGCCGCATCGCCTCGCCGATCCGCAACGCCTACATCGACTTCAGCAAGATGACCGCGAGCCTGGTCGCCGTCGTCACCAACGTGATCCGCGACGGCAAGCCGGTGATCGGCTTCGGCTTCAACTCCAACGGCCGCTACGGCCAGGGCGGGCTGATCCGCGAGCGCTTCGCCGACCGGGTGACCGGCGCCGATCCGGCCTCCCTGCTCGATGCGACCGGGGAGAATCTCGACCCCGACCGCATCTGGGCGGCGATGATGAGCAACGAGAAGCCGGGCGGCCACGGCGAGCGCTCGGTCGCGGTCGGCACCATCGACATGGCGGTGTGGGACGCGGTGGCGAAGATTGCCGGCCAGCCGCTGTTCCGCCTGCTCGCGGAACGCCACGGCCGCGTGGCCGACCCGCGTGTGTTCGTCTATGCCGCCGGCGGCTATTACTACCCCGGCAAGGACCTCGCCGCGTTGCGCGCCGAGATGCGCAGCTACCTCGACCGCGGCTACAGCGTCGTGAAGATGAAGATCGGCGGCGAAGGCATCGCCGAGGACGCGCGTCGGATCGAGGCCGTGCTGGCCGAAATCGGCAAGGACGCGCAACTGGCGGTGGATGCCAACGGCCGTTTCGACCTCGATACCGCCATCGCCTACGCCAAGCTGCTGCGCGACTACCCGCTGTTCTGGTACGAGGAAGCCGGCGATCCGCTGGACTACCGGTTGCAGGCCGCGCTGGCGGAATTCTACCCCGGCCCGATGGCAACCGGGGAGAACCTGTTCAGCCACCAGGACGCGCGCAACCTGATCCGCTACGGCGGGATGCGCCCCGATCGCGACTGGCTGCAATTCGATTGCGCGCTGTCCTACGGCCTGTGCGAATACCAGCGCACCCTGGCGATGCTTACCGAGCACGGCTGGTCCTGGCGCCGCTGCATCCCGCACGGCGGGCACCAGATGTCGCTCATGATCGCCGCCGGACTCGGCCTGGGCGGCAACGAGAGCTACCCCGACGTGTTCCAGCCCTACGGCGGCTTCCCCGACGGCGTGCGGGTGGAGGGCGGCATCGTCACCCTGCCCGACCTGCCCGGCATCGGCTTCGAGCACAAATCCGACCTGTTCGCCGAAATGCGCGAACTGACCGGCTGATCGTCCAGCCGGCGCGCGCGGTCACTGCGCGGGCGGGGGGGCCAACTGCAACGGGGGCAGCCGCAGCAGCGGCAGCCCCTCGACGCTCAGGACGCCGTGGCCGAGGCGCACGGGCACCGTCACCGTGTCGCTGCCGCCCGGGCGCGGCGCCGTGGTGAGCAAGGACAGCACGGCCTTCGCCGCCACCGCCGTGTTGTTGGTCACCGCCCCGTTCGCCGCCATGGTGTCGAGCGCCTGCGCGTATCCGCTCAGCATCGCGCGCCCCTGGCCCTCCGGCTGCAAGGCCGGGTCGAGCCCGAACGTGGCGGCGAGGGATGCGGTGAGCGGTCCCCAGCGCAGCGCCGCCTCCCGCAGTACCACCTGTCCGCCGGCGTGTTGCCAGGCCGCGAGCCGCTGGCGCGGTGAGCCGGTGCTTGGCACTGGACCTTGCAGCACTCCATGCCCGGCGATGCTGGCGATCCGTCGTCCCAGCGGCCAGGGGTGCCCGGGCGGGTGCCCGGGCGGGTGGCCTTGCGGCAGGACGACGTCGCGCACCAGGAGCGCGAAGTCGAGGCCGTTCCCCTCGCCGCGGTTGTCACCCGCCGCGGCTCCCCCTTGGTGCCAGTCGAGCCGCAGCCGCAAGGCGCCGAGCGACATCTGTCCCGGCGTCGTGGCCGCCGCGTCCTTCGTCCGCGGGCCGGGGCCCTCCGGTAGCGCAGCCTCCGCAGCCTTTCGGGGGGGGCCGACGCGCAGCCCGCGCACGACCATATCGACCGCAGCCGCCCGCGGATCCGGATGCCAGGGCAGGTGCACCACAAAGCGGGAGGCGGTGAAGGGAATCTCGGGACCGGCCGGGGGACCGAGCGTCTGGGGCCCCATGGCGGCAATCGACAGGCGCGGCGGGAAATGCGGCCGCAGCCGCAGCACCAGCCGCTGGACCCGCCAAGTCACCGGCCAGGGTTCATCCGGCTTCGGCGTCACCCGCAGGTGCGGGACCACGAGATCGGCGCTGAGCGGCCAGCCGGCGCGCCGCGGCTGTCCCGCGCGTATCGTCCACCCGGCGGTCTCCTCCGCCTGCCGCCAGGCGGCGAACCCGGCGGCCAGACGGTCGGTGGCCCAATACCAGGCCACCGTATCGGCGCTCCCGAGCACCAGCAGGGCGGCGAGCAACCCGATCCAGAGCCGGCGCATCGATCACTCCCCGATCGCGGCTGCATAGGGCCATCGGCGCCGCGGCACAATCCGCGCACCACACGCGGAGCGTTTATTTTGATCCCGGAAAATACAACCGGAAGGTGTGATCCCCCGCTTCATCCCCATCCCCTCGACGCTGCCGGAAACCACCATTCATCGGCATAAAAGTCATTTATATCAGGATATTACAGGGACGTTTTCCCGTCCTGTGGCAGTTGGGAAGACGCCTCATGCACAGACTTATCCACAGCGTTCCGGATCGGTTTCCAGAGCCTCCGCGAGGCGTCGCATGAAGTCGTCGCGCGCACCCGCGCCGCCGGCGGGCGGGGCCAACGGGGGCAGCACGGTGACGTGGATTACCCCCGGCCGCTTGCGGAACGCCCGGCGTCCCCACAACCGGCCGGAGTCGGTCACCACCGGGGTCACCGGCAGCCCGGTGCGGATCGCGATCGCGGCGATGCCGGGCTGCAGCGGCAGTAGTTGGTCCGGGGCGGCACGCGTGCCTTCCGGGAAGATCACGATCTGCCCACCGGCCTTGGCTGCGGCCGAGGCGTCCCGCGCCAGGGCACGCAAGGCCGTCGTCCCGCCGCTCCGGTCCAGCACGATCTGGCCGGCCGGGCGGAACATCCGGCCGAACAGCGGAATGCGGGTCAGTTCCTGCTTCAGGACGTAGGTGCAGCGCGGCAGCAGCAGCAGCCAGACCATGGTGTCGAACGCCGACTGATGGCGGGAGGCGATGAGCAGCGGCCCCTCGGGCAGCAGGTGCTCCCGTCCGCGCACCTCCCAGCGGATGCCGCACAGGGGCCGCAGGCCAGCCAGGACCAGGCGCGCCCACAGCCGGGCGATCGGCAGCGCGCTGGCGGGCGCCACGGCCACGCTGGCGGCGCCGATCACCGACAGCACGGTGGTGATGCCGAAGAACCAGGCGTTGAACAGCACCGAGCGGAGCAGGGTCATCCGCGTCTCGCGGCGTGCGCCGATCCGGGGCCGGCTTCCAGGCTGGCGGGCACCAGCCGCGGCGGCGGTCCGGGAACGAGCGCCGTCAGCCCCAGATGGGCCGCGAGAAATTTCATGTACTCCTCGCCCATCAGCCGCGCCCCGGTCCAGCTCGCGAGGCCGTCGAGCCGGCGCATCCCCGGCGGGCGCACGGGCCAGGGGACCAGGCGCACATCGGGGAGGGCACGGCGGAACTCCGTCTCGGCGCGCGGCATATGATAGAAGGCGGTGACCAGGATCAACGAGCGAATGTGCTTGGCGCGCGCCCAGGCCGCGGCCTCCTCGGCGTTGCCGAAGGTGGAGGCGGCGCCGCGCCCGAGGGTGACGCGCGGGGCGAGCGGCGCGGGGTCGAACCCGGCGCGGCGGCCGAGATCGGCGAGCCCCGCCCCGCCGCCGATGCCGCTCACCAGCAACCGCCGGGCCGCCCCGGCGGCGAGCAGGCGGAGCGCGGTGCGCACCCGGTCCGCCCCGCCGGTCAGGGCGACGATCCCCTGGGCGTGGGCATGGGAGGGCGCCGGTCGGGCCGCCAGGACCAGGAACCAGGCAAACCCGCCAAGCCAGAGCGCCGCCACCAGCGCAAGGGCGCGCCCGAGCAGCACCGCGAGGCGCCGGGGGCGGCGCGGGGCGGCGCCGCTCATGGCAGCCGCCGCAGCCAGCGCCGCACCGTGACCTGGGCGGTGGTGAACCCGATCGCCGCGGCGGCCAGCGGCAGCCCGGGCAGCAACAGCCACAGCGCGACCGGGAGCGCGCCCGGCAGGCTGCGGCCGAGGCCGGCGGCCGAGATCTCGGCGCTCGGCCCGCTGCCGCCGGCGGCAAAGGGCGCAGCGAGGCTGGCCAACGCCAGCAGCACTGGCAGCGCCGCCACGGCGCCCGCCACGCCACCGGCGGCCGCGAGCACCGTCGCGCGGCCGGCAAAGCGGGCGGCGATGAAGCCGTCGGTGGCGCCCAGGCCGTGCACGATCTCGATCGCCTCCCGCCGCGCCGACAATCCCGCCCGGGTGGCGACGGCGACCACCGCGGCGGCCACCGCCGCGACCACGAGCAGGGCCGCGCCGGCGCAGGCCTGCAGGCTGCGCGCGAGGGCCAGCAGCCTGTCGATCCACACCCCTTGCGTCTCCACCATTGTGCCCGGGGCGGCCTGGTCCAGCCGGGTGCCGAGGGTGGCGAGTGCCGCCGCGCCCGGTGGCGGGTCGGCGAGCCGTACCGCCACCACCGCCGGCAGCCGGCGCAGCAGCGGATCGGGCCCGGGGCCGAGCCAGGGGCGCAGCAGCGCCTGCAATTCCGCCGCGGTGAGCGTGCGCGCCCCGGCGATGCCCGGCGTCGCGTCCAGCATCCCCAGCACCCGATCGACCCGGGTGCCGGGCGCGCCCAAGGCCGGATCGTCCGGGTGTGGCACCTGCACGGTGAGCGAGGCACCGGCGCCGCGTTGCCAGTGCTGCGCCAGGGTGGCCGCGCCGACCCAGCCGGCCAGCGCCAGCGCGGCGAGGAAGGCCATCGCCGCCACCAGGAACGGCAGCATCCGGTCGGCCAGGGCCCGCCGCAGGCCGAGCTCGTCGAAGCCGGCGGGACGCAGCGGCGAGCGGCGCGCCATCCTACGCCCCCCCCTCAATCAGCCGGCCGTGGTCGAGCCGCAGGGCGGGGGCGGGCTGGCGGGCCACCAGATGCTCGTTGTGGGTCGCGACCACGACGGTGGTGCCGAGCCGGTTCAGCTCGCGGAACAGCAGCAGGAGGCGTTCCGCCTGCGCCTCGTCCAGGTTGCCGGTGGGTTCGTCGGCGAGCAGCAGGGCGGGCCGGGCGATCACCGCGCGCGCGATCGCCACCCGCTGCTGCTCGCCGCCGGAAAGCTCCGCCGGATGGGCGTCGCTGCGGGCGGCGAGGCCGACCCAGCGCAGCATTTCGGTGACGTCGGCATGGATCTGGCCCTCGCCGCGGCCGGCCAGGCGCAGCGGCAGGGCGACGTTGTCGAACGCCGACAGATGGCCGAGCAGGCGGAAGTCCTGGAACACGACGCCGATGCGCAGGCGCAGGCCGGGCAGGGCGCGGCGCGGGGCGGCGACGATGTCGCTGCCGAGCACGTGCAGACTGCCGCGCGTGGGCCGGGCGGCGAGATACATGAGTCGCAGCAGGCTGGTCTTGCCGGCCCCGGACGGGCCGAGCAGCCAGCGGAACGCGCCTTCCGGCACATGGAAGCTGAGATCGCGCAGCACGTCCGGCCCCGGCGTCGCGCCAGTGGCATAGTGCAGGCCGACCGCGTCGAATCGCAGCATGGAGACGGTTGTGCCATTGCTCGGGCCTGCACGGCCAGAGCCGGGTGGGTGTCCTCCCCGACCTGCGCCGCCGCAGCGCGCGTGGCCGGCGCCGGGACGCAGGACAAAAAAATGGCGGGGCCTGTTGGCCCCGCCAAGTTTAGGGAGGAAACGTCCAAGAAAGCAGACAGCGCGGCCGAAGCCGCATTGCTGCGACGCACAATCTAGCCGCGACGGCCCAGGAACTCAAGCGTTTTTTTGCAATGCAGCATTGCCGTGGGCGCCGGTAGCAAATCCTTAAGGAATTCAGCCTAAGGCCCCGGGGATGCGTCGGTTTCCTCTGCCGTCCGGGGTTTTGTCCGTCATCCTGGCCGCGATCCGGGTCGCGATCCCGCTGGTTATCCCATTCACGCTTCCTTGGGTGGTTTTCTCTGGGGCCGTTCTCTTCGGGATGGTTTTTCCCGGGGCCGCGCGCGCGGAACGGGCGTCGATTCCGGCGGGGTTGATCGTCGGCCCGGGGCTGAGCGCGCCGGGCGCGCGGCCCGGTCTCGCCGCGCCGCCGTCCGCGGCCGTGCCGGTCGGGCCCTTCTGGCAAATGGCCCCGCTGCCGGTGCCGGCCGGACGCGTCCGCGTCGCACCGTTCTCGGCGATGGCCGGGCCGGGGCTGCAATGCCGCCAGGCGATCGCCGCGGCGGAGAGGGGGGAGGGGATTCCGCCCCGCCTGCTGCAAGCGATCGGCCTCGTCGAGAGCGGGCGGCAAGTGGCCGCGGGCGGGACGATGCTGCCCTGGCCCTGGACCATCGATGTGGAGGGGCGGGGCGCCTTCTATCCCGACGCAGCGCAGGCGATCGCCGCCGTGCGCGCGGCGCAGGCGACCGGGGCGCGCTCGATCGACGTGGGTTGTTTGCAGGTCAACCTGCTGCACCACCCGCATGCCTTCGCCAGCCTGGCGGAGGCGTTCGATCCCGCGGCCAATGCGCGCTATGCCGCGGCCTTCCTCCGCCGCCTGTTCGCCGCCACGCATGACTGGGCGGCGGCGGCGGCGGCCTATCACTCGCAGACGCCGGCGCTGGCCGGTCCGTATCGGGCGCAGGTGATGGCGGCCTGGGCGCGGCTCGGCGGCCCGGCGGGCGGGGGGACGGTCGTGGCGTCGGGCGGGGCAGGGGGCGCGGCCAGCCCGTTCGCCCCGGTCACGCCGCTGGCGATGGCGCCGCCGCGTCTGGCCGCCGGCTTCCGGATCATCCGATCCGGCCCGGCGGGGGGGGCGGCGCCGCCGGGCCGCAGCCTGGCGGCATACCGGTCGCAGCCGATTCCGTTCGATCGCGGGGGGTAGGCGGGGGCGCCCTCGCCAACACCCCAACACGCGAGGAACCGACAGAAGGGTTCCAAGGGCTAGCCCTTGGCGGGGTCCAGGGGCAGCGCCCCTGGCCTTGCTT
>JABBNW010000049.1 GCA_019352115.1 Pseudomonadota bacterium
CCCACACGCGAGGAACCCAAAAGAAGGGGTCCAGGGGACTAGTTCCCTGGCGGGGGTCCAGGGGGCAGCGCCCCCTGGCCTTGCTTGCTTGCGGACCACCCCGATCATGCCGCCGTTCCCGCGCGCTTGCCGGCCTGGGCCTGCAGCGCGGCCAGTTCGGCGGGCAGGGTGGCGGCCCATTGGGTGATGTTGCCGGCGCCGAGGCAGACGACGAAGTCGCCTGGGCGGGCGATGGCGAACACCATTTCGGCCAGCCGGGCCGGGCTGGGCAGCGGCACGACGCTGCGGTGGCCGCGGGCGCGCAGGCCTTCGACCAGGGCGTCGCGATTGACGCCGGGGATGGGGGCTTCGCCGGCGGGATAGACGTCGGCCACGATCACGGTGCCGGCGTCGTTCATGGCGGCGCAGAATTCGGGGAACAGCGAGTGCAGGCGGGAGTAGCGGTGCGGTTGGACCACCGCGACCACGTTCTTCGCGCCGGCCTGGCGGGCGGCTTTCAGCACGGCGGCGATTTCCACCGGATGGTGGCCGTAGTCGTCGATGATGGTGATGCCGCCGGCTTCGCCGGTCTTGGTGAAGCGGCGCTTCACGCCGCTGAAGGAGGCGAACGCGCTGCGCAAGGTGTCGTCATCGATCATCATTTCGACGCCGACCGCGACGGCGGCGAGGGCGTTCTGCACGTTGTGGCTCCCCAGCATGGGCAGCCGGAACGGCCCCATCTGACGGGTACGGTTGCGGATCCGGTCCGTCACCGTCACGTGGAACGTCGCGCCCATGCGGTCGGTGCGCAGTTGTTCGGCGCGCACGTCGGCTTGCGGGCTGAACCCGTAGGTGATGATGCGCCGATCCGCGAGGCGGGGGATCATCTGCTGGACCGCCGGATGGTCGATGCAGAGCACCGCGAAGCCGTAGAAGGGGATGTTGGCGACGAACTGGTCGTAGCCGGCGACCATCGCCTCGCCGGTACCCCAGTGGTCGAGGTGCTCGGGGTCCATGTTGGTGACCACGGCGATGACCGCTGGCAGGCGCAGGAAGCTGCCGTCGCTTTCGTCGGCCTCCACCACCATCCACTCGCCCTGGCCCATGCGGGTGTTCGATCCGTAGGCGTTGATGATGCCGCCGTTGATGACGGTGGGATCGAGTTTCGCCGCTTCCAGCACGGCGGCGATCAGGCTGGTGGTGGTGGTCTTGCCGTGCGTGCCGCCGACTGCGATCGACCATTTGAGCCGCATCAGCTCGGCGAGCATTTCCGCCCGCCGCACGACGGGGATGAAGCGCGCCCGCGCGGCGACAACTTCGGGGTTGTCGCGCTGCACGGCCGAGGACACGACCACCACCTGGGCATTGCCCAGATGCGCCGCTTCGTGGCCGATGGCGACGGCGATGCCGGCCTCGCGCAGGCGGCGGACGTTGGCGGAATCGGCGATGTCGCTGCCCTGCACGCGATAGCCGAGCGTGTGCAGCACTTCGGCGATGCCGGACATGCCGATGCCGCCGATGCCGACGAAATGGATGGTGCCGATGGACAACGGCAGGGCTCTCATGCGTGCGCTCCTGCCGCCGTGCCGATCGTTTCGCGACGCATGAGGCTTTCCACCAAGTCGGCGAGGCGGGCGCCCGCATCGGTGCGCGCCACGGTTGCGGTGGCGCGCGCGGCGTCCGCCAGCCGCGCCGGATCGCCGAGCCAGGCGGCGAGGCGTTCGGCCAGGACCGCGGGCGTGCAGGCGGCCTGAGCGATCGCCTCGGCCGCGCCGGCAGCGACCAGGGCACGCGCGTTGGCGCTCTGGTGGTCGTCGATCGCGCCCGGCAGCGGCACCAGCAGCGCGGGGCGCCCGGCGACGGCGAGTTCTGCGACGCTGGAGGCGCCGGCGCGCGACACCACCAGATGCGCGGCGGCGAGCCGGGCGGCGACATCGGCGAAGAACGGCGCCAGCTCGGCAGCGATGCCGGCCGCGTCGTAGGCGGCGCGCACCCGCGCCAGATCCTCCGCACGGCATTGCTGCACTACGGCGAGGCGCACCCGCAGCGGCTCCGGCAGCGCGGCCAGCGCCGCCGGCAGCACATCGGCGAATACCCGCGCGCCGAGCGAGCCGCCGAGCACCAGCAATCGCAAGGTCCCGTCCGTGCCCGGCGGCGCGTATCCCGCGCCGGCCAGCGCCGCGATCGCGGGACGCACCGGATTGCCGGTCAATGTCGTTGCGGTGCCGCCGGGCACCCGGGTGGTGTCGGGAAAGCTCAGTGCCAGACAGGCGGCGTGTCGGGCAAGGAAGCGGTTCGCGCGTCCCAGCACCGCGTTCTGTTCGTGCAGCACCACCGGCGGACGGGCGCGCAGCAAGCGCGCGCCCAGCACGGGCGCCACCGAGGGATAGCCGCCGAAGCCCACCACCACCGCGGCGTCCAGCCGGCCCAGGATGGCCCGCGCCTGCACCGTGCCCGCTGCCAGCGCAACGATCGCGCGCGCCGCCCGCGCCGCGCCGCGCCCGGCGATGCCGGCACCCGGCAGCACGAAGCGCTCGCGCCCGGCGAACACGGGGCTGTCCAGCGCACGCGAGCGGGCGTCGGTCATCAGCGCGATGCGCCGGCCGCGCGCGATCAGTTCCGCCGCCAGCGCCTCGGCCGGGAACAGATGTCCGCCCGTGCCGCCGGCCGCGATCACCACCGGTTTCACCGCGGGTCCCCTCATGGCAAGTCTCCGCGCGCGCGTCGTCGGGTCAGCGCCAGCAGCATCCCGATCCCGAGCGCCACCGCGATTACCGACGATCCGCCGTAGGAAATGAACGGCAACGTCATCCCCTTGGTCGGGATCAGTTCCAGCGACGAGGCCATGTTCACGAACGCCTGCAACCCGAAGCCCACCAGCAGCCCGGTGCAGGCCAGCACGGTGAACGGATCCGGCTCGTGCAGCAGGCGCAGCAATCCGCGCAGGACGATGAAGGCGAACACGCCGATGATGACGGCGCAGATCACCAGGCCGAATTCCTCCCCGGCCACGGCGAAGACGAAGTCGGCATGCGCGTCGGGCAGGATGTCCTTGATCCGGCCCTCGCCGGGGCCGCGGCCCCACAGCCCGCCGTTGCCGAAGGCTTCCAGGGCCATCGTCACCTGGTAGGTGTGCGGGCCGTGCGGATGCAGGAATTCCTCCACCCGCGCACGCACGTGGGCGAACATGAGGTAGGACCCGATGGCGCCCCCGACCATCATCAGCACACCGATGCCGGCGAGGAACAGGTTCAGCCCGTCCACGAACAACTGCACGAAGAACACGGCGGTGATGACCGCGGTCATGCCCACGTCCGGCTGTTCCTTCAGCAACAGCACGATCAGCAGGAAAATCCCGCCGGCGATCCACGCGCCCGGGAAGCGCGGCGCGCGGCGATGCTCGGCGAGCAGCCAGGCGGTGACGACGGCGAAACAGGGCTTGAGGAATTCGCTCGGCTGCACCGCGAATCCGGGCAGGGCGATCCAGCGCCGCGCCCCCAGGATTTCCACCCCGATCACGAGGGTTGCGGCGGTCAGCAGCATCGCCACGATCCCGCCCGCCAGCGCGACCCGGCGGATGTCGCGCGGCGACAGCAGGGAGATGCCGATCATCACCGCGCCACCGATCGCGAGGAAGAACACCTGTTTCAGCACCAGCGCATCGCGCGCATCGCCGATGCGTTCTGCGACCGAGGGCGAGGACGCAAGGATCAGGATGTAGCCGAACCCGATCAGCAGCCCGACGGCGCCCAGGGTCTGGCGGTCGACGGTCCACCACCAGCGGCCGAGGACGGAGGTATCGGCGCGCGAGACGGCCATCACGCAGCCTCCCCGGTCCGCGCCGGCGCCGCGTCGCGGCCCAGGGTGGCAAGCCCATGCGGAACAGCCCCGAGGGCAGCAACGAGAGCGGCGAAGCGCGCACCGCGGGCATCGAACCCGGAGAATTGGTCGAAGCTCGCGCAGGCGGGCGAAAGCAGCACGACCGGGGCGCAAGCGGCGGTCGCGGCAGCGAAGGCGGCGGGCACGGCGTCCTCCAGGGTTCCGGCGAGGGTATGCGGCACGCCGGCGGCGGCCAGGGTGGCGGCGAGCGCCGGCGCGTCCCGCCCGATCAGGAAGGCGTGCGCGATGCGCGGGAAGAACGGGGCGAGCGGGGCGATCCCGCCGTCCTTCGCCAGCCCGCCGGCGATCCAGACCAGCTGCGGATAGCAGCCGAGCGCGCGCGCCGCGGCGTCGGCGTTGGTCGCCTTGCTGTCGTTGACGAAGGCGACCCCGTCGATGCGGGCGATCTGCTGCTGGCGGTGCGGCAGGCCGGGGAAGCTCGCGATGGCGGACGCGACGGCAGCGCGCCCGACGCCGAGGCCGAACCCTAGCGCGACCGCCGCGGCGGCGTTCTGGGCGTTGTGGGCCCCGGGCAGCGCCGGAGCCTCGGCCATCGACAGGATCGGGCCGGACCGGTCGCGCAGGATGCCATCGACGCAGACGATATCGGCCGCGCAACCGCCCGCTCCCGCCGGCGCGCCGGAGATTCCGATCACCGGCGCCGGGCGGGCACGCAGGTCGGCCGCCAGCGCGCAGGACAGCGCATCGTCGGCGCCCAGCACGGCGAGGTCGGCCGCCGTCTGGCGGTCGAAGATCGCCCGCTTGGCCGCGGCATAGCCCGCCATGCCGCCGTGCCGATCGAGGTGGTCGGGGGAGAGATTGAGCATTGCCGCGGCATCGAAGCGCACGGTTTCGATTCGCTCCAACATATAGCTCGACATTTCGAGCACATAGACGCCGTTGTCGGGCAGCAGCGGCAGCGCCAGCGCGGCCGGCCCGAGGTTGCCGCCCGCCGCCACCGGCACCCCGGCGCCCGCCAGGATATGGGCGAGCAGGGCGGTGGTGGTCGATTTGCCGTTGGTGCCGGTGACGCCGACGAAATGCGCCCGCGATCCGGCGGCGCGCACGGCGCGGAACAGCAGCTCGACGTCCGACAGGATCGGTATCCCGGCGGCGCGGGCGCGCGCGGCAACCGGGTGCGGCGCCGGCAGGACGTGCGGAATGCCCGGCGAAAGCACCAGCGCGTCGAAGGCGAAATCGGTCGTCAACGGATCGCGGAGGACGAGCGAGCCATCGCCGGGGACGCGCGCCCCCTCCCCCCGGCCCCCTCCCGCAAGGGGAGGGGGAGCAGGGTGCAACTCCCCCTCCCCTTGCGGGAGGGGGTTGGGGGGAGAGGTCGCACGACCCCCCGGAGCAGCGAGCCGCCGCGCCCCCGGATCATCGTCCCACGCCACCACGTCCGCGCCCATCGCCGCCAGCGCGGTCGCGGCGGGCGCGCCGTTGCGACCGAGACCCAGCACGGCGTAGCGCCGGCCGGCGAACAGATCGGGCGGGAAACCGCTCATCGGATTTTCAACGTCGCCAGCCCGACCAGGGCCAGGATCATGGAGATGATCCAGAACCGGATCACGATCGTCGGTTCCGCCCAACCCTTCTTTTCGAAATGATGGTGCAACGGCGCCATCAGGAACACCCGCTGCCCGGTGCGCTTGAACCAGAACACCTGGATGATGACGGAGACGGTCTCGACCACGAACAGACCGCCCACGATCGCCAGCACGATCTCGTTCTTGGTCACCACGGCGACCGCGCCCAACGCGCCGCCCAGCGCCAGGGACCCGGTGTCGCCCATGAACACCGCCGCCGGCGGCGCGTTGAACCACAGGAACCCGATCCCGGCCCCGATCAGCGCCGAGCAGAACACCATGAGCTCGCCCGCACCCGGCACCGGATGCAATTGCAGGTAGTCGGCAAAGATACGGTTGCCGACCAGGTAGGCGATCAGCGCGAACACCCCGGCCGCGATGATGGTCGGCACGATGGCAAGCCCATCCAGCCCGTCGGTCAGGTTCACCGCGTTCGAACTGCCCATCATGACCAGCGCGCCGAACGCCGGAAACCCGAAGCCGAGCGGGATCAACAGGTTCTTGAATACCGGCAGCGCCACCGAATCGCCCAGGGTGCCGCCGGTCGTGTGCATGATCCACGCCGACGCGACGAGACCGATGGCCGCCTGGCCGAGCAGCTTCAGCCGCCCCGCCAGCCCCTTGTGGCTGCGGCGCGACAGTTTCAGCCAGTCGTCGGCGAAACCGAGCAACCCATAGCCGAACGTCACCCCCATGACCGCCCAGACGTAGCGGTTGCGCAGATCGACCCAGAGCACCGTCGATCCGAGGGTGGCGAGCAGGATCAGCACCCCGCCCATGGTGGGCGTGCCGGCCTTTTCGATCAGATGGCGTTCGGGTCCGTCGGCACGGATCGGCTGGCCCAGGCGCTGGGTGCGGCGCAGCCAGCGGATCAGGCCGGGGCCGATCAGGAAGCTCATGACGAGCGCGGTCAGACAGGCCGCGCCGGCGCGGAACGTGATGTAGTGCAGCACGTTGAAGGCGGAGACATCGTGGGCGAGCGGGCGGGCGAGGGCGAACAGCATCAGGCCGCCTCCGCCAGCCGCTCGAGCGCGGCGACGATCAGTTTCATATTGCTCCCGAGACTGCCTTTGACCAGCACGGCATCGCCCGGGCGAATCGCCGGTACCAGCAGGGCGGCGAGGGCGGCGGCATCCGCGGCGTGCCGTGCGGGCAGCTCCGCCGGCAACGCGGCGGACAGATGGCGCATCAGCGGCCCGCAGGCAAACACGCAGTCGGCGGCTGCGACGACCGCGGGGGCGAGGGACGCATGCTCGGCCGGCCCGTGCGCGCCGAGTTCCAGCATGTCGCCCAGCACCACGACCCGCCGCGCCGCCGGCGTTGCCGCCAGCACCGCGAGGGCGGCGCGCATCGAGGCGCCGTTGGCGTTGTAGCTCTCGTCCAGCAGCAGCACGGTCCCGCCGGGCACCGCGATCGGGCGCCGCGCGCCACGGCCTGCCACGGGCGCGAATCCGCCCAGGGCGCCCGCCGCGGCCGCCGGCGCCACGCCGAGCGCCACCGCCGCGGCCAGCGCCGCCAACCCGTTCAACGCCATGTGTCGGCCCGGGGCCTGCAGGCGAAACGCGACCGGTTCACCGCCGACGGACGCGCGCACCAGACTGGCGTCGCCGTCCTCCGCGACGACGGCTTCGAGCCGGACATCGGCCGCGGGATCGGCGCCGAACGTCACCACCCGCGCCACCCCGGCGGCGCGCGCGGCGGCGCGCAGCAGCGGCAACTGCGCGCTGTCGGCGGGCAGCACGGCCGCCCCGCCCGGCTGCACCCCGCCCAGGATTGCTGCCTTCTCCTCGGCAATTGCCGCGAGCGAGCCGAGATGGCCGATGTGCGCGGCGGTGATGGTCGTGATCACCGCGACATGCGGCCGCGCCAGCCGGGCCAGCGGCGCGATCTCCCCGGCGTGGTTCATGCCCAGCTCGGCGACGCAGAAGGCCGCATCGGCCGGCAGCCGGGCCAGGGTGAGCGGCACGCCCCAATGATTGTTGTGCGAGGCGCTGGCAGCATGGGTCGGTCCCTGCGCGGCCAGAATGCGGCGCAGCATCTCCTTCGTCGTGGTCTTGCCGACGCTGCCGGTGATGGCGACCACCTGTCCCGCGAACCGGGCGCGCCCGGCCGCGCCCAGCGCCGTCAGCCCGGCGAGCGTGTCGTCCACCAGCAGCAGCGGCGCGCCGTCCGCCAGCCCGGCCGCGACCGCCACCATCGCCCCGGCGGCGCCGCGCGCCAGGGCGTCGGCGACGAAGTCCGTGCCGTCCCGATGCTCCCCGCGCAGCGCGACGAACAGGTCGCCGGGGGCGATCGTGCGGGTGTCGATCGCGACCCCGTCGGCATCGAACGGCACCGTGCACCGCCCGCCGGTGGCTGCCGCGAGGTCGGCCGCAGTCCAGAGCGCGGTCATGCGCCCTGCCCAGCCAAGCCGCGGATCACCCCGGCATCGTCGAACGGGATTACCGTGCCGCCGACGATCTGGCCCGGCTCGTGGCCCTTGCCGGCCACCACCAGCACGTCGCCCGAGCGCAGCAGGTCCATCCCGGCGGCAATGGCGGCGGCACGGTCGCCGATCTCCAGCGCCGCCGGGCAGGCCGCACGGATCGCCGCGCGGATCGCCGCGGGGTCCTCGCTGCGCGGATTGTCGTCGGTGACGATGACCGTATCCGCCCCTTCCGCCGCCGCCGCGCCCATCAGCGGGCGCTTGCCGCGGTCGCGATCGCCGCCGGCACCGAACACCACGATCAGCCGCCCCGCCGCGTGCGGGCGCAGCGCGCCAAGCAGCCGGGCCAGCGCATCCGGCGTATGGGCGTAATCCACATAGGCCGCCGCGCCGCCGGGCAGCTTTGCCGCCAGTTCCAGCCGGCCGCGCACGCCGTGCAGGCCGGGCAGCCGGGCCAGCGCATCGGTCTCACCCAGCGCTTCGGCGAGTGCGGCGGCGAGCAGGGCGTTCTCCGCCTGGAACCGCCCCGGCAAGGCCAGCGGCAGCGCGCGACGGGTCCCGTCCGGGCGCATGACCTCGATATCCTGCCCGTCCGGACGCGGCCGGGCGGCGCACAGGCGCAGCGTGGTGCCCGCCTCCCCCACCGTGCGCAGGTCGAGCCGGCGGGCGGCGGCGATCGCGCCCAGCGCCGCCAGGCTCGCCTGGTCCATATCCGCGTTGACGACCGCGGGGGCGCCCGCCGGCAGCAGCTCGGCGAACAGGCGCAGCTTGGCGGCGCGGTAGGTGTCCTCGGTGCCGTGATAGTCGAGGTGATCGCGGGTAAGATTGGTGAAGCCGGCGGCGGCGAGCCGCACGCCATCCAGCCGGAATTGCGCGAGCCCGTGCGAGGACGCCTCGATCGCGACCTGCGCGATCCCGGCCCGGGCGAGGCGGGCCAGCATGTCGGCGAGGGCGACCGGATCGGGCGTGGTCAGGCTGGCGCCGGCGGCGGGCATGGGCGACGCCGCGCCTTCCACCTCCAACCCCAGGGTACCGAGGCTCGCCGCCGCCTGCCCGCCGGCCGCCCAGATCTGGCGCAGGAAAGAGACGGTGCTGGTCTTGCCGTTGGTCCCGGTGACCGCGGCGATGCAGCGCGGCTGCGGCCCGGCGAAGCGGGCGGCGAACTCCGCAAGCCGCCGGCGCGGGGCGGGGTCCTCGATCAACGGCCGCGACGGCACGCCCTCGGGCCAGGCGGTCCCGGGTGGGGCGAGCACGGCGACGGCCCCGCGCGCGACCGCCTCGGCGATGAAGCTACGCCCGTCGGCGCGCCCGCCGGGCAGGGCCGCGAACAGGAAGCCCGGGGCGACCTGGCGGCTGTCGGCGGTCACGCCGGCAAAGTCGAGGCCGCGGAGTGCCTGCCACGCCGACGGCGCGCTGGGGCCGGGCCCGGGGCCGGACAAGTCGGCAAGCAGGTCAGTGCCGCGCAATCGGGACCTCCTCGCTCATCAGCTCAGCAGGGCCGCGCCGGGACGGCGTGCGCGCCGGGGGGCGCAACAGAGTCCGTGCCGTGGCCAGCGTCGGCGGGCGCGCCGACCCGCGCCAGTCAGCCGCGAGGGTGCCCGCCGGCCGGCGATCCGCGGAGACCCGTGGGGCGGGCGGCCGCGGAGTGGCGGGAATGCCCTGCCGCCACGATTTGTCCCCCTCCATCCCGCCCGGCACCGCATCGAGCAGCGGCTGGCCCGGCGGGATGGCCGGCGCGAGCGGCAGGAACAGCGCCTGCTGCAGGCCCGGCAGTTGCGCCGGCGTGGCCGGCAGGATCCCCAGCATCGGTCCGATACGCGCGATGGTGCGCTTGATCACCGGCCCGGCGGTCCAACCGCCGGTGGAGAACCCGTAGGTGCTCTTGTTGCCCTGCGGGCTGTCGAGCATCGCATAGATGATGTAGCGCGGGTGCGTCATCGGGAAGGCAGCGAGCATCGAACTCAGGTTGGTGTGCTGGCGGTAGCCGTCCTTGCCGATCTTCTGCGAGGTCCCGGTCTTGGCGCCGACCAGGAAGCCGGGTACGCGCGCCGGCTCCCCCGTACCGCTCGTGACCACGACCCGCATCAGCTTGCGGATCATCATGGACACCGAACGGCGGATCACGCGCCGCCCGGGCGGGATTTCGCCGCGCGGCAGGGCGATGAGGGTGGGATCGTGATACACGCCGCCGTCGACCAGGCTGGCGGTGCCGGTAATGAGCTGGATCGGCGTGACCGCGATCCCGTTGCCGAAGGAGACGGTCATCACCGAGACGGGCCCCCAGATCCGCTTCGGCTGCACGATCGGCGGCGCCGATTCAGGCAACTGGATCGGCGCGGCGGCGAACATGCCGTTGGCGCGCAGAAAGGCGCGCTGACGGTCGCGCCCGACCAGCATGGCGATGTGCGAGGCGCCGATGTTGGAGGACTGGGCAATGATCTCCGGCAGCGCATAATCGGCGTGCGCCGGCTCGAAATCGGTGATGGTGAAGCGCCCGACGTGGATCGGATGCATGGTGTCGAAGCGATCCCAGATATGAATCACGTCGTCGTTGAGCGCCACCGCAGCCGTTTGCAGCTTGAACGTGCTGCCCGGTTCGTAGGCGCCGCTGGCGGCGCGATTGAAGCGTGCGTCGGGCGGCGCGCTGGCGAAATCGTTGGCATCGTAATCGGGCAGGCTGACCATCGCCAGGACTTCGCCGGTATCGACCTTCATCACGATGCCGGTGGCGCCGAGCGCCTTGAACTCCTTCATGGCCCGCGCCAGCTCGTCGCGCAGCACCGCCTGCACCCGCACGTCGATCGACAGACGCAACGGCTTGGGGTCGGTCATCAGGCGCTTGTTGAAGAACTTCTCCACCCCCGCGACGCCGTTCTCGTCCACATCGACCCCGCCCAGCACCTGCGCGGCGAGGCGGCCCATCGGGTAGCGGCGGATTTCGGTCGACAGGAAATCAAGACCCGGAATGCCGAGGTCGTTGACCGCCTCCTCCTCCTCCGGGGTGATGGCGCGATCGAGATAGACGAATTGCATATGGTTGGCGGCCAGCCGGCGCGCCACCAGGGCTGGATCGAGGTCGGGGAGCACCTGGTGCAGCTTCGCGGCCACCGCGGCCGGATCGACGATCTGGCGCGGATCGGCATAGAGCGCGGCCGAGGGGAGCGAGATCGCCAGGATATGGCCGTGCCGGTCGGTGATCATGGCCCGGTGTTCGGGCAGGGGCGCGGCAAGCTCGGCCGGGTGGTCGAGCAGGCTCGCGACCCGATGGCGCGCCGGCGGCGGGCGCAGCGGCATCAGCACGGTCGCAAGCGAGAGCTTCACCAGCAACGCCGCGAACAGCACGAGGAGACCGCCGATGGTGGCCACCAGCCGGTTGCGGGTGCGCTGCTGGAGGGCACGCCGGCGCAGATCGGGCGCAGTGACGCGCACGGTCTCCATGCGCGGCACGGCGTCCGCCCGTGCGGCCCCGCGGCGGGTGCGCGGGATGCCGCCGGGCGGCAGGCCCGCCAGCATGTCCGGGGGCGGCGCATCAGGCGGCGGCGGGGCATCCCAGCCGGGCGGCGGAGCGTCCTCGTCGGGCCGCCCGTCGTCGCCGTACGGCCCCGCCCAGCCGGGATGCTCCGGCGGGCGGCCCGAGGGACGACCCGGTCGCCGGGGATCGTCGTGCGGATCCTGTGGTGGGCGTGCCATTGGCCGGACCTAGCCGCCGCCGCCGGCCGCGGCCCCGCCATAAGGCATCGGCATCGGCGCTGGCTCGGCCGCATAGGTATGGGCCATGCCGAGCAGCGAGCCCCCCGCTTCCGGTCGCGGCGGCGGACGATAGGCCGGCGCGCGGTAACCGGCGGCAACCAGGCGGACGGGCGCGGGGCGCGGTGGCACCCAGCCACCCGGACGCTGCGGCGGACGCAACGATGCCGCGAGCAGACGCGGCCGGGTCGGCGCCACATGCCGCACCGGCGGATGGGCAAACGCGGGGTGATCGTGGGACGGCGGGGCAGCGTTCGGCGCGGCCGCCAGGCGCACCGCCGCGACGGGCGGATGCTCCGGGACGATTTCGGCGACGACGGCACGACCGGTTGCGCGCGGCTCCGTCGACGCGGCGGCCGGGCGCCCAGCGACACCCCCTGCGACACCCGCGGCGTTCGGCACCGCGACGGGGGCCGAGGCCACGCCGGCCCCGGCGGCGATCAGCCCCACGTCGGGCGCGCCTTTGGCGGGCGGCGCCCCGTCCGCTGACAACGTCCCGCCTCCTGGCGATGCCCCGTCGGTCGGCAATGCGCCATCGATCGGCAACGTCCCGTCGGCGATCGCGGTTCCGGGCGCCGGCGCCGGCAGGACCGGGGGCAACCGGCTCGCGAGGTCCGTCATCGCCACGAACTGGTCCGGCTTGGTCGGCTGGAGCGCGAGATACTGGTCGGCCAGGCGTTGCAGCCGCTCGGGCCGGTTCCGCACCGTCCATTCCGCATGCAGCATCCGCAGGCGCTCGCGGATGGAACTGGTCTGCTGCAAGGTCTGTTCGATCTGCTGATCGAGCAGGTTCACCTGGTGGGACACGTCATAGACGTAGTACCCGGTGGCGCAGGCCAGCAGCGCGGCGACGCAGGTGATCGGGCGGATCATGGCGCGCTCTCCTCGGGCGGCAGAACCGGATCGGGTGCGGCCAGGCGCTCCATCGCGCGCAGCCGGCCGCTGCGGGCGCGCGGGTTGGCCGCCGTCTCCGCCGCGCCGGGGCGCAGCAGAGGCGCACCGCACAGGCGGAACCGCGGCGGGGTCCGCGCCAGCAGTCCGCGCGGGTCGTGCCGCGACGGCGCCGGGGCGCGGCCCGCGGCTTCGATCATGAAGCGCTTCACCAGCCGGTCCTCCAGCGAATGGAACGCCACTGCCACCAGCCGCCCGCCGGGCGCGAGCAGCGCCGCCGCGGCGGCGAGCCCGCGCGCGATCTCGCCCAGCTCGTCGTTCACCCGGATGCGCAGCGCCTGGAAGCTGCGCGTCGCCGGATCGATGCCGGACCGGTCCGGCGGCAGCACGGCGCGGACGATCCCGGCCAGTCGCGCGGTCGTTTCGATCGGCGCGATCGCGCGTGCCGCGACGATGGCGCGCGCGATACGCCGCGCCGCGCGTTCCTCGCCGAGTTCGTGCAGCAGGTCGGCGAGGTCGCGCTCGGGCAGCCGGTTCACGAGATCGGCCGCGGTCGGGCTTGCGGGATCGGCGCCGCGGTCCATCCGCATGTCGAGCGGCCCGTCCGCACGGAACGAGAACCCGCGCGCCGGATCGTCGATCTGGAAGGACGAGACACCGAAATCGAACACCACGCCGTCGAGCGCGTGCACGCCGTGCGTGGCGAGCCAGCCGTCCGGCGCCAGCGCCGCGGCCAGCACGTCGCCGAAACGACCGCCCAGCAGGTGCAGCCGGCCCGGAAACCGCGCGGCGAGCGCGGCGCCGCGGGCGAGCGCGTCCGGATCGCGGTCGATCGCGAACAGGGTGCAGGCGGCCGCGGACAGGATCGCCTCGGCATAGCCGCCGCCGCCGAAGGTGGCGTCGAGATAGATACCACCGTCGCGCGGGGCGAGCGCGGCCAGCATCTCGTCGCGCAGCACCGGCACATGGCCGCCGAACGCCTGATCGTCAGACGCCGGATTGCCAGACGCCGGGTCGCGAGACACGGATGCACCCGACGGCACGCGGACAGCGGCGGCGTTCATGGCGCCGCCCCAACCGCGTCGGCCGTCGCACGCGGCGGGGGCGCAAGCGGGCCGCCCATCATGACCGTCAGTCCGCGGGCATGGGCGCGGCTGCGCGATTCGGCGCGCTGGCGGGCGCCCTCGGCCGGATCCCAGATGCGGAAGATGTTGCCGTGGCCGACGAACTCCACCATCTGGCCGAGTCCGGCATGGGCGACCAGCAGGTCGGGCAGCACGATGCGGCCTTCCCGATCCGTTTCCGTTTCGAACGAATCGGCATAGAGCGCGCTGGTCAGATCGTCGTGCTCGTCGCTGAACAGCGCCATCTTTTCGAGCGGCGCGGCAAGCGCGCGGAACGCCGCTTCCGGCCAGACCTCGATGCAGCGGAACTTGTGCGACGGGCGCAGCACGAACCGCCAGGTGCTCGCCGCGCCCTCCCCGTCGGACTGACGCAAGGCGGCGCGAAACGGCGCGGGCACCGATACGCGGCCCTTGCCGTCCAGCTTGTTCTGGTGGGTGCCCAGGAAGTGGGTCATCCGACCGGCCCGCCCTTCGCGCTCGCTCCGATTGGCCCCGCCCGCCGGGATCAGCGCCTCTGTCAGGAACGCGGGGCGGGTGAGCGGAGGTTGGTGGTTGGCCCGTTAATGGGAGGTCATGGGATAACATGGGCAACCATGGGCGTCAAAGGGATTTGCCGCAAACGTGGCGGTAATTCTGCCTGATCTGCGGGTCGCCGGCAGGCGACCTACGCAGGCGTGTAGGACGTGACTCCGTGATCGGGTCAAGGAACATTCGACGGAACGTCCGTTTTCCTGCTTTGTTCCGAGATCGGGCCGGAACGGACGAAACTGCCGCGCAATGGCCGCCGCATAGGAGTGCCAAGGGGATGCCCTGAGGGGTCGATGCGCCCGCCTCCGCAACACGGAAACGTGCGCGGGCCGAGGGCGGAAATTGCCAGACGGCCTGTAAGCCGGGTTCTGTCCGCCGCGTCCCCGGTTGCCCGGGGCGCTGCGGGACGACCATTCCTCTGGGACGCGCCTCGCGGCGCGCCTCACGCGACCAACCCGGGCGACGGAGCGGGAATGCCCCTGGTGCCCGCGACGCCTGCGCGTCGCGGCACCGGCCGCCCCTATTCGGTCTTGCTCCCGGTGGGGTTTACCCTGCCGCTCCCGTTGCCGGGAGCGCGGTGCGCTCTTGCCGCACCGTTTCACCCTTGCCCGCTGCGTCCGGCGCGTGGTGCCGGCGGAACGGGCGGTTTGTTTTCTGTGGCACTATCCCTGGGGTCGCCCCCGCCGGCCGTTGGCCGGCACCGTATTCCCGTGGAGCCCGGACTTTCCTCCACCGCGCGACGGAGAAGCTCCGCCGGCAGCAGCGGCCGTCCAGCCGTCTGGCCGGGCGGAGATGCGCCGGCAATCCAGGCAGGTCAAGCGAGCGCCGCAGGCGGCGGGAAAACGTCCGGCATCCGCAATCACCCGAACGCACGGCGATGGCCGAATGCCCCGCCGTCCCGAAGCAAGGCCAGGGACAGCGCCCAGGACAGCGCCCTGGCCAGCGCCCCTGGCCTGCCTTGCCTCGATGCGCCGCTCAGCGCGCCGGCGGATCGCGCGACAGGCCGCGAGCGGCGAGTTCGTTGAGGTAGCGTTCCCAGCGCGGTCCCTGCTCGCGGCCGAGCTCGTGCAGGTATTCCCAGGAATAGATGCCGGTGTCGTGCCCGTCGTCGAACACCAGGCGCACGGCATAGTTGCCGACCGGCTCGATCCCGGTGATGCCGACGTCGCGGCAGCCAGGCACGATCGTGCGCTGGTCAGGGCCGTGGCCCTGCACCTCCGCACTCGGGCTTTCCACCCGCAGGTATTCGATCGGCAGGGCGAACCGGTTGGAATCGTCGAAGGCGACGTGCAGCACTCGGGCGGCACGATCGAGCCGGAGTTCGGTGGCGGTCCGCATCATTCCTCCAGCTTGCGCGCTTCGTCGGCGAGCATGATCGGGATGCCGTCGCGCACCGGGTAGGCGAGCCCGGCCTTGCGGCTGATCAACTCGCCGGCGGCACGGTCGTATTCCAGCGGTCCCTTGGTCAGCGGGCAGACCAGGATCTCGAGCAGCCGCGGGTCGAGCGGCACGATCGGCGGCACGGCGGGGTCGGCGGTCGTTTCGGACATGACGGGAACCCTCGGGGCATGGGAGGAAGGGGGATCGGCGCAGGCGTGTCATCCGGCGAGGATGCCGCCAACCGCGCGGCGCGTGCGGCTGCCGGGCGCGCCCGCGCGCACGCTCAGCTCAGCCGGCCGCCGCCGGGCTGGTCGGGTTCGGCGGCGCCCATCTGCAGCAGCGCGAGCAGCGCGCCGGCGCGCGCGGCCTCGTCCGGCGCTTCCAGCAGCGCCTGTTTCTCCGCCGGTTCGAACGGGCAGACCATGCAGAGCGTGCTGACCAGCACCGGATCGGCCATCCGCCGGATCGCATCCCAGTTGGCGTCGAAGCCGCGGCGGGCGAAATAGCCGCGCAACGCCGTGAGCAACGCCTCGCGCGGCACGTGCGCCGCCGCGGCGGCGGGGTCGAGGTCGGCAACGAACGGCGCGTAGTTCACCCGCACCCGGCGATAGCCGCGGCGCGGCGGCAGTTCGGATTCGATCCGGAACCGCCGCACGCCGGTCAGGGTGATGAGGTAGCGGCCGTCGTCGGTTTCGCTGAACGAGGACAGGCGGCCGAGGCAACCGATGCGATAGAGGCCCGGTTCCGAATCCGTGCCCACCTGGTCCGCCGGGACCGGATCCTGCGCCGGCAGGGCCGGGTCGGGCTGCACCATCCCGAACATCCGCCCCAAAGCCAGCGCGTCCTCCACCAGTGCCAGGTAGCGCGGCTCGAACACATTGAGCGGCAGCTTCCCGCCCGGCAGCAGCAGCGCGCCCGCAAGCGGGAACACCGGGATCTCCTCCGGCGGGTCCTGCGGGCGCGGCGCGACCTGGCCCATCAGGCGAACAGCAGCGCCGACAGCTTGCGCCGCGCCGCCATGGTGGCGGCATCGTCGAAGCCCCAGGCCTCGAAGAACTTGAGCAGCAGCAGCCGCGCCGCGTCCTCGTTCCACGCCCGCTGGCGGCGAATGATATCAAGCAGGTGGTCGGCCGCCGCATCCCGCTCGCCGAGCGCATTGAGCGCGGTGGCCAGCTCGTAGCGGGCCTGGAAATCGGCCGGATCGGCCGCGACCCGCGCTTCCAGCGCCGCACGCTGCGCGCCGGCGGCACGCCCTTCCCGCGCCAGGGTCAGCGCGCTGCGGGCGCCGGCGATCTCGGCATGCTCGGCGAGCGCCGGCGGCACCTGGGCGAGGGCTTCCTCCGCCTGCGCCTCGTCGCCGAGCGCCATCAGCGCGCGGATCAGCCCGCCCCAGGCGACCGGGTTTTCCGGCTCCTCCTGCAGCACGGCGCCGTAGAGCTCGCCGGCACCCTGGGCATCACCCGCCTCCATCGCCGTCTTCGCCTCGCCCAGCAGATCGGCCGCGGGCATGGCGCCGCCGGCCTGCTTCAGCAGCGCCTCGACGAAACGTTTCACTTCGGATTCCGCCAGCGCGCCCTGGAACAGGTCGGCGACCTGGCCCTGCCAGAATGCGGCGACCGTTGGCACCGATTGCAGCGGCAGGCCGAGCTGCACCAGTTGCTGCACCAGCGCCCGGTTCTTGTCGATGTCGATCTTGACGAGCTTCACCCGCCCGCCGGCCGCGCGCACGACCTTTTCCAACGTCGGCGTCAGGGTCTTGCAGGGGCCGCACCAGGTCGCCCAGAAATCCACCAGCACGGGAAGCTGGCGCGACGTCTCGATCACCTCCTGCATGAAGGTCTTCTGGTCGCCCTCGACGATCACGGCGGTGCCGGCGGCGGCGGGCGGGGTCTGGCCGATAAGCGCGTCCATGTGCGGGGGATCCTGGGGCATCGGCGGTGGGGCGCCTGTGGAGTGACGGTAGGTGGGGCGGAAATCGAGAATTGCCCGGGGGGAAATCTCCCGTCCGGACATTTCCCGGGGGGAATCGCCGGGGGAGGTGACGGCGGTCGGCACCGGAAGCTGGTATCGACCGGCGGGGCCGGCAAGCAGGCTCCGACCGGGCCCGACCATGCCGTCCGCGCGTGCCGCCGTCCAGGGCGAACCGGCATCCGGGGCGGACCGGCATCCGGGGCGAACCGGCATGACGATGCGCGGCGCGGCCCGAAGGCGGTCGCCAGGTCGGCGCGCATGACGGAGTTGCGCAGGGGCGGCCTTCGGGAACATGCTCGCCCCCGCCACCGCGCCGCGTAGGGGACCACCATGGCGTCCCGCCTGCACCCGCACGGAACGAGGCCGGCCGCCACGCGCCGAAGCGGGGCAGCATCCGCGCGCCGTCCCTCCGGGAGCCTGCCCGGCTGGCGCCCGTTGCTGGCGGCGATCGGGGTGGTGGCCCTGCTCGCCGTGGCGCTGCATCTGCTCTACCGATAACACCGCCCGATCGCGCGCCCCGTGGCGCGCGAGACCGTGATCGCATGACCGAAACGATCAATGCAGGACTGGCAGTTTTTGCTGTCGGACCCGCCGCCGCGCCGGCATACTGGGCACATGAGCAAACCGCCCTGCCCCCCGGTGTCTCCGACCCCGGGCGTGATCCTGCTGTTGCTCGTCGCGCTGGCGATCGGGCAGGCCGGCGTGGCGTCCGCGGCGTTCGGGCAGCCGACCGGGCGCGGACCCGCCGCCGGCTTCGCCGCCTGCCGGACCGCAATCGCCGCCGCCTCGCAGGCGGCCGGGCTGCCGGGCGGGCTGCTGGCGGCCGTGGCAGCCGTCGAAAGCGGCCGACCGGATCCGAACGGCCGCGTGCGCGGGCCGGTGCTGCGTGCGGCGGCGCGCAGCTTGCTAGGCGCCGCGGCCGATACGCCCCCGCCCTCCTGGCAGCCCTGGCCGTGGACGATCAACGCCGACGGCGTCGGACAGTTCTTCGCCACCCGTGCGCAGGCGATCGCCGCGGTGGCGGCGTTGCAGGCCGCCGGGGTCAGCTCGATCGACGTCGGCTGCCTGCAGGTCAATCTGCGCGACCACCCGCACGCCTTCCGTACCCTGGCGGAGGCGTTCGACCCGGCGGCCAACGCACGCTACGCGGCGGGGTTCCTCAACCGCCTGTTCGCCCGGCTCCATGCCTGGCCGGCCGCGGTGGCGGCGTACCACTCGCAAACCCCGGCCCTCGGACGCCCCTACCGGAAGCGCGTGTTCGCGCGCTGGCACGGCGCCGCTCCGGCAGCGGTGCCGCACGCCTATGCCGATTTCCTGCCGCGGGCGAACAAATACGCCGACTTCGCCGCCCCCTGAAGCGGCGCCGGTGCGTCGCGGCGCAGGACCGCAGCATGACCGGCACGCTGTGGCCGACCCGGCTGGCGGGAGGTGCAGGGCCGCCGGCGCCGCCCATATGAGGGGCGATGCCGACCCGGAGGCGAATGCCCAGCCGATGCCCCTGACCTGCCGCCGTTTCGCTGCGCCACCGCCGCGAAGGCCCGACTGGCGTACCCCGGATCGGCGCCCGCGGGTCGAAGATCGTCGCCCAGCTTCGCCATGCTGGCGCTGACCCTCGCCCGCCGCGGCCTGCGCGCCGGCACGCGCGGCTTGCTGTCGGTGGTCCTCTGCCTCGCCCTCGGCGTGGCGGCGATCGCCGCGGTCGGCAGCCTGCGCGCGGCCACCGAGGCGGGGATCGCCGGCAACGGCCGCACCCTGCTCGGCGGCGACGTCGCGATCGGCACCGGTGCCGAGCCGCCGCCGCCGGCCCTGCGCGCCTGGCTCACCGCCCGCGGCGCCCGGCTCACGACCACCGAGCAGATGCGGACCCTGCTGGTGGGGCCGTCTGGCGCCCGCCAATTGATCAGCCTGCGCGCGGTCGGACCCGGCTGGCCGCTGCTCGGCGCCGCGACCTTGCGCCCCGCGCTGCCGCTGGCACGCGCGCTGGGCGAACGCGACGGGCGCTATGGGCTGCTCGCCGATCCGCTGGTGCTGTCCCGGCTCGGGCTGCGGCCGGGTGCCACGGCGCGCATCGGCACGCAGACCTTCGCCGTCCGGTCGGCCTTGGTCGCCACTCCGGACCTCGTCTCCGGGCCGGCGCTGTTCGGCGCGCCGGCGGTGATTGCGGCGGCGGCGCTGCCGGGCACCGGGCTTGTCGTGCCGGGGGCGCTCATCAGCTACACCTTGCGCGCGGTCCTGCCCGACCCGGCGGCGGGACCGGCGTTGCGAGCGGCGCTGCGGGTCCGGTTCGCCTCCCAGGGCTGGCGCATCCGCGGCCCGGCCGAGGCCGCCCCCGGGATCACCCAGTTCATCACCCTGACCAGCCGCTTCATGGCCCTGGTCGGGCTGACCGCCCTGCTGATGGGCGGTATCGGCGTCGCCGGCGGCGTGAGCGCGTGGCTCGCCGCCCGCGCCGAGACCCTGGCGATCCTGCGCTGCCTGGGCGGGTCGGCGCGGCTCGTGTTCGCCGTCTGCCTGACCCAGGTGGCGGTGCTGGCGGCAGCGGGGATCGCGCTCGGGCTGGTGGTGGGGGCGTTGGTGCCGGTGGTGGCGGGGCGCTGGCTGGGGTCCGTGTTGCCGGTGCCGGTGGCGGCGGGGGTTTATCCGGGACCGTTGGCGCTGGCCGCGGTCTATGGCGCGCTGACCGCGGGCGCGTTCGCGCTATGGCCGCTCGGGCAGGCGGCACAGGTGCCCGGCGCGGCGCTGTTCCGCGGCGCCGCGACGGGAGGGGCAGCGGTCGGCGGCAGCGCGGTGCGCGCGCTCTGGCCGGCCTCCTGGCAGCGGCACCGCGCCGGGCAGCCCGGATCGGTGGAGGCGCGCCCGGCAGACGGTCCTGGGCGGGCGCTGACCCGCTCGGTCCTGCTCGCCGTCGCGCTGCTCGGCGTGGCGCTGGTCGGGCTGGCGATCGCGAGCACCGGCGACCGGCGGCTGGCGGTCTGGTTCTGCGCCGCCGCGCTCGCCACCCTGGTCCTGTTCCGCGCCGCGGCCTGGGCGCTGGCCCGGGCAGCGCGCGTGGCCCCGGCGCCGCGGCAGCCCTGGGCGCGGCTCGGGCTCGGCAATCTCTATCGGCCGGGCGCGCCGACGGCGCCGATGCTCGTCTCGGTCGGCCTTGGCCTGTCCACCCTCGCCGCGGTGGCGCTGATCCAGGGCAACCTCAACCTCGTCGTGCTGGCGGCGCTGCCCGCCCGGGCGCCGAGCTTCTTCTTCATCGACCTGCAACCGAGCCAGCTTGCCCGTTTCCGCGCCCTGGTCCACGCCACGCCCGGGCCGCAGCGGATCGACACCCTGCCCACCCTGCGCGCGCGGATTGTCGCCGTGAACGGGGTGCCGGCGGCGGACGTGCACGCAGCCCCCGGCACCGGCTGGGCGCTGCGCGGCGACCGTGGCCTCACCTACGCCGCCACCCCTCCGGCCGGCACGAAGCTGGTCGGCGGGACATGGTGGGCGCCCGACTACCGCGGGCCGCCGCTCGTCTCGCTGGACGCACGCCTGGCTGCCGGCTGGGGGGTGAGGCTCGGCGGCGTGATCCGGGTCAACGTGCTCGGCCGCGACATCGACCTGCGGGTCGCGAGCCTGCGCGACATCCGCTGGCAGCGGCTCGGGCTGAACTTCGTGCTGGTGGCGAGCCCCGGGCTGCTGTCCGCGGCGCCGCACACCGAGATCGCGACCGTCCATGTCGCGCGCGACCAGGAGGGCGGATTGCTGCGCCGGGTCTCCGACGCGCTGCCCAACGTGACCGGCATCGCGGTGCGCGGCGTGCTGGCCGAGGTCGCGACGTTGCTCGACCAGATCGCCGCGGCGCTGGCGGCGACCGGGGCGGTGACCCTGCTCGCCGGGGCGCTGGTACTCGTCTCGGCGGTGGCGGCAGGGCAGCGGCGGCGGGTGCGCCAGGCGGTGATCCTGAAGACGCTCGGCGCCACCCGGGCCCAGATCCGCGCCGCCTGGATGGTAGAGTTCGGCGCGCTCGGCCTGACCGCGGGGCTGTTGGCGGCCGGCGTCGGCGGGCTCGCGAGCTGGGCGGTGCTGCACTTCCTGATGCACCTGCCGTTCGTATTCCTGCCGGGGCGGCTGGCGCTGGGCCTGCTCGCGGCGCTGGCGATGCTGCTCGGGTTCGGGTATATAGGGACCGCACGGGCGTTGCGGGTGCCGCCGGCATCGCAGTTGCGCGATGAATGACCGAAGTCTCATTTCGGCCCCGCTTGAAGCCGACCTTGCGGCAGTGCATGTTTCCCCGCACGGGTTTCCCCCGTCTGAACGAGATGAGAGCACCCATGGCGTACAGCCCTGACTTCCGCGCCTATCCCGCCGCCCCCAGCGCCACCGCCTCCGCGGTCCTGGACGCGGGGCTGCGGGCCTACATGCTGCGGGTCTACAACTGGATGGCGTCGGGCCTGCTGGTCACCGGCGTCATTGCGACCCTGATCGCCCACACCTCGGCGATGAACCTGTTCTACCCGCTGGTGCAGACACCTTACGGGATGGCACGGACCGCCGGGCCGCTGGCGATGATCTCGATCTTCGCCCCGCTGGCCTTCGTGCTGGTACTCAGCCTCGGCGTGAACAAGCTGTCGCGCAGCACGGCGCAGACCTTGTACTGGCTGTTCTGCGCCGCGATGGGCGCCAGCCTGACGAACATCTTTCTGATCTACACCAGCACCTCGATCGTGCGGGTGTTCTTCATCACCGCCGGCACCTTCGCGGCCATGAGCATCTACGGCTACACCACCAAGGCCGACCTCAGCCGCTGGGGCAGCTTCCTGATGATGGGGCTGATCGGCGTCATCCTGGCGAGCGTCGTGAACATGTTCATGCACTCGACCGCGATGCAGTTCATCATCAGCCTCGCCGGGGTGCTGGTGTTCACCGGCCTCACCGCCTACGACACGCAGCGGATCAAGGCGACCTACATCCAGTATGCCTATGCCGAGGGCACCGAGCAGGCGGCCAAGCGCAGCGTCTACGACGCGTTGAGCCTGTATCTGAACTTCATCAACCTGTTCATGCTGCTGTTGCAGTTGCTGGGCACGACCAACCGCCGCTGAGGACCAACCGCCGCTGAGGACCAACCGCCGCTGAGGACCAACCGCCCCTGGGCGACGGACGTCATCATCCATCAGGCTCCGGGGCGCGAACCCCGGAGCCTTTTTTCTGCCCGCGGCTACAGCTTCACCCCGAGCCGCATCCCGCCCCAGTGCCGCCCGCGCACCTGGATCGGCGCGTCGAACTCCTTCAGCATCTGGCTCTGGCCGTCGCCGAGCACGCGGCGGTAGGTCTGCACCAGAGAAGGTTTCGTATTGCGCGCCGCGAGGATGCTGGTGCGATCGTCGAAGATCCGGCGGTTGCGGCTGTTCGCCGCGTTCCACTCCCGCGCACCCGGCCGCTGCGGCAGCGAGCAATCGCGATTGTGGACGGCGATATAGCCGTTGCGGTCGGCCGCGGCACAGAACGCTACCTTGGGATCCGAAGCCTTCGCCGGATCGATGATGGCGGGCATCACCTGCTCGCACAGCGCGGTGGAGAGGGCCATGACCTGCGGCGGGTCCGTGCCCTCGATATCGTCGTAGCTCGCCGAAAACAGGGCCGCCTCGTCGATCCGACCGGTGGTCAGCGCCTGCTCGAATGACCGCTCCGCCGCCGCCGCCAGGGATTGCACCTTGGCGATGTAGCCGGCGTCGAAGCTGCGCGCCTCGGCCAGCACCGCATCGATGGCGGCAACCTGCTCCGGTT
>JABBNW010000050.1 GCA_019352115.1 Pseudomonadota bacterium
GGCACGCATCGCCGAAATCCTGAAAAGCGAGCACGCGCACGACGTCGTTCGCGTCGTCGCCCCTGCGAAGGAGGGCTGAGCCATGCCGATCGTCCAGCAAGGCAGCGTCAACACCACTGCGTTGGTGGTGCCTGACCTGTATGTCCAGATCGTGCCGCCGCAGAATCTGGTGCTGAACGGCGTGCCCACCAACGTTGTCGGCGTCGTCGGCACCGCTTCCTGGGGGCCGATCGGCCAGCCGGTGATCGTCGCGACCATGGCCGACTATGCGCAGAGCTTCGGCCCCATCGTTGCGCGAAAGTATGATCTTGGGACCCAGGTTGCCACCGCGGTCCAGCAGGGCGCGCAGAACTTCCGCTGCGTGCGGGTGACCGACGGCACCGACGCTGCCGCGCAGGTGATGGTGCCTGCCACCACGTTCACCTTCACGGCACTCTATACCGGTTCCCTTGGCAACCAGGTGATGCTTACCCTTGGTGTCGGTTCCAAGACCAATACCTGGCGGCTCACCATCACCCTGCCCGGCTTGCAGCCGGAGGTGTACGACAACATCGCCGGTGCCGGAGTGGCGTTCTGGACCGCGCTGGCCGCGGCGGTGAACCAGGGACTGGGGCCGCAGCGCGGACCGTCGCAGTTGGTGGTGGCGAACGCGGGCGGCGTGACCGTTGCTCCGGCCGCGTTCTCGCTCAGTTTGGGTGCAGGCACCGCGGGCGCGGACGGCGCCAACACCGTCACCGCGGCGCTGCTAGTGGGCAACGACATCCCGCCGCGCAGCGGGATGTACGCCCTGCGCGGTCAGGGCTGCGGGATTGCCCTGCTGGCCGATGCCGACGATTCCTCGCAGTGGACGACTCAGGCCGGGTTCGGATTGCAGGAGGGGATCTATATGATCCTCACCGGTCCCGCCGGCGACACCATCCTGGACGCGGTTGCAATCAAAAGCCAGGCGGGCCTCGACAGCTATTCCGCCAAGCTGATGTTCGGCGATTGGCTGTGGTGGTCGGATCAGGTGAACAACACGATCCGCCTGGTCTCGCCGCAGGGATTCGCTGCTGGACGGCTGGCCAATCTGTCGCCCGAACAGTCGAGCCTTAACAAGCCGTTGTATGGCGTGATCGGCAGCCAGAAATCGGGCACCCCGGGTTCGGGGCAGAGCACGTCCTATTCGTCGGCCGATCTTGCCGCCCTGCTGGGCGCCGGGATCGACGTGATCGCCAACCCGCAACCGGGCGGTAGTTTCTGGGGCGTGCGTGGAGGGCACAATTCTTCGTCCAACCTCGCGGTCAATGGTGATAACTACACGCGGCTGACGAACTATATCGCCGCCACTTTGGCTGCCGGCATGGGCCAATATGTGGGCCAGGTGATCAACGCCAACCTATTCCAGCGCATCCGGGCGACTCAGCTCAGCTTCCTGCAGAATATGTTGGGCCAGGGGCTGCTTGGCAGCACCGACGGTAGCCTGCCGTTCAGCGTGGTCTGCGACACGTCCAACAATCCTGCCACGCGCACCGGCCTCGGCTATGTCCAGTCGGACGCGCAGGTGCAGTACCAGGCGATCAACGAGAAGTTCATTGTCAACATGGAAGGCGGCCAGACGGTGCAGGTGTCCCGCCAGACCCTGCCCACCGGCCAGCCGGCGTAAGGAGACGCGAACATGGCTCTGACCAATTTCTCCGTCGGTCGCGATACCCAGCTTGTCGTGATGGGGCCGGCCGGTCGCGTAGACCTCGCGCACGTCACGGGGTTTGAAGCGCGCCAGGTGACCCAGTCCGTGCGGGTGAGCCGGCTGGACGGCACGCCGATGGGCACCGAATTGCCGAAGGGTTGGGAAGGCAGCTTCGACTTGGAAAGGGGCAATTCAGCGGCAGATGACTTCATCGCCGCCGCTGAACAACAGTATTTCAATGGCACGATCGCGACGCCCGGCACGATGTACCAGTACGTAACCGAGACGGACGGATCCACCTCCACTTACCAGTATGATAGCGTGACGTTCAAGCTGGCCAGCGCCGGTCAGTGGAAGGGCGATGCAAGCGTGAAGCAGACGCTCGACTTCTTCGCCTCACGCCGGCGGCGCGTCTGATGACGCCGTCCGAGGCGATCGTCGCCGCCGCCAGCGCGGCGTCGGTGGTGACGGATGCGGAGGGCCGGCGCATTGCGTTGCGCCGGCTGTCGGCGCTCGACAAGCTGCGGCTGTTCAAGGCCGCTGGGCCTGTGCTGGCACAGAACCAGCCGTGGCTCGGGATGGCGGTGCTCGCTTGCTCGGTCACCGCGATCGACGATGTGCCGGTGCCGGCGCCCGCAACCGAACAGCAGATCGAGGCGATGGTCGCACGGCTGGGCGATGCCGGCATCAACGCGATCGCCGTCGCACTCGACGCCGAACCGGCCGCGGATTCGGCCGAGGTGGTGGCCACGGCGGGAAACTGAGCAGGCACCCCGACCTGGTCGATTGCCTTTACCTGGTCAGGAACGGGGTGCCGTTCGACGTGGCCTTCAGTCTGCCGGAAGACGAGCGCCTGGCCTTCGTGGTGGCGCTCGGCACGCTCGACGGGCTGGCTTTCGACTGGAACGATCTGAGCTGGAAGGAACCATCGTGATCCGTGTCGAAGGGCTGCGGGGGATGATCGATCGGTTGACCCGGCTCGACCTCGTCGTAACCGAACATGCGGCGCTGGAACAGGCGGCTATCGGGCTGCAGGACGCGGTGCGCCAGCGGCTGTCGCGGACACCCGGCGAGTCGCATGATGCACCCTGGTTGCAAAGTGGCACCTTGCGAGACTCCATCACGCACACGGTCGATGGAACGGACGCGGCGGTTGGCTCGGCGGACCCGGTCGCAGCGGATCAGGAGTGTGGGACCCGCACCGACCCGCCGCGACCGTTCCTGGCGCCGGTGGCCGCGGCCGAGGCGGATGGGCTCGTGACCGATATCGCGGCAGCCGCTCTTAGCCGCTTGCGGGCGACGCTGGCATGATCGACGCATACACGATCGGCGTTCGGCTGGCCCTGAGCGACGAGATTTCGGCCGGCCTTAAGACCGTGCGGCGCGAACTGGTCGGATTGGATCGCGCGGTCACGGTCAGCGGCGCCGGACTGCGGGCGCTCGGCCAGATCGGTGTGGAGATCGGCCCGCAGGCGCGCGCGGGCGTGGAGGCAAGCGGCACGGGCCGGGCTCGGCCGGCGCGGCCGACGGCTCCCGCCGCGGTCCGGGGCGGCACGGTACCGGCAGCAACCGCGGCCGCGGCCGAACCGATGCGGCGGCCGCGCGCCAACCCGGCAAGCGCCGGCTTTCCGCTCGAAACGGCGATGTCACTGGCTCGGCGCATCGTCGGTACCGGACGGGGTGCTCCCCCGATGCTCCCGCCTCCGCCGCGGGTGGCTGTTACCGCCATGGCCGTTTCGGCGGCAGGGCACCGCGCGATGACCACGCCGGTTGCTCAGCGGCCAACGTCCAAGCCACAACCTGTTTCCTTGGGCGCCCATCCCGCGCCGACCACGCGCTCGAATACTGCTGCGGAACGGCCAAGGCCGATGTCAAGGAGCGGGCCCGGACCGGGCGTGCCGGGTTTTGCCGGACCGCGCCACGCACCCGAGCCCAGCGCCACCCGAGAGGCCGCCCGCGGGCCGCGAACGAACGCTCCCGGTGGCGCGCAGCCCGCGCGGCGGGGAGCGCCTGTAGCGCCGGAGAACTTCGCTGCTTTGGCCCGTCGCCTGCTGGCGGGCGGGGCGCTCTCGGTGCCCGCCATGGCGCCCCAGACGCCCGCAGTGCGTCTCGCGGCTCAACCTGCCCCGGGTTCGCAGTCGGCAGCAGTCACCCGCCGGCTCGGCAACGGTCTCGTTCAGCGGCCAATCTTGCCGCGTGCCTGGGATAGGTCGCGGGATGAGAGGGGGGTAGCACCCCGACCGGCTGCGGACGCCCGCCCGAACGCGCCTTCCGCGCCTGGGCGGCAGCCAGCAGGGATGGGTCGGCCCCTCTTGGCGACAGCGCTAGCGCAACCCCGTGCGCCGAGCCTTGGCCGCCCCACTGCCTCGGGCCCGATGCGCCGGCATCAGGCTCCCGCGCCCCCTGGATCTGATCCGGACAGCGCACCGGCGAGCCGGGCCAATGGCGGCGAGATTGTCCTGGACGGAGTACGGTTCGGACGGCTCATGGCAGAGCGACTGGCGCGCCATCTCGACCGGCCGCGGGCTGGCTTTACCGGCATGGACCCCAGAGCGACGCCGACCTGGCCCGGCGTATCAATCGGCTGATCGGACATGGACGATATCCACATTCCTTGTATCGTGTGGTTTCATGGGGACCCGCCGCCCGACCTGTCGCAATTCTCGGATCCCATAAGGATTCCGTTTACCTTCCGGCCGCACGCGGACGCTGGCTCGCCTGGCTCGAATGCGATCGTGTCGGCCGCGCTCACCGAACTCTGCCTGGCTGAGCACCCAAACCAGGGTATCCCCGTGGTTGCGGCCCATCTTACAGGCGCCATGCACGCGCCGAGTGCTCCGGCCGAAGACCGAGCAACGCCGTTCGGAGGGTCCGATGACTATTCGAGCAATCAGTCAATCGCTTTTCCGTCTGCCGCCGGGACGCCTGCGACCCTGACGCTCACCTTGAGCGGCCCAGGTCAAGAGAATTTTCGGACGCCGCCTGCTTCCGCAAACGATAAGGTTTCCGTACCAGCTCATTCGGGTGTAGTGAAGGCGGGCTACTCCACAATCGATGCTGGTGCTGCTGCCCGAGGCTTGGGTATGTCCTCGGCCGAGTTCCGCCGGGCGATTCATGCTCTCAAGGATGCAGCGGGCTTGGGCGGTGGCGATAATGTGCGTATACACATTCCATCGGGGGGACGTATATTTCAACGATGAACACATTGGGAACCTACGAGATGAGTGATACCCCAGAAACCGAGGATGACGGAGCCTTTTTCCTGCTGGACTTTAAGGGCGACGATCTTGATCCGGCACCGCTCATATCATTGATTCCTCTAACGCCTGTTCGGCCCAGGAAGAAGGGTGATCCCCTGGGGCACGACAAGGACGGAAGAGTTCCCACGGCAAGAACAGGGTACTGTGGTTTCACGACAGCCGACAAAATTCGGTCAAAAAACGCAAACGATCATGTCAGGGCAATTTTAGATATCGTTGATGACCGTCTCGTTGCAATACGCGATATGATATCTCTTCAATCGCTTGAGTGGACAGCGGTGCTTTTTGAGGGTCCTTCCGAAGGACGAGTATTTTCCAATCTCAATCCCGAGCTTTTCCGTAGAGCCTCCGAACTAGGTCTGCCTCTCCTTCCAAAAGGCGATGAGGCAATGACTTTCATTCGTGATGTCTCTCAGGTTGTCCACAAACGTATGTGATTATGGCCTGCCGTGCAAGTCGGCACGTTGCCCCGCGGAATCAGGGACTGTTGCCATACCAACGGTGGCAGCAACGGCTCCGGCCGTGCCGAGGTTGTGTCATCTCGGGCGATGCAGGAGCTGTGGATCAGTGGCCTGCCGGAGTGCCGGTGGCCAGCAGGGATGGGCCGACCCCTCGTCGCAGCAGCATTAGCGTAACCGCTGTACCGAGCCTTACCCGCCCCGCGACGCCAGCCCCGACGCGCTGGAATCGAGGTGGACGAGAAGCGCGCCGGCCTATTTCTCGTGTTCCAGGGTCCGCTTGGCGCAGCAGCGGACCTGGCGGCCGACGGGGTTGTATGATATTATAGCGATCACGTACAGCCTCTCAACATTGCGCCCAGAGTCCGTTCCTCATCTTTAGCCGCGATCCCAGAGGCGGAACTGCTGCAAATTTGTCGCTGGGCATGCAGCGGCTCCACTGGGGCTCTCTTGCTCGATGAAGACGCGTTTGTAGCGATCCATCAAAGAATTAAATCTGGCGAGACTTTGGTGTTCCAGAGAGGTCCAACATGGGGCGCCGAAGTGGGCATCATCGCGCACTCCCTATCAGTTCGTCGCCGCTTTTATCGCCATCCACCAAAGCATGCGTCCATGCGTATGCTATTTCTCACGCTCTTGTGCCGTTATTTTTAATAGACCACTTCGACGCGGTACGTACCCGACGTCGATGCGTTGCTCGTGCAGTTCGGTCCACGCGGATAGGTAGCAAAGCCACATGTTCGACATCGCGCTGCTGCTGGGACCCGTCGCCTTCCGCGACTTTGAAATCCCGTCCGGGATCAATTTCGGCGGTGCCCAGCGCCTCGCCATCCACAAACTGGCCGGGGGGGCGCGAGTTATCGATTCCCTCGGCCGGGACGATGCGGACATCACGTTCTCCGGAACATTCTCCGGCAGTGACGCAACGTTGCGGGCGAGGCTGCTCGACGAGCTGCGCTCCAGCGGGCTTACTCTGCCGCTGACGTGGGATGTGTTCTTCTACACCGTGGTGATTGCCAAATTCCAGGCTGACTACCAGAACGGAGGGTGGATCCCCTACCGCGTGACCTGCACGGTCCTGCGCGACGAAGCGAGTGCGCTGATTCAGACCGCTGTCTCCTTGGCGACCAACGCGCTCGCCGACATCGGCACTGCGCTTGGCCTCGCGGCGCCGGCGGGGCTCGATCTCACGTCGGCGCAGACGGCCCTGTCCGCGCCTGGTGCGACCGTGCGGGATACTGGCGCTTACGTGAGTGCCCAGACGGCCGTGGCGGGCGTGCAGGCAGCATTGAGCCAGTCCCTTGCCACGGCGGAAGGTACCCTAAGCGCCGCTGGCCCGTTCACTTCCGGATCGGCCGCGGCCGGCATCGCCGGGCTAGCCGATGCCACGGCCGCGTCTCAGCAACTCGCGTCCCTGACGGCAGCCCAGGGTTATCTCGGGCGCACCAGTGTCAATCTTGCCAACGCCGGGACCTGAACGATGCAAACCTTGACGATTGCGGGGGGGAACCTCTTCCAGCTCGCAGCAGCAGAGCTCGGCGATGCCACGCAGTGGATTCGCATCGCACAGCTCAACAATTTGTCAGATCCAATGCTCTCGGGTGTAGTTACCCTGCTCATTCCCGACCGGAACCCCAGCGCTGGGGGCGGCATTGCTGCTCAATAGCACACTGCTCCCCTGGCGCACGCCGACCGCACGCCTGTTGGTCAATGGTCAAGCCGTCGCCGGGGTCACGCAAGCGGAGGTGATCGCCAACAACCACTACGCTGCCGATAGCTTCCGCGTGGAACTGGCGCTGGGCGCGGACCCGACCTTCACCATGCCGTTCTGGGCTGACGCGACAGGGCTTCTGGTCGACCTGCAATTCAGCCTGGACGGAGCCGGTTTCGTCAGCCTGATCCAAGGTGCGGTGGACAGCGTCGGGATCGACCCAATCACCGGCACCCTTCAAGTGGAGGGCCGCGATCTGACAGCGGCGTTGATCGAGGCACGAACCCAGGAGACGTTCAGCAATCGCACTGCGAGTGAAATCGCCACGTTGCTCGCGCAGCGGCATAACCTGACACCCGTCGTCACGCTGACCACGACCCCGGTTGGCCGCTATTATCAAAGCGAGCACGACCGTATTACCCTCAATCAGTTCAGCCATGCGACGACGGAGTGGGACCTGCTGGTCTTCCTCGCGCGGCAGGAGGGATTCGACGTCTTCGTTCAAGGAACGTCACTCTATTTCCAGTCCCCGACGCCGGCAACGGTTCCGCCATTCCTATTGCGCCCGGACATGCTGATCGACCTCCAGCTTAGGCGTTCGCTGACCCTGGCGCGGGACATAGAGGTGACCGTGAAGAGTTGGAATTCCCGGCAGAAGAGCGCCTTCACCCAGACGGCACGAGCATCTGGCCTGCCGGCGGTCGGGGGCAGCGGCGGCCTTCCGGCCCGGCCGCAGCAATACGTCTATGTCCGGCCAAACCTTACCCCCAACCAGGCGCTTCAATTCGCGCAACAACGGCTGAGCGAACTCACTCTGCACGAGCGCGTGATCGACCTCCAGATGCCTGGGGAGTTGAGCCTTACACCGCGAAGCTCCTTGCTCCTATCGCAAACTGGAACGGACTTTGACCAGGCATATCTGATCGATGTCATCGAGCGCGAGTTGCGTTGGAACGACGGGTTCATCCAACGCATCCGGGCCAAGAACACCTCCCCCCGCGAGCAGACCACCACCCCGGCCGATATGGTCGGCGCGGTTACTGGGTAGTGTCATGGATCGGCTTCTGAACGTAATGAAGGCGCACGCAAGTGCGCTGGATAATGGGCACGCGCGTCCCCGCTTCGCTCTCGTCACTTCAGTCGACCCGGCCACGGCAACCGCGCGGGTCAGCCTGCAGCCCGAAGGCGTGCTGAGCGGGTGGTTGCCCATTCTGACACCCAGCGCCGGTGCCGGCTGGGGCATATGGTGCCCGCCAAGTCCAGGTGACCAGGTCATGATTCTGGCCCAAGAGGGGGATGCCGAGCAAGGAGTGATCGTCGGTCGTGCGTTCTCGCTTGTCGATACTCCGCCGGCCGCTGCCGCGGGGGAGTTGTGGCTTGTGCACGCCAGCGGTTCGTCGGTCCGCTTGTTGAACAGTGGCGTGATCGAGATGATCGGGCCAGTGACTATTCAAGGTACGGTTACCGTATCCGGGGATGTCTTGGTGGCCGGCAATGTATCGGATCAGCACGCCACACTTGCCGATTTGCGCTCGCATTACGACACCCACATGCATGTCGACTCGCGCGGTGGCGTGACGTCGGTTCCGACACAGCAGGACTGACCTCCCATGCCCGATCTCTCGCACCAATGGGGGGCCGATCTAGCGGTTGGCCCGACCGGCGATCTTGCCGTCACTATGGGCGCCGCACTGGGACAGCAGCGCGTGCTGCGCCGGCTGTTGACCAATCCGGGCGAATACATCTGGCAGCCTGACTATGGCGCAGGGTTGGCCCGCTTCATTGGTCAACCCGCCAATCGCCTCCAGATCCAGGCCCTGATTCGCAGTCAAATCTTCAAGGAGAGCGCCGTGGCACGCACGCCGGAACCGATAATCGATGTCTCCATATCGCCCGGCGGTGCAGCCGGTACGGTGTACGTGTACATCCGATATCAGGATGCCGGCTCGGGTCAGACCCAGGTGCTTTCATTTTCCGTGGGCGCCTAGAAAATGCAACTCTCTTTGCAGACATTTACCTCACTGGTTCAGAACATGGCCGCGGCTGTCCAGGCAGCGGCGACACAATTACTTGACCTTACGGTGGGCTCGGCCTTGCGGGCAGTGCTGGAGGCGAATGCCTCTGTCGTGCTGTGGATGCAATGGATGATTCTACAGGTCCTCCAGACGACACGCGCTGCGACCAGCAGCGGGCCCGATCTAGACAGTTGGATGGCGGACATGTCGTTGACCCGTCTGCCCGCCGTGGCCGCCATCGGAACGGTGACATTCTCCCGCTACACGTCGACCGCTAGTGCTTTGATACCGGCTGGCGCACTGGTGCGTACAGCAGACGGATCGCAGACATTCGCGATTACGGTAGATCCTACCAATCCAGCCTGGTCTACCACGTCGGGTGGATACGTGATCATGTCTGGCGTTGCGTCGCTGACCGTTGCGGCATCCGCCCAGGTGCCGGGCAGTGCTGGCAACGTCCAAGCAGGATCCGTCACGCTTTTGGCGAGTGCCATTCCCGGTGTTGACACGGTAGCGAACGCCGCGCCAATGCAGAACGGACTGGATGCGGAGTCGGATCCCGCACTACGAGCGCGCTTCCAGAATTTCGTGCAGAGTCGGTCCCGCGCTACTCCGCTTGCTATTGGTTATGCGATCAGTAGCATCCAGCAAGGCTTGGGCTATACACTCCAGGAAAACGTGGACCCTAGCGGCGCGACCAGGATGGGAAGTTTTGTCATTACGGTCGACGATGGCTCCGGGCACCCGCCGTCCTCTCTACTCGCGACCGTCGCGACGGCAGTGGAGGCGGTTCGACCGGTCGGATCAACCTTCACTGTTCAGCCACCCGCCGTGACGATCGCAAATGTGAGCGCAATTCTCACAGTCCCGGGAGCAGCCAACAAGTCGCCCATAGTGGCGGCGGTCACCCAGGCTATCCAAACATATATCAACACGCTGTCGATCGGTGCTGCATTGCCACTGACCAGACTTGCGCAGATCGCGTATGGGGCGAACCCTCTCGTGACCAACGTAGCACAGCTCCAGATCAACGGTCTCACGGGCGATTTGACCCCTTTGCCGTCCGGCGTCGTAAAGGCCGGCCTGGTGGCGTTAAGCTGAGATGCAGGGTGATAGCGAGGACATGTTAAGCCGGTTACGGGCGGTTTTGCCCTCCCGGTGGTTTCCCGATAATGCACCTATACTGGGTGCTCTTCTGCAGGGGCTGGCCTGGTCATGGTCTTGGTGCTTCGGCCTTGTCACGTATGTGCGTGCGCAGACCCGAATCGCTACGGCGACCGATGTGTGGCTTGATGTCATTGCCGAGGACTTCTTCGGTGGCTATCTCGGACGTCGATCCGGGGAAGACGATGGTGGACTCCGTCGGAGGATTAAGCTGGAACTCTTCCGCGATCATGCCACTCGTGCCGCGTTGGCGAGTGCTTTGATCGATATGACGGGTCGTGCCCCGGTGATTTTCGAGCCAGCCCGAACGGCAGACACGGGTGGCTACGGCGGCGTTGCGACAGCGGGCACCGGACTCGGTTACGGCGTCGCGGGCGGTTGGGGCAGTTTGGACTTGCCCTTTCAGTGTTTCGTCACGGCCTATCGCCCCAATGGCTCAGGTATCGCTGCGGTCGCCGGCTGGGGCAATCCGGTGGGCGGATACGGTGTCGGTGCGCTCCAGTATGCGACTCTTGCGATGGTCCAGGGGCAGGTTACCGACACGGAAATAGTCAGTGCCGTCGCTGCGGTCATGCCCGCAGCCAGCATCGCCTGGATCCAGATCAGCAGCTGACCCACTGCGTCAACAGAGGAACATATGGACAGAAATATCGTCTATCCTGGCGGCATTCCGCTCGACACGGATATGTTATCAGTGAATCGCAACGTCATGATCGCCCTTGGTTACCTGGCGCAGGCGGTTCTTGGAGGAAGCACGGTCGTGGACGGCCTCGGCTGCTCATCCACGGCGCCGGCATCGATGAGTGTGACCGTCGGACCGGGTAGCATCACCCAGATGCTGGTCGTGGACGCGCTATCGTACGGTTCGCTGCCCGCGGACTCATCTGATCCCTTGGTGAAGATGGGGATCAACGTTGGCGTCACCACTTTCACGTTGGTCGCGCCGACCACGTCGGGGCAGGCGGTCAACTACCTTATCGAGGCATCGCTCGAGGAGAGTGACGCCGATCCGATTGTGCTTCCCTACTACAATGCCGCGAACCCGGCGCAGCCGTATAGTGGTCCAAACAACGCGGGAACGACCCAGAATACCCAGAGAACGCAGCGCGTCGCACTGCAGCTCAAGCCTGGTGCGGCCGCTAACATTGGATCACAGAGCACACCTTCTGTGGATAACGGATGGGTGGGTCTTTACGCAGTTACCGTTGCCTACGGGCAAACAACGATCGCGCCCGGTAACATATCGACTCTCCCCTCGGCGCCTTTTCTGACCTGGAAGCTGCCTCACCTGGTGCCGGGATTCGGCTCAGGGGTCCAGGTGCTTGCCACCAGCGCAACCTTCACGGTCCCGGCAGGAATATCGCAGGTCGAGGTGGAAGTCTGGGGTGCCGGCGCCGGGTCATTCGCGTCCACCAGCACTGTTGCGAGCGGTGGGGGCGCCGGTGGCGGCTATGCTCGCAAACGTGTGACGGGCCTGGCGCCGGGCCAGACGATCCCGGTCACGATTGGCGTTGGTGGCACGGGGGGGACCACTGCAGGTGTTCCTGCCACCGCCGGAGGGAGCTCGAGCTTCGGGACATATGCGAGTGCGACAGGGGGTGCGCTGAACGCGACGGCGTCCGTCAATAGCCCCCAGAATGGTGCCACCCCAGGCGGCATCGGCGTCGGGGGGGACCTGAACCTTATGGGCTCGTCGGGCCAATCTGCATTCATGAGTGCGGCAGGGGTCGGCGGGGCTGCGCCACTCGGCGGAATGCAGAGTTCAGGTAGTGTCGGGGTGGCCGGGGTGTTTCCTGGTGGAGGCGCCGGCGGTGCCGGCACCGGCGCAAACGGAAGCACCGCTTATAACGGCGCATCGGGCGCAAACGGGCTTGTTGTAGTGAGATGGTAATGACACCGAAAACATACGCTCGCATCCAAGGCGGCATTGTCGCCGAAGTCCTGCACACCGAGGCAGCAATATCGACTTTGTTCCATCCCGGTATTGTCTGGGTAGACATTACGGGAGAGACCAAAATCGTCGAAGGGTGGACGTTCGACGGGGCGCGGTTCGCGCCGGGCGTTGAGCCGGCGGTGGCAGTTGGGATGCCGACAATGCCTCAGATACTGGCGGAACTCGCCCTACTGAAGGCAGAGATTGCCGCAATTAAGACGGGGGCGCTGCCTCCCATCAAGAATTCCTGACGGCTTTCGCGGGAGCAATCGATGTCGACGCCGGCCATACATGTTTCCAAGCCTAGCTCGGCGCGCGTCGTCGTGCTCGACTCGTTTATCCCAGTACCGCGTGGGGCTGCGGCTGTGGCGCCGCCGCCGTTGAATTGGCCTACCAAGGACCCCGGGGACGTGCTCGATTACGGGTTCGACATCTCGACTGCCCTGATAGGAAATCCAGGAGATTCGATCGCGACGCTGGACGTCACGATCAGTCCGAATAACCCTGGTGACTTGCGTATGAATTCGGCGTCCGCTGATGGAAGCGTTGCGGTGCTTTGGTTATCAGCCGGTCAGGCGGGAACGGTCTATGTGATTACAATCGCCATTGGAACAACGAGTGGGCGTTTCCTCCAGCGCAGCATTCTGCTCCCTGTACTTTTCCTATCAACGCCTGCCGTTCCCCCTATGGCAATCGAGACTAACGCCGGTCTTGTAATCACCGACCAGAATGGCAACCCGGTGCTGACCGGCTGATGCCGCTGACGGGGGTCATTCGACCATCTGCGACCCGCAGCATCTAGCAGACGAAGGAAGGCAACCACCCTTCCGGTCTCACGCGTGATCGGAGCGCCTGGCAGCAACGGCTCCGGTCGTTCCCGATCACTCCTAATCCTACTACCTGGAGACTTCTCTCGATGCCGACGATTGACCAACTCGCTCCGGCAACTGCCTCCTCTGATAGCGACGAACTCATCGTGAACCAGAGCGGGGTTACTCTGCGGGCCACCCGCGCTCAGATTCTTGCTGGCGTACAGCCCGAGCTTGCCCTGCCAAGCGGCTCGGTCCTTGGTCGTTCCAGCACAGGGATAGGGACCGTTGAGACGTTGACTGTCGGTGCGAATCTAGTCGTCTCCGCGGGTACGCTGTCGGCCGTGGCTTCTTCTTATGCCGTGGCACAACTACCGGCTGGAACGGTACCTGCGGCTGCGGATCTTATCCCGCTGGGGCAGGGGGGCATTAACACCGCGGTGCCCCTTGTCCAGTTCGCCAATGGACTGATGAATGTCGGCAGCCTGAATGCGTCGGCGCTTCTGGTTCAACCGACAGGGTCGAGTATGACCGAGACCTTGGGAGCGTTGGCGGCGGGCGTGCTCATGACCGCCGGCGGGACGATGAGTGGATCACTAACGCTTGCGGCAGACCCCACTGCGCCGCGTGGCGCAGCAACAAAGCAGTATGTGGATAACCAGTCAAACACGGGGCTCTCGCTGAGTGGAGGCACTCTAACCGGCCCGCTGACACTCGCCGCCAATCCAAGTACACCGCTGCAGGCGGCTACTAAACAATATGTCGATAGCCAGTCGTCCGGGCCTGCGGCTCTGCCTCTTAGCGGCGGCACACTCAGCGGTGCATTGACTTTGCCTGGAAGTCCGTCAGCCCCGCTGCAAGCGGCGCCCAAGCAATATGTCGACGCGGCCATGGCATCCGTGCTGTTGCTGACGGGCGGTACGCTGACCGGTCCCCTTGTTGTCCCTGCCAACCCATCGGCTGCGCTCGACGCAACTCCGAAAGAGTACGTTGATGGACTGTTCGCTTCGGCCCTGCCATTAAGCGGGGGCACGTTGACCGGTGCGTTGACGTTGGTTGGGGATCCCACCGCGGCACTTGCGCCCGCCACCAAGGAATATGTGGATCTTCATGTGGCGTCGGGGTTGCCGCTGGCGGGGGGAACGCTCAGTGGCCCGCTGACTTTGGCCACTAATCCCACGGGCCCGCTGCAAGCGGCGACGAAGCAGTATGTCGACAGCCAAACGGCAGGACCGGCGGCTCTGCCGTTAAGTGGAGGCACACTGAGCGGCGCACTAATTCTGTCGTCCAACCCGATTGCCGCACTGCAGGCGGCGCCGAAGCAATACGTGGACAGTGCGATTGGTGCAACGCTGTCGCTTACTGGAGGCACTCTTACCGGTGCCCTCGTTCTCCCCCCCAATCCCGCTTCCCCTTTGGACGCCGCGCCCAAGGGGTACGTGGACGCTTCGTTCGCTGCCGTGCTTCCACTCGGCGGGGGCACAATGGCAGGTCCGTTGGTCCTTGCCGGCAATCCAGCCACCGTGCTGGCTGCGGCGCCCAAGCAGTACGTGGATGCAGTAGCCGCAGCAAGCCTGCCGATCGCGGGCGGTACGATAACTGGCACGCTGTTCCTCGACATGGCGCCGACAGCGCCGCAGCATGCCGCTTCAAAAGCCTATGTCGACGGCGCAGTGGCGACCGCGCTCCCACTGACAGGTGGCACACTGTCCGGCAGCATCACGCTACCTGGAAATCCTACGACGACCCTGGGGGCAGCGCCTAAGCAATATGTTGACGCGGCCCTCGCGTCCGCACTTCCGCTGTTGGGTGGCACGCTGAGTGGCCCGCTGGAGTTGGCGAGCGACCCGATTTCGGGGCCACAAGCGGCGACCAAGCAATACGTGGATGCTCATGCCGGCGCCGGACTGCCGCTTTCGGGTGGTACCATGACGGGGGCGTTGATGCTCGTCGGTCTGCCGACAATGGCGCTCCAGGCTGCTCCCAGATCATACGTTGATAGCGAGGTGGCAACCTCGATCCCTCTCTCCGGTGGAACCATGACGGGTGCACTGGTTCTCTCTGGTTCGCCGACGACCGCCCTGGGGGCCGCTCCGAAGCAGTACGTCGATGTCGCTACTGCGGGGCTCCTTCCGCTCTCGGGAGGAACACTGACGGGGGCAATTATCCTCGCCGCGGACCCAATCGCTCCCTTGCAGCCGGCCTCCAAGCGATATGTGGACTCGCAGACAGCATTGAGCGTGCCGCTGACCGGAGGGACCTTGGCTGGCGCCCTGGTCGTGCCAACAGTGACCGCGACTGGATCTGCTATTGTCCAAGGCGCTATGTCCACAGGTTCGCTGAATGTCACTCAGGTCGGGGCGCAGACCACGACACTTCCGTCCGAGATCAGTCTCAGTCGCCCGAGTACAGGCCCCAACGACGCCGCAGCGATTAGCAGTAATATCACGGTCAGCCATTACGGTGGGGCCCCGAACGCATATTCTAACATTGCTCTTACAAGCACCGTCAACGATGCCGTCGACAGTACAGGCAACTTTGTAGACGGTACAACAAGCAATGTATACGCGTTCATGTCGAATCTGAACGTGAATGCGGTGACTGGCTCGGGCGCCTCTCCGACTGCATCCCAACATGTAGCCGTTACGGGTGCCGCGACCAAAAAAGCGCCAACTGGGGGATATCCAACAGGCCGAACTGGGGCCCAGGTCTGGAGCTTATGGCTTCCGACTGTGGACGGCACAAACCTCCCAAGTTCCATATCTGGCGCTACGACGGGAATCGAGCTGGACACTCTTGCTAACAACCTAGATTCAGACAATAGCCGCAAGGGGTTTCAATTCGTTTTGGGGGAAGCCGAAGCAATAACCTCAGGCGGTTATCCAAACGAGTGGGGATACGGGATATACTTTACGACATCGCCCAGCGGATTCTATAAATATCAGATATCTGCCGGAGGCAATTACTCAATAGCTGTATTAGACACGCGGAATGCCTTCCCAGGGAAGGCGAAGGTTGCGACTGGCTTGTCCGCTCCAAGTCCCACCCTTGCAGTAGACACTGTCCTGCCATTTACGTCGGCTGGTGTGTATGGTGCGCCGGTTTCGGCCACGAACACTGCCCAAATCAAGGTTGGTAATAATACATACACGCAGGTAGGCTGCGCTCTGGATGGGCCGGGAAAAACCTCCGGCGTATTGACTTTTACAACGCCTGTCTCCGTAATGGACGGGGCCTCCGGAAGTCAAGTCCTCGGTGCCGCGCGGACTATCTGGATGGCCACCGGTCAGCAGATTGCATTCGACTATGCGGGCAAGGTCAATTTATATTACGACGCGGCGGCAAGTGCCGCGCATCTGACTGCTCCTCTTCTTGTTGATGGCCAGCTGAATGCGTCGGGAGGTTTAGTTGCGACGAGCGCTACAGTCAACGGGGCCGCTACATTTAATGGGGGGCTGCAGGCGAACGGTTCCGTTTCGTCCTCCGGAGGATTCACAGGAACAAACTTGGCATTGACAGGCAATGCGCTTGCCTATGGCAATGGGCAATTCAATGGCATGTTGACTGCCAGTGGAGGTGTAACAGTCGGTGGTGGATATTTGGCACTACCAAGTTATACCGTTGCAGGTCTTCCAAGCGCCCCAAACGGGGCGCTCGCTTATGCAAGCAACGGGCGCAAACCTGGTGAGTTAGCCGGAGCTGGCACAGGCGTGATGGCTTGGGTCAGCGGCTATAAATGGCTTTCCAGCCTGAGTGGAACCCAGGTCCTGGCTTAATATCTCCCAAGGCGTTCTACAGCAGGCGGATACAATGCCCACAATCTCCCAGTTGCCACCAGCAACACCGGTTCAAGCGGCCGATTTGGTCCCCGTAAGCCAATCAGGCACTACAGCTGCGACTACCGTTGGTAGTCTACTCGCGAATGTCCAACCGGCGATTCTTACCCCTTCCGGTTCACTACTTGGCCGCGTTAGCCTTGGCGCAGGGGGACCCGAGGCCATCAGTGTCGGCTTCGGCTTGGAGCTGAACGGTGACACCCTTAACGCCATCGGGATCACGGGCCTCACCGCCACAGGTACGATTTCGGCAAGCGACCTCGTGGGGATTAGCCAGGGCGGCGCTGATCGGAATATCTCGTACGCTGCGTTTCTTGACGGTCTTACAATTGACCTGGCGCAGCCAGCGACTCCCGTAACGGATACCGATACCTTCTGGGTAGCACAGGGGACGAGTACAATGCTGCGGCAAACTTTTGCCGCCATTTGGAGCTGGATCGCGACGAAGCTTCCGAGCTACAAACGTCCCGTCGTTGAAATCACCACGGACACCACTTTGGATGGTACAGTCCATAACGGCGCGATGCTCATCTGCAGCCAAGCAGTCACCCTCAGTCCCGCGTTCATTAATATGGGCAACGGGTTCTCCTGCGACATCATTAATCTGAGCGACGGTGGCGTCACATTGGCATCGGGGATTACCACATCTACCGGCAGTGCAATATTATTGCCGCGGCAGTACGCTGTGATCCGTGGCGCAAACTATACCGGTGGCAGTGTTGTTTATGCCGGCATTTCGAGTAGTGCGGTTGCTGTTCCCGGCCAGGTTACCGGACTGGCGGCCAACGGCGCTACATCCAGCGCGATTACGTTGTCCTGGAGCGCCTCGACCGGTGGAGGCGTGCCTGCCAGCTACACGGTGCAGTTACGTAGTACTGGTACCACTAATTGGATAACGGCGAACGGCGCGGTTACGGGCACTACGTTTACGGTGACTGGCCTCGCTGCCAGCAGCAGCTACGATTATCAGGTATATGGCGTGAATGCCGGTGGCAGCGGTCCTGCTTCGACAATCGTCACGGTATCCACGCTGGCAGCCGCGGGCGCCGTCAGTGCCGTTACCTGGAACGTTGCGCCTACAGGCAGCTATGTGCACGCCAGCGGCACGGTTGGCGTAAATGCGCACGTGACGCCTGCCTCCGCCTCGGTACAATTCGGATTCTCTACGTCTTCGACGGTGGCCCCGCCCGGTTGGACGGCAGGAAGTCTCGTGAACACAGATCTTTGGGGGGCTTTTGTGCCGATCCCAACCGTAGCGGGCAGTTGGTACGCCTGGTGCGAGGGTTCCGACGGCAGCAGCCCGACGGTATATCCGACTCCCTTCGTAGTGACCTGATATGAGCGTCGCGCTGATTGCCCCCTCGGCCGCAATGCGAATCGGCGGTAGAAACGTAGCATTGTGGCGTCCCTTGAGAGGCACCGCTGCCGCTTCCCCCATTGAGTTTGCTGGGCCACTGCCGACCGCTTTGGCCGGGTTGTCGGGGTGGTGGGACGGTGGCACGTTCAGTGCAGTTATGGACCCCAATGGTTCTCCATTAGCCGCCTGGAATGAACCGGTAGGCGGTCTCGCGGATAAATCGGGTTCCGGTTCTGCGTTGGTCCCGTATTCATTTGCTGCTCCATCCGGCCCGCCCGTCGCAACCCCGCGCCTCAACGCGTTCCTGGGTGGGATCGGACGGGTGGCCGGTGGCGCCAATACATTGGCGCCGGCCCTTGATCCAGATATTGGCTTTCGCCGTGCTACCGGCGGTCTCGGGTCGACCACGGCGTGGACCCGCTATCTGGTTTGGTCCCGGCCGAACCGAAGACAGAATTCCGGACGGGACGGCTATCCAATCACACTGATCTCGGTTGGCGGGACACCGGTGCTGCAGGCGGACAGTCTTGTAGGAACCGGACGCCTGGTGCTGTTCCCCGAGATGCCGGGGCCCGTGCTGACGACTGCCCTGGATCGGCGCCATACCCATTCGGTAGTGCTCCGGTTTACACCAGGGGAGGGCATCGACGTCTGGCTAGACGGGCTGCAGGCATGTACGGGCGCGGCAAATACTCTGCCAAGTTCGGCAATAGGCCCCGAGGTTCTGCTTCATGACGAGGGGCTGCTTGGTGGGGCTCAATGCTGGTTTCACGAGGCTGCATGCTGGGAACGTGCGCTGGCGGATGCGGAAATCACCACGCTTTTGGCGGCGGCCGAGCGGTGGACCCGTGGGAGGCGACGCGGTGTAATGCTTCTGATCGATGGACAGTCAAACGCGATTAATTATGCACTGAACGATGGCGGAGCGCAGCTGTTGGCCGAAGGCATTGCGTGGTACATTGGTGCTCTGGCGTACAATGTCCTTGCGAGCACTGGAAATCCGTCGAGCTATACGATGCAAAGTGGACATGGAATCTATCCGGCAGTCAATGGTACTTATCCAGGAAGCTTTCTAAACGATCCGAATGACGGCTCTTCGCCCTCGGCCTGGGCGCTTGGGGCGGACGGCGTTGCTGTGCAGACCGCGGTCGCCGCCCTGATTCCGGAAGACCAGACCGACATCGTAGCGGTCGTGTGGCCATGGAACGAAACCGATAGTCTTCGCGCTTATAGCGAGAAGGCCACATTCTTTGCCGCGGCCCAGAGATTAGCGGCGCTCGAACGTGGGATGCTCGGACGCACTGCAAACGACCTGCCATTAATCTGGTGGAACGCGATTCCGTACGGCGAGGATGACGGCATTCAAATGCACCGAGAGGTCGTTGCAGCACTGGCGGCCGATCCGACCAATAACGTGGTGATCGCGAACCCGCAAACAACGGATAGTAATCCGCGGGGGGCCGTCTGGAATCCCCTAACCGGCCTCGCCGTTGGCGGCGACGCCGCACATCGGGATAGCACGGACAACCAACGCTTTGCGCGACTGGCTGTGGCCCCGGTCGCTCGGGCGGTTCTCCTGACCGGGCGTGGGGACACGATGACTGCCATTCCCCCTGGACTCCCAGTGGTCGGTGGCCCTGAGATCGTGCATGTGTTTCGGGAGAGCGCGACGACGCTCATTCTTACGGTGCGACATGACGCTGGCACGGACGTTGAGGTGCCCCTACAGGCGGCCAACGGCGCCGGTTTCGCCGTAATGGACGGTGGTTCAATCGTAACACCCGGTACAATCGTTTCAGCGACCTCTTGCACTCGCGTAGACGCGACTCATCTTCAGGTTATCCTGAGCCGCCCGCTGATGAATGCCAGCAGCAACTGCTGGCTTTACTATCCCTTTGGGTCCTCGGCTATCGGGCGAGGTAACTCGGTAACGGACAATTTTGCATCATTGAGCACGCCGGCGGGATGGGACATTGCCAGTGACCTAGGCAGTTCGTGGAGCGTGAACTACCCCCTGGCCGCCACCAGTGCCCCAATCGCGCTCAGTGATCAACCTCAATAGCCGGCGTCTCTGTTAGTAACACCGAAGACCGAGAGGGCCACATGCGACCACCGAGTCACGTAACCAATGTTGGTCCACTCGTCGCGGTCGCGGACGAATTGGTAGAACGGCTGGCGAGGTTGGAGGAACAGATGCGTCAAGTCCTGACCGCGGTCGAGCGGCTGTCCAACCGAGATGCCGAACTGGAGGCAAGTCTACGAGCGTTGGCCGATCGGTTTGCCGCGGGTCTTGATGCGCAAGCACAAACATTCCGAGATAGCTTGCGCGACGTAACTGAGAAATTTGTCAGCCGTGAAGACTGGGCCTTCTGGAAGAGTCTCCTTACCGCAGCGCTCTTGGCCTTGATTGCGTATGGCTGGACTACTCTAATCAGCAGGCGAGGCTGATCGGATCTTTCGGAGACCGCTCAATGGTGGCCGAAGCGAATTGACATGATGGCGGGATCGGACGAGGCCTTCCAAGGCTTCGTCCCGACATTGCCCAATCGGAGACCGCAGTGTGGATTGCTTTGACGAATGCTTCGAAATTGTTCTTGGGTCCGAAGGCCTTTTTACCAAGGATCCCGCCGATCCGGGGAACTGGACAGGCGGGAGCCCGGGCAACGGCGCATGCAACGGAACGAAGTTCGGTATCAGTGCCGCGGCCTTCCCTGAATTGGACATCTTCTCCCTCACCGTCGATGAAGCCAAAGCGCTATATCGTCAGGATTACTGGGCGAAAATATCGGGGGACCTCTTGCCAACGCAGCTTGCATTGGTGGTGTTTGACGCCGCCGTGAACAATGGGGTACACCGTGCCTGCATTTGGCTTCAGCAGGCTGTTGGTGTAGCCGCCGACGGAATCGTAGGTGGTATAACGCTGGGCGCGGTAATGGGAGCTGTGGCTCGCCCTGAAGGGACAACCGCGGTGTGCGTGGAATTCCTCGCGCGGCGGCTAGTATTCATGGCGGGGTTGTCTACGTGGCCGACGTTCGGCTATGGGTGGGCGTGTCGACTGCTACGGTTGCAATACGAAGCCCAGGCTGTGAGCGCGAACGCGTCACCGAAACCCTGACCCAGGAGCGGTCTCCAGTGGTACGGACAGTGCCTGGGCTACCGCAGAAATAACCTGAGGCCAAGCACCTGGCCGGGGCTGACGAAACAGCCGGGCAGTCGGGTACCACGGGCTGTCGGACCGCTCAAGAAGCCAGCGCCAATCGTTTGCTTTCGCCAGCATGATCCATACAGGCTTACCGAGGGCGCCGGTGAGATGCCCAACGGAGGTATCAACGGTCACCACCAGATCGAGATTAGCAATAAGGGCGGCCGTTTCTTCAAAGTCAGTCAATTCAGACGTAAAATCGATTAGATCCGGAAAGTCGCCCGGATTGACGGCGTCGGCTTGCGGAAACGGCTTCTGAAGGGAGATGAATGCTCCGGGTTTAGTGGCCGCCAGGGGCGCTAATTGAGCTAAGCGAAGCGACCGACGTCGATCGTTGGGATGGGTCGGTCGGCCACTCCATGCAATGCCGATCCTCTGGGTTGGTCTCGGCGCGACTTCTGCAAGACGGCCCGCCCATTTCGTCCGGCGCGCTGTATCGGACGTGAGATAGGGCGCGCAATTTGGAATAGTCTCCAACGTCGTATGGAACAAGCCCGGAAGGCTGGATAGACGGGTATATGCGGCATGACTCGGAATTTCGTTCCAGCGATGGCAGCAAAATGTGACTCCGGGGATCCTGGACAGTAGGGATGCCATCTCCGCGCTGCATCCTAGGATCACCTCCTTGCATCTCTCCGCGACCAATGGAATATAGCGAGCGAATTGCAACGTGTCCCCGTAGCCTTGATCGCCAACAAGCAGAACGCGGCCTTCAGGGATACGCATCCCGTTCCACGGTGCCGACGTAATGCGCGGCAACTGACCGCGTCCAGCCTCGGTTTCATTGCGCCATTCGTATTCTAGCCACCCGGGTTCGAACTCCCCGTGAGCCAGCAGGTTCTGGGCGAGAGCCAATCGGGCGTCTGCATGCGAGGGGTTAAGCCCGATCGCGCGGAGGAGGCATGCAATGGCGTTCTTATGCTCATCTAGATCGGTAAAGGCCAGTGAAAGGTTAACCAGATTGTCAGCATTATCGGGCGCCAGGCGCACGGCCTCCTTGCCCGAATCGACGGCGTCTTGGACCCGGTTAAGTATGCGATAGAGCGAGCAAAGATTGGCATGCCAGGATGCGACGCCAGGATGGCAATGCAGCGCACGGTCGAGTAGCTCTATCGCGCGTTCTGGATTCCCGGTGTGGGCGGCGATGACGCCCTGGAGTGCAAGCGCGCTCGGGTGATCAGGGCTGCTGGAAAGGACATCTTTACATATTCCGTGCGCTTCACCGAAGCGCTTGGCCTGGGTTGCCGCCTGGGCACGCGCGAGTGCTTGCTCGGCGGTTTCCTTGCCCGCGGGCGTTCCGGTGCTGCTCATGCTCATTCTGCCGATGAAGGTCGGGTCGCAGGAGGGGCGATCATAATGTGGCCTCCACCGTAAAGGAGATCCCGACCGGCCTGTGCCGGCTAGCTCCTTACATATCTCGCTCCTGACCTGTTTGCCATGTCCGGGGGTCTTTGCACAACCGCGCCCCTCCATAGGGAGTGCATGTTAGTTCAACAGGTGCTCCGGGAGACCGGCAGGAGGCGGAGGTGTGCCGGGAGACCGGCAAGAAGAGAGGGTGCAAGTCCTTCACGATGAAAGTAACCCTCCGCCGGAGGCCGCCTGGATGCGACGCCGGTCGCCACCTTAAGTAGATGTTTAAGTTGGCGCTTGAGGTGTGTTGATGGACGGAGTGGTCGAGATCATAGAGGTGCGCCGGGAGACCGGCAAGAGGAGAGGGTGCAAGTCCTTCACGATGAAAGGTA
>JABBNW010000051.1 GCA_019352115.1 Pseudomonadota bacterium
CCGGCCCGCGGCAGGGCGGCAGGGGCAAAGGCGATGTCGAGCATGGGGGGGCGGCTCCATTGGGTGGAGGGCGGGGTCGGGGTGCGAGTGTACTCCCGGGCACGGCAGGAAGGCGACTCAGGGGGGCGTTCGGTCCCTGGGGCCTGCGCGCGCTTACCCGATCTACCCGCCCGATCTACCCGCCCGCGGGCGCTTGCCCGACCTACCCGCCCTTCCGCCCCCGCCGCGCCTGCCACCGCAGCACGGGCAGGACCAGCCGCACCAGGGTCGGCACCGTGCGCGGCTTGCGCAATCGGGGATCGTAGCCAGCCAGGCGGCGGGCGTCCTCGGTGAGGCAGATCGCCATCAGCTCGGCCGGATCGACGTCCCCGCCCACGGCGCTCGCGCCGTCCACCGTGAAATTGGCATTCTCCTTCTCTCCCGCGCTGACGTCGCGCGCGAGGCCGATGCGCTCGCGGATCAGATACGCCCATACCGCCGCCGTCTTGAGCGCGAACCAGGGCCGCCGCCACAGCGGCATCGTGCGCTTGTGCCAGGCGATCCAGTTCACGAAGAACAGGATGTGGCGGCCTTCCTCCTGGATCACCGGCTCGAACGTCTCCACCAGTTCGGGGGGGAAGAAGCCCGACCGGCGGGCGAGTTCGAACAGGCCGAAGGCGAAGAAACTGTCGATGCACTCCGAATAGCCGGTGACCATGAAGCCCCATTCGGGGTTCTTCGGCTCGATGTAGTCGGGCTCGGGTTTCAGCTGGATGCCGTAGGCTTCGACCAGGCGGGACAGGACCTCCTTGTGGCGGCCTTCCTCGAACGCCATCAGCTCGAATGCCTCGCGCAGGACGGGCAGGTTCACCTGGCGCGCATAGCTCAGGATGCGCAGGCGGGCACGGCCCTCGGTCTGCACCGCGATGTCCCAGATCGGGAGGTTGATGAGGCGGGTGCGGGCCGCCTCGTCCAGCTCCGGCCAATCGATCACGGCCGGGCGGTAGGGGTTGAACGTGTCCAGCAGCATGCGCGAAAGCATCACCACCTGCTCGTTCGGCGGCGGCACGGCCGGTTGGCGGGCGGCCTGCGCGGAGGTGGGTTCGTAACGCCAGTAGCGCGCGGCGCGATCCGCCGCCTCGATCGCTTGGGGGGTGGGCATCCGCGTCGCCTTCTGCTCGATCCGTGGCCCGCAGATGGGGCCGTGGCCCGCAAATGGGACGGATGGCGGGATCGCGCAAGCGTGCGCGGGGTGCGATAGACGCCGGGGCGCGCCCGCAAGGCCAGGGGCGGCAGGCTGGGCCGCAGCCCGCGACTTTCCGCCAAAGCGGTCGCGCCGACGTGCGGTAGACGCGCGAGGCGGGCGCAGGTACACGCGGCAGGGATTTGTGCAGGAGAACGCGGCTGAGCCCGGATCATGCCCTCCTGCTGCACCATGCCGGCTACGGCGCGGTTGCGCTGGCCGTTGCAATCGAGAGCATCGGCATCCCGTTCCCCGGTGAGACGACCCTGATCGCCGCGGCGCTGTACGCGGGAGCGACGCACAAGCTGAACATCTGGATCGTGATCGCCGCGGCGTCGTGCGGTGCCATCCTCGGCGACAACATCGGCTTCTGGCTGGGGCGCGAATTCGGGCTGTGGCTGCTGTTGCGCTTCGGGCGCTACGTGCGGATCACCGAGCGGCGCATCCGGCTGGGCCAGTACTTGTTCCGCCGGCATGGCGGCAAGGTGGTGTTCTTCGGCCGCTTCGTCGCCGTGCTGCGCGCGCTTGCGGCGTTCCTTGCGGGGACGAACCGGATGACCTGGCCGCGGTTCCTGCTGTTCAACGCGGCGGGGGGGATCGTGTGGTCGGCAGTGTACGGGGGCGGAGCGTATATGTTCGGGAGCCGGATCAAGCACCTGCTGGGGCCGGTCGGCGTGACGCTCGGCGTGCTGGCGGTGGGACTCGCGATCGTGGGCGCGGTATTCCTGCGCCGGCACGAGGAGCAACTGGCGGATGCGGCGGAGCGTGCGATGCCCGGACCCGTGCGTCCCCCGCATCACCGGCGCTGACGCGGGGGACGCAAGCGCGGCGGGGTCCGGAAGGAAATCGTTCTTGGTTCTGATCCCGTCGGCGCGCGCCGGGTGCGGCGGCGGATGGAGCGAACGAAACGACGCGAATCTGCAACGTCAGGCGCCGGCCGCCGCTTTCGTCCCGCCGCCGATCGCCCGGAATGCCCCATCTTCGGCACACGTGTCGGACCGGGCCGCAGGATCGCGGGCGCGTCATCGGTGTGCGGGGAGAGGTGGAGTTCCAAGCCTGCATGCCCCGGCGCTTGGGGGGGCGCGGGGCATGCAGGGATGGGCGCACCAGGGGGGCGAGCCCATCGCGTTCCGGAGGTTGAACGCGGACCGAAAGTACCGCCCGTGATGGCGTCGGCGCCAGGGTCGGAAAGTACTTAGTACCCGAGGCGGAGGGCACCCCAGGCGGACCCCGCGTGGATCACGCCAAAGGCATTTGCAATGAAAACGCCCGGCGCCGAGGGTTCTCCCCGGGGTTCGTAGAAGAATGCCGGCGAGCCGCCGGGCCGCTCGCAGACCCGTGCGACGACGACGGGCGGTCTTCCACGAATTCGGCTGCTTTCCACGCTCTGAAAAGGATGCAAGCGATGTATATCGGTGGCGGACTGGTCGGTCTGATCGTGCTGGTGGTGATTATCGTGCTTGTGATGCGGATTCTCTGAACCTGAATACTGACCTGCGGAATGTTTGCACCGACGCAGGCAAGGCCAGGGGCGCTGCCCCTGGACCCCGCCAAGGGATTGCCCTTGGAACCCTTCCGAAGTGACGGATCGCCTCGTCATCGGCCGCGGCCCCGCGGTGCGGACGGATATTGGAACAGAATTGGACAGGAAGCCCCGACGATTCGTCAAAGTACCTGAAAAGATTGGCGTGCGCCCACAAGGCTGCGAAATTGCGGCAAGATCGGACCCTGGGCGTCAAAAACGATCGGCACGGCCCAGGGCCTTGAGCGCGGTGGCGCGAGGATATACGTTTGCACAAACATATATCCAAGGATCCCCCATGCACGTCGCCAGATGGGGCAACAGCCTCGCCATCCGCCTCCCCGCCGCGCTCGTCCAGGCCCTCGCGCTCCAGGAAGGCGACGACGTCGAGATCCACGTTGCCGGTGCGCGCAGCTTCGCCCTCGCCCGCAAACCCGGACAGGAGGAGCTGCTTGCCCGCCTGCGCGCCTTCCGCGGCCGCCTCCCCGCCGATTTCATCTTCGACCGGGACGCGGTGAATGCCCGATAGCGTCGATGCCGGGTAGCTTCATCGACACGAACGTCCTGGTGTATCTCGCCTCCGCCGATCCGGCGAAGGCGGACCGGGCGGAGGCGATCGTCGCCGCCGGCGGTGTCATCAGCGTGCAGGTCCTGAACGGGCTCGCCAATGTCGCTCGCCGCAAGCTCCGCTTTTCGTGGCCCGAAACCCACGCGTTTCTCGCCCCGATCCGCGCCCTGCTGACGGTCCACCCCAATACGATCGAGACCCACGCCACCGGCCTGGCGCTGGCCGAACAAAACGGGCTTTCGATTTATGACGCGATGATCGCCGCCGCCGCGCTGCACGCAGCATGCGACACGCTGTGGTCGGAGGACATGCACCACGGGCTCGTGCTGCAGGACCGACTGCGCATCGCCAATCCGTTCCGCGCCGACTGACCGAGCGGCGGTCCCCGTCGGCCGCCCGCTTACGGGTGGCCGACCGCAAGGTGCTTTCGCGTCCCTGGGCGCGAGGGGCCATGACCACGGGACCCCGAAGCGGTGCAGCGATGGTGTCGGAGGTCCTCGATGACAGCCGGATCGACGCATCTTCCGGCCGTGCCGGATGACGCTGGTGCGGCACGGCCAGAGGTGGGGGCCGCAAGGGGAGCCGCAACCTCCGAGCAATCGCCGCGATGCCAGGCGCGACCGCCGGCACGGCGATCACCCGCCTGGCAGGCACACGATGGCGCCGCGCCGATTTTTCCTGGCCCCGCCTACGAACAGACCACCCCTTCACCCTCGTCACACTGGCAAATACCAGCCGTGGAGGGTGGCTGCGCTCTGGTCCGACCTGCGGAAAGTCGCGCTCACGACGCCGGCCCGCCGTCCCGCAACGATGTCCGCCCCGCCCCGACACGTTCCAGCGCCGCACGATCCCACTGGCCGAGGTCGGCCGCGGCTTCATACGTGCCGCGCAGGTAGCGCATCAGTTCCTCGTCCGGCGAGCGCGCCTGCCGCACCGCGTCATAGGGCAGGATATGCTGACCGAGATCCGGATCGTAATATGTCGCCTGCGGCAGGATCGGCGCCGCGGCGAAGCCCGGCGGCTCGGGATAGGCATAGCTGTAGAACGCCGGCTTCCCGAAGCCTCCGTTGCCCGGCCAGAACCCGACGCTGCTGACCTCATGCGAATACGCTTCCTGCATGACCCAGGCGCCCAGGTTCGGCGAGGCGCCCGCCAGCCGCGGCGCCGGGCGCCCGGAGAAGCGGGTGACCGCCAGGTCGAAGCTGCCCCAGAAGAAATGCACCGGGCTCACCTTGCCGAGGAACTCGCCGCGGAACCGGGTGAACACCCGCTCCACCTGCACCAGAGCCCGCCAGAAGCGGGTGACGGCGTCCCGGTCGTAGGCGGCGTGTGCCCGGTCCTGCTCGAAGGGAATCGCATCCGGTATCTCCACCGGCATGGTCCAGATCCGCGTTTCCAGCCCCAGTGCGGCCAGCCGGCCCATGACCTCGGTGTAGAAATCCGCCACGCTGCGCGGGCCGAGCGCGATCGTCTCGATTTCGCCCGCGCTGGTTTCGATCGTCAGGATGTGGTCGATGAAATCGAAATCGATCTGAAAACTCCGCCCGCCATGCGGTATCGGCGACGTCGTCAGCCCGCGACAGGTCACGTACAACGGAACCTGCCACCAGTGATTGACCATCGGCGCGTGGGCAAGCCGGATCTTTCCGACCACCTGCGTCCATAGATGCAAGGCCGCACAGGTGTCGGCCCAGCCCGCCAGGGGAAGATCGGGCCAGTCGGCCGGGGTGGACCGGTCGTTGGGGATGGACAGGGCTGGCGGGTGTGCCATCGAGCGGGTCCTCCGGTCTGGCGGCGTCCGCCTACGTTGCCGGTACCGCACGCAGGCGTGGCGCCCATGCGGGGGGGCAGCAAGCTGTTGGCGGAGGAAATCGCGCGCGCCGTCTTGTCCGTCAGGCCGCGTCGATCCCCGCGTGCCAGCAGGTCTTGCCGGTCAGGGGATGGAAGAGCGGGCCGGCCCCGACAGCATGTTCGCCAGAGATGCGCAATCTAGCCCTGCCCGAACGGGGCGGGCAAGCGAGCCTGGGGCAGCAGAACCTGTCCCGGTCCCGCCGTGACGCGCGCACCAGCCCCCTTATCCCCCGGCCGCCAACCCGTCCCCGCGCGGGTCCGGAACTCCGCTGCACACCCCCCCGTCGCCCGGCAGGTAGCGTGAGCAGACGATCACGTTCGCCCGCCCGGGCTCGGGCACCACCGCCGGCATCGGCTGGCCCGATCGCAGGGTGTCGTCCATCGCCACCGCTGCCGCGAGCCCCGCCCCCGCCTGGCCGGACCCGCCCACCGCGGCGCGGAAGGCGTGCAGGTTCGGGTTCCACGCCAGCGCTGCCGCCAGCAGCGGCGGCGGCGTGCGCGCCGGCGAGGCCGCCAGCAGGAACCCGAGCCCCGGCACCATCCGCCCGGTCCCGAACAGGTTGTCCATGGTGGTGGCGCAGGCCACCGCCCCACCGGCGCGATCGACCGCCAGGAAGGTCGCCGACGCCGGCAGCGGCGGCAGGCCCGCGGCGGCAGGACTGCCGGCCAGCACCGCCTGCGGCGTGACGCCCCCCTGGCGCCAGGCGGCGGCGGCCGCGAGCGCCCGGGTCGCCGCCTGGGCCAACGCCCGCGGATCGTGCGCCAGGGTCTGGAAGGCCGCTGCGGCGGCGAGACCGCCATCGGCCGGCGGCGGCAGGAACGCGACCCGGTCATGGTCGAAATTCACCACCAGCGGCGCGGCCAGGCTGGGCAGCGCCCGGCGCAGCGCGTCGGCCGCGATCGGTCCGCCGGCCTCGGCCGACCCGGAGACGACCAGCCGGGCGAGCGCGCCCTGGTAGAAATCGCCGACCCCGGCAACCCGGATGCGCCCGAGGGTTGCCGCGAGTTCCGGCTCGCGCAGCAGGGCGCCGACCTTGATCGGGCGCCCGTCCGGACCGAACACGGCGCGCGCCGCGGGATCGGCGAACAGCGGCCCGGCGACCACGTCCAGATCGCGCACCAGAGCGCGGGAGGCGGGGGTGCCGAAGCGCGCCAGTTCCTCGGCCGGGGCGACCAGGCCCTCGAACGGCAGGTGGCCGTAGCGCGCGTGCAGCAGATAGAGCCCGCGCGGCAACAGCGGCAGCGCCGCCGGACGATCCGCGGCGGCGGTATCGGCGGGCGGAATCGGGGCGGCTTGCGGGGTGAACAGCACCGCCTGCGGCACGCCGCCATCGGGGGCATGCGGACCGGGGACGAAGGCGAGGCAGGCCCCGGCGCCACCCAGCCCGACCCGCGACGGCAGAGTGACCGACAGGGCGAGGCCCATCGCCACCGCCGCGTCCGCCGCATCGCCGCCGTCGGCGAGCACCTGCTGGCCGACCAGCGCCGCCTGCGGCTCGGGGGCAACCACGAGACCCTCGAAGCCCGCCGCGGGAAGGCTGACCCCAGGGGAACCGGCGCCGGCGCCAGCACCCGCGGCGGCAGACGCGGGGGGTGCGCTGGCCGGGGTGCCGCTGCAGCCTGCGAGGACGAGGGCCAGGAAAAAGGCACCGACCCGCCGGGCCGCAGGGACAGGGAAGGCCGGCCGGAATCCGCTGCGGTGTGGCAAAGTTGCCGCTTCCTTGTGCCGATCGGGGAGAGGCGGACCCATAGACGGCTTCCGCGGGGGCGGCAACGGCGGCTCCGGTGCCTCGGGCGTCACGTTTTCCACGCGACTGGCCGCCGTCCGCCTCTCCCGCCCGCGACCCCAGCGGCAAGCGGCCGGCTTCGTCCCCTGGCGCCGACCGCCGGCGGCCGGTACGCTGCTTGCCGACCAGGAGAGGCGCGATGCCGGCAACGACGGTGCGAGAGGCGGAAGTGGCGCGGTTCGACGCGCTGGCGGCGCGCTGGTGGGACCCGGACGGGCCGATGCGGCCGCTGCACCGGATGAACCCGGCCCGGATCGGCTGGATCGCGGCCCGCATCGCCGCGGCGTTTCCCGCCCCCGCGGGCCTGCGGCTGCTCGATGTCGGCTGCGGCGCCGGGCTGGCCGCGGAGGCGCTGGCGGCGCTTGGGTTCGATGTGCTCGGGATCGACGCCGCCCCGGGGCCGATCGCCGCCGCGGTGGCCCACCTGGCGCAGGCTGGTCGCGATCGGCGTCCCGATCTGCATCCGGGGCAACCGTCGGACGGCGACGCCGCGACGGCCGGGGGCGCCCTGAAGCTCGCCTATCGGGTGGCCGCGCCGGAGGATCTGCTGGCCGAGGGGCTGCGCTTTCCGATCGTCACCGCCCTCGAGGTGATCGAGCATGCGGCGGACCCCGGCGGCTTCGTGGCGACCCTGGCGGGACTGCTCGCCCCGGGCGGGCTGCTGGTGCTCTCCACGCTCAACCGGACGGCGGCGTCCTTCGCCGCGGCCAAGATCGGGGCCGAATACCTGCTGCGCTGGCTGCCGATCGGCACGCATGACTGGCGGCGGTTCGTGACCCCGGCCGAGCTCGGCGCGCTGGTCCGCGGCGCGGGGCTGCGGGTGAGCGACGTCACCGGGCTTGCTCCGGCCGGGCTCGGGGGCGGCTGGCGCACCGGGGCGGGAACCGGCGTGAACTACCTGCTGGCGGCGCGCCGCTGATCCCGGGCTGCGGGGCGGCGCGCCGCTGATCCCGGGCTGCGGGGCGGCAGGCCGCCGATCCGGGGCGGCGCCAGTGGCACGCAACGCGGCGGCGGCGGGACGGCGCGCCGCCGGCCGCCCTCGGCGCGGGAAGACCCGATCGCCCGGGGTGCGAAAAGGACCCGGTCGCCCCGTGCAGGCGAAGTAGGCACGAGCGAAGTCGGAGCGCGCGAATTAGGTGCGCGCGATGCACACGTCGCGCGCGCGGTTTCGCGAATTTTCAGCCGTCGGCGCGCGGCACCCAGGGGATGCGGGAGAAGCCGATGCCCTCGTCGGCCAGTGCCTCGGCCTGGTCCGGCGTGGTTTCACCATAGATGCCCCGCGCGGGGGCTTCGCCGGTGTGGATGCGGCGGGCTTCCTCGGCGAAACGCGGGCCGACGTAGTCGCAGCGCCGCTCGACCTCGCTGCGCAGTTTCTGCAGCATGGCCCGCACATGGTCGGGGATCGGGCCCGCCAGCGCGCCCTGCGGAGAATTCGGCCCTTGCGGCCCATCAGGACTCTCGGGCGAGGCGGGACCGGCCGATCGCCCGGGGGCGCCCGCTGCGTCTGGCGCGGGCTCGACCGGGTCCGCCGCGAGGGCGCCTGTCCGCCGGCCCAGGGCCGGGGCCATCAGCGCGCGGCTGACCTGCGTATCGCCGCACATCGGGCATTCGATAAGCCGGCGGGCGGCCTGGCGTTCGAACCCGGCACTGTCCTTGAACCAGCCGTCGAACTCGTGGTCCCGACTGCACCGCACCTGGTAGTGGATCATGATGGCGGTCCGTGCACCCCTGTTGCCGCGCCGCAACAGCGGCGTGTGGCGAAGCTGCCAACTTGGCACTGCCGAAGCCGTAGTGCCAGAGGCTAGTACCTCGAAGGTAGCACCCCGGGACGCCGCGCCAGGATGCCGTGTCGTGATCCTGCGTCGGGGCCGGCGCTTGCCGGGGGCAACCGCAGGACCCCCACGCATCGGTCAGCCCCGTCGCGTCCTTGTAGGGCCGCAGCCCGATCCCGGACTGGCCCGGAGCACGGGAAGAAAGCGCACTTACGAAAGAACGCCCGAGGTCATTGCGCGCGTTTCCCGGCGGCTGACGGGCGTGCTTTCACGCACGCTCACGCCCCGGCCGGGCGCTCGGCCAGCAGCGGATCGAGCCCGCCCGCCCGATCGAGCGCCACCAGGTCGTCGCAGCCGCCCACGTGCTGCCCGCGGATGAAAATCTGCGGCACCGTCGTGCGACCGCCGGAGCGCCGGGTCGCCTCCGCTCGCTCCGGGCTGCCGTTCGGCGCGCTGATCTCGTGCACCGACACGCCCTTGTCGCCGAGCAGGCGCAGAGCACGGGCACAATAGGGACACCAGGGCTGGGTATAGACTTCGATTTCGGGCATGGATTCGGTTCTCCTGGGATAAAAATCGGCCCGGACGCCGTTCCCTGCAAGGGTACACGCGCCCACCGGAGCCCCATCGGGCGGCCGGAAGCGGCAGGGCCTTCGCGGTGCCGCGCGCGCGAGCAACCCGACGCGGGAAGCCGCATGATGCTGTGACGGACCAAATTTGTCGCTCCAGGCAGCCGGCACTCCCGGCGCAGCAGCAGCGCGCCGGCAGTCCCGCCCTGCGCGGGGATCACCGCAGAGAATCTTCATTTGTCAATTACTTGCCCCCTTCATCTACGCATAACGGATCAAGTTGCATCTCGACACGACCTGCAAACTGTGGTTGTGTCATGACTGCCCCACGCTGAAGGCGCCCGTGCAACCCGTGATGCCACCGGTCTCCGGTTCGCTCCTCGAGCGTCCACCGCCCCCCGGACCGCTGGCATGCGGCCAACCGGCGATCGGCCGATCCGCAGCGGCGCCCGACGTCCCTGCCCCAGGCCCCAACCCGACGGCGCCGGCCGCCCGTCTTCCCCATATCCTGCCGCTCGGCGACACTGCGCTCACGGTCGATTTCGGCGATGTCATCGACCCCGAATTGAACCGCGCGGTGCTCGCGCTGGAACAGGCGGTGGCCGCGGCCGAGTTGCCCGGCGTGCTGGAGACCGTGCCCAGCTATCGCGCGCTGATGGTCCTCTACGACCCGACGGAGATCGGCTTCGACCCGCTCGCGGCCCGGCTTCGCGCGCTGCTTGCGAACCCGGGCTGGGTCGCCGTCCGGCCGGGCACCGGCTGGATCGTGCCGGTATGCTACGCGCCGCCGTTCGGGCTCGATTCCGACGAGCTGGGAGCAACGCTCGGCCTCGGGGCGGAGCGCCTCGCGGCCCTGCATGCGCGGGCCTGCTATAACGTCTACATGGTTGGGTTCGCGCCGGGGTTCACCTACCTGGGCGGGCTCGACCCGGCGCTGGCGATCCCGCGCCGCGCGACGCCGCGCCCGGAAGTGCCCGCCGGCTCGGTGATGGTCGGCGGTCGGCAGGCCGCCATCGTCTCGGTCCCGATCCCGACCGGGTGGTACGTGCTCGGGCGCACGCCCCTGCTGGCCTTCGATCCCGACCGGCCCAATCCGTTCCTGTTCCGCCCCGGCGATACGGTGCGCTTCCGCCCGGTACCGCCCTGCGAATACGCGGCCCTGGCGGCGCTGCCGGCGGCGGAGCTGGCGGTCCTGGCGCGCGAGCCGCTGCCGTGCCCGGCTTCCTGAGAGCGGTAGCCCCCACCCCGTTCGTCACCGTGCAGGACCGCGGTCGCCAGGGCTGGCGGCGGTTCGGCGTGTCCGGCTCCGGCGCCATGGACCCCGACCAGCTCGCCATCGCCAACGTCCTGGTCGGCAACCCGCCGCAGCAGGCGGGGCTGGAATTCGCCTATGCCGGCGGGGTGTGGGAGGTGTGCGCAGGGCTTTGCCGGATCGCCGTCGCCGGCGGGCGGTTCGCGGTGGCGGTCGACGGGGTGGCGTTGCCGCCCTTCGCCAGCGCCACCTTGCGCCGGGGCCAGTACCTCGCGATCGGCGCCGCGCCCGACGCCGTGTGGGGCTACCTCGCGGTGGCGGGCGGGTTCGCGCTGCCGCGGCAATTGGGCAGCCTGTCCACCCATGCGCGCTCGGGGATCGGCGGGTTCGGCGGGCGCGCGCTCGGCCCCGGCGACGCGCTGCCGCTGACGGCCGAGCGGGCGGGCGGCGGCAGCGAGCGGCGCATCGCCCCGCCGCCGGTCGCAAGCGAGCCGATCGGCCTCGTGCCCGGCCCGCAGGCCGATCGCTTCACCGATGCGGCCATGGAGACCTTGCTCGCCGGCGAATGGCGGGTCGGCCGGCACAGCGACCGCATGGCCTACCGGCTGGAGGGACCGCCGCTCGCCCATCGCGACGGCCACGATATCGTCTCCGACGGCACCATGCCGGGCAGCATCCAGGTGCCCGGCAACGGGACGCCCCTGGTGCTGATGCGCGACTGCCAGACGACCGGGGGGTATCCGAAGATCGCGACCGTGGTGACGGCGGACCTGCCGCGCCTCGCGCAGCTTCGCCCAGGCGCCGCGCTGCGCTTCCGCGCCCTGACGGTGGAGGAGGCACAGGGTCTGGCCGCCAGGCGGGCGGCGCGGCTGCTGCGGCTGCTGCGCACCATCCCCCATCTGGGCGAAGCGTGGCGTCCGGCCGAGGCGGGGATGCGCCCGGGGCAGATGTTCCAGGCGCGCGCGCGCCGGAGCGGCAGCCCCGCGGCTCCCGCGCTTACAACCGATCTGGTGGCGGCCTCTGGTGCGGCGCGCTGACCGCCCGCGCGGTCGAGGGACGCCACCAACCGGCGGAGAGTTCGGCCGTTGTCAGCAAACGCCGAGGGCGGCGGCCAGAGCGGCCCGTCCTGCCCCGTGCTGGCCGAAACGCGAAATCCGCGCCGGTCGACATCACTCCGACGGCCCCGGCCGGTCGTGTGCCCGGCCCGGTCCGGCGGCCAGGGCCGCGGCCCAGCGGCGGACGACCTGCTCGCCGTCCGCGGCGGCGAATCGGGTGGGGTCGAGCACGTACTCCTCCTCCGGTCCTGGCTCGGGCCCTGCCGGCGCTTGCGCAGCGGAGCCCGCATCGGAGATCGCACCGGTGCGAAATCGCACCCGTCGCCCCTGCACCGCAACGAGCAGGCGTGCGATCTGGCCGAACGCCCGGCTGTACAGCAGGGCAGCCACCGCCTGGTACAGCAACCGGGCAGACCCGGCCAGCAGCGGCTGTCCCTCCTGGAGCGCGTCGGCGCACAGCGCGCGCGCAATGTCGAACTGGCCGGCGCGGGCGGCCCGTTCCGCAGCGGCCAGGCGTCGGCCGAGCGCCGTCGCCGCCTGCCCCGTGCCGGCTGCGCGCTCGGCAGGTGCCCCGTCCGGCGCAGGTCGCGGCGGCGCCGTCCCCGGCCCGTCCGCCGCCCGGCGCCCGGCCCCGCCTACCGAGCGCCGGGCGTGAGAAGGGGCACACAGGAGATCGGAGCCGTCCGTCATCGCAACATCCTCGATCCGTCCATGGAGCGCCCCGCCGCGACGGCAGCGCCCGGGTCGCACCCTGTCCCGGCCCGCATTGCAGGCGGGTTACGGGCGCAAAGTGTTTCGCGAACCGATTAAGGCCATGTTAAGCCACCCCCTGGAACATCGCGCGCGAACCGGTGGCCTCATTCATGCCGACCCCTTTCCCGCACAAGCCATGCAAACGCTTTGCAAGCCGGCGACCGCAATGATGGCGCCTTCCTGGAAGCCGCCTCGAGAAGGGAACCCCTCGCGCGCGGAGCCGAGATCGCAAGATGGATCATGACCGATAGTCTCCAAGGGCCGGACGGCAGCGGCAGGATGACGGACGTGCCGGCTACCCGCGCGGGTTCCGCCTCGGCGGGCACGGTCCTTTGGCGCCGCGCGCCCGAGCCGCCGGGCTCCGGCACCGGCGTGGACCCGAAGACGCGCACAGGGGCGGGCACGCGGGGCACCCGCTCCGCAGCGGGCCGCCTGCGCGAGGCCGTGCTCGCGCGGGAAACCCTGCTGATCCTGCCGGAGTTCCTGGTCATCCTCGTCACGATCGCGGCGCTCTGGGCCGGGATCCTCACGACCCTCGGCCAGCAGCGGGTGGCGGCGCGGCGACAGGCCTATCAGTCCACCGCCAGCCTCGCCCGCGCCTACGACGAGAGCACCAAGCGGATCATCGGCGAGGCGGACCAGACCCTGCTCAGCGTGCGCGCCTTCTACACCGCGCTGGGACCGCGGTTCAGCCTGCCGGCGTGGGCGCGCTCGCAGACGTCGCACAACCGGCTGGTGCCGCAGGTGGCGTTGATCGGTCCGACCGGGTGGCTGCTCGGCTCGACCTACAACAGCCATCCGAAGCCGGTCGATCTGTCCGACCGTCCTCACTTCCTGGCGCAGAAGAATTCCACCCTGGACAACCTCTACATCAGCGTGCCGGTGCGCGGCCGGGTGACCGGCAAGGAGACGATCCAGTTAACCCGCAAGCTTATCGGCCCGCATGGCGGATTCGATGGGGTGGCGGTGGTCTCGATCGATTGCCGGCGGCTGTCCTCGTTCTATTCTGTCCTCGGATCGCAGTCCGGGTTCGTGGGCCTGCTGCGCAGCGACGGCACCGTGCTGGCACGCGGCCCGCTGCTGGCGGGCGCGATCGGGCGGCGGATCGATGCCTCCCCCGCCTATCATGCCATCATGGCAGCCCGCAGCGGCCATTTCGTGATCAACAGCACGTTCGACGGCCGGCGACGCTACGTCAGCTTCCGTCACGTCGCCGGCTATCCGTTGATCGTGCTGGTGGGCTTCGACCGCAGCGCCGTGTTCCAAGGTTACCGGGTCGCGCGCGTCCGGTGGACCGAGGCCGGCGGCATCGTGACCTTCATGCTGCTGGCAATCGGCCTGCTGTGGATCCGCCAGCGTCGCCGATCGATCTCCTCCCGCCGGGCGCTGGTCGCGACCTTGCAGGCGATGAACCAGGGCATCGTCATGATCGATCCCACGGGGCGGGTGCCGGTGGTGAACCGTCGCGCGCTGGAGCTCCTTGGGATGGCGCAGGAGCCGGGCGCGCGACGAACCGGCTGGCGACGGCTGCTGGCGCCGGCCTGGCGCACCGACCCGCTCGCCGGGCCGGCCGAGCTGTCCGCGCGGCTTCCGGGCCGGATCCTCGGCGTGCCGGTCGGCATGGTACCGCAGGAGGGGATCACGGGGGGGGTGGCGGCGGGCGGCGCCGCGCATACGCCGCTGATCGGCGAATGGCAGCGCGACTCTGGGGAGATCGTCGAGATCGCGCGCTTCCCGACCCAGGCCGGAGGCATGGTCGAGACCTATACGGACGTGACCGCCGACCGTGCGGCGACCCGCCAGATCCGCCATCTCGCCAACCATGATGGGCTCACCGGTCTGCCCAACCGGCTGCTGCTGCAGCAGACCTTGACCAGCATGATCGTCGCCGGCGCGGCCCGGCCGGTGCTGCTGCTGCTGGTCGATCTCGACCGGTTCAAGGAAGTGAACGACACCCTGGGCCATCCGACCGGCGATCGCGTGCTGGTCGAGGTCGCGTCCCGATTGCGCCGCCACGCCGGCTCCGGAACGATGGTCGCTCGCATGGGCGGGGACGAGTTCGTGCTGGTCCTGCGCGCCGGTGCCGAGGATCCGCACGGCGAGGCCCGCGCCCGCGCAATCGTGCGCGCGCTTACCGAGCCGATGCAGATCGGCTTCCACGAGATCCGGCTGGGGGCGAGCGTCGGCATCGCCGAGGAGCCCGCCAGCGGCGGCGATGCCGACGCGCTCATGCGCAACGCCGACATCGCGCTCTATCGGGCCAAGGCGGACGGACGCGGCGCCGTGCGCCGGTTCGACGCCTCGATGGTGACGGAGATCGAGGCGCGGACGGCGCTCGAGTCCGATCTCCGCGCCGCGATCGAGGCCGGCGAGATCGAGGTCGCGTTCGAGGCGCAGATCGATACCGAAACCCTGATCCCGGCCGGGTTCGAGGCGCTGGCGCGCTGGCGCCACCCGGCGCGCGGCGTGATCCCGCCGGTCGTGTTCATCCCGCTCGCGGAGGAATGCGGCCTGATCCACGCGCTGGGCGCGTCGGTATTGCGCCAGGCCTGCGCCGCTGCCGCCGGCTGGCCGGCCGCCTGCCGGGTGGCGGTGAACATCTCCCCGGCGCAACTGCTCGATGCCGGGCTGCCGGCGCTGGTGGCCGAGATCCTCGCCGCCAGCGGATTGGCGCCGGACCGGCTGGAACTCGAAATCACCGAGGGCGTGCTGATCGCCGAGGAACAGCGGGTGCTCGCCACCCTGCACGCGCTGAAGCAGATCGGCGTGCGCCTGGTGCTGGACGATTTCGGCACCGGCTATTCGTCGCTGAGCTACCTGCTCAAGCTGCCGGTCGACCGGGTGAAGATCGACAAGAGCTTCGTGCAACGCCAGCCGTTCGACCCCGCCGCGCGTGCGATCGTGGAGGCGATCATCGAGCTGGCCTTGCACCTTGGCATGGCCCTCACCGCCGAGGGGGTGGAGACCGAGCAGCACCTGGCGATCCTGCGCCAGCAGGGCTGCGCGCTGGTGCAAGGCTGGCTGTTCGCCCGGCCGATGCGCCTCGCCGACATCGGCCCACGCTTCTGGCCCACCCGCGCGAGTGGGTCGGCACCGGCGGGGACGTCACACTCCGCCGGAGAGCCGCCGGAGCAGGAGCGGCTGCGCACCGCGCGAATGGACATGGCCCAGCCGACCGGGTAGGTCGCGGCGTCCCGCCCTAGGGCGAGGACCACGCCGCGCTGGCGCTGGCGCCACGATTCTGTTCCTTTGCCGCCAGGCTAAGGGGGCCCGAGTCGCATGGCGATGGTCATCACGGTCGCGCAGCAGAAGGGGGGCACCGGCAAGACCACGCTGGCGGCGAACCTCGCCGCGGCACTGGCGGCCGGGCGCCGAGTGGCGCTGCTCGACATCGACCCGCAGCGCAGCCTCGCGCGCTGGCACGGGTTGCGCACCGCCCGCCCGCACGCCCCGCCGCCGATCGCCTTCGCCGACACCACCGGATGGCGGCTCGCCGCCGAGATCGATCGCCTCCGGCGCAGCCACGATGCGGTGCTGATCGACAGCCCGCCGCAGATCGACACCGACGCCAGACTCGCCGTCCGCGCCGCCGACCTCGTCCTGGTGCCGGTGCAGCCGAGCCTGCCCGATCTCTGGGCCGCCGCGGGCACGCTCGCGCTCGCAGCCGCCGAGCGCCGCCCGGTGCGCATCGTGCTGAACCGTGCCCCCGCGTCGGGCCGGCTGCGCGAGACGGTGGAGGCCGCGATCGCCGCCGGCGCCCTGCCGCGGCTTGCCGCCGTACTCGGCAACCGGGTCGGCTTCGCGGCTGCCTTCGCCGAGGGTCTCGGCGTCACCGAGGCGGCCCCGCGCGGCACCGCTGCCGCCGAGCTGCGCGCCCTGCTGGAAGAAATCGAGGAGCTGATCCGATGAGTGCCGTCACGAACATGCTCGCCAATCCCTGGGGCTGGGTGCTGGCCCTGCACCTGCTCTGCGCCATCGCCTGGGTGGGCGGGATGCTGTTCGCGCTCACTGTTGTGCGCCCCGCGCTCGGGGTGCTGGAGCCGCCGCAGCGGGTGGCGTTGCACCACCGCATCTTCCGCCGTTTCTTCCTGATCATCTGGCACGCGATGCCGCTGGCCCTGATCACGGGCTACGGGCTGGCGTTCGCCGTCTATGGCGGCTTCCAGCACCTGCCGTGGAACGTGAACGCGATGCAGGCGATCGGGCTCGTGATGGCCGTGGTGTTCCTGGCGATCGTGTTCGGCCCCTACCGCCGGTTCCGCGCCGCGGTCAGCACGGCGCGCGCGCTGGAGGCGGCGGAGAAGATCCGGCGGCTGATCCTGCTGAACCTGGTGCTCGGGATCGTCGTGGTGGTGCTGGCGGCGTTATAGCCCGCGCGCCGGGCGTGCGGCAGCCGATCGCAGGCTTGCGGCGGCGTAGCACGGACAGTACTGTCGTCGAAACCTGATCAGGAGACCTGCCTTGAAGCGTCGCGACGTTCTGCAGACAGCGCTTGCCGGCACCGCGGTCCTAGCCGCGCCCCGCATCGTCCGGGCCGCGCCAGAGCGGGTCCTGAAATTCGTTCCGCAATCGGATCTCGCCTCGCTCGATCCGGTCTGGACCACGGCGGACGTGACGCGCAACCACGGCTTCCTGGTGTTCGACACCCTGTACGGCGTCGACGACAACTACCAGCCGCACCCGCAGATGGCAGCCGGGCACACGGTTTCGGCCGACGCCAAGCAGTGGGACATCACCCTGCGCCCGGGGCTCAAGTTCCACGACAATACGCCGGTGCTGGCGCGCGACTGCGTCGCCTCGCTCCAGCGCTGGGGCCAGGTCGATCCGTTCGGCTCGGTGCTGATGGCCGCCACGGACGAGCTGTCGGCGCCGTCGGACACGGTGATCCGTTTCCGGCTCAAGAAGCCGTTCCCGCTGTTGCCGAACGCGCTTGCCGCCATCACCAACATGGCCTGCATCATGCCGGAGCGGCTGGCGAAGACGCCGCCGTCGCAGCAGGTGACCGAAATGGTGGGCAGCGGACCGTTCCGCTTCCTGGCCAAGGAACGCATCGCCGGCTCGCGCGTCGTCTATGAGAAATTCGCCGGCTACGTGCCGACCACGGCCGGCCCGGCGCAATACACCGCCGGCCCGAAGACGGTGCATTTCGACCGCGTGATCTGGACCGTTTCGCCCGACGCCGCCACCACCGCCGCGGCCATGACGGCGGGCGAGTTCGACTGGTGGGAACAGGCCTCGATCGACCTCATTCCGATCCTGAAGCAGGACAAGCACCTGACGGTGACGGTGAAGGACCACATGGGCGAGGCCGGGTGCCTGCGCTTCAACTGCCTGTTCCCGCCGTTCGACAATCCCGAGATCCGCCGGATCGTGGTCGAGGCCGTGAGCCAGCGCGACTACATGGCCGCCGTCGCCGGCGGCCAGCCGTCCCTGATCCGCGACAAGGTCGGCCTCTTCACGCCGGGCAGCCCGCTCGCCAGCACGGTCGGCGTCGACACGATGAAGGGCGACAAGGACCCGGAGAAGCTGAAGGCCGCGCTCAAGGCCGCCGGCTACAAGGGGGAGAAGGTGGTGGTGCTCGCCGCCGGCAACTATCCGACCATCACCGCCATCTCCGAAGTCGGCAACGACATGCTGAAACGGATCGGCCTCAACGTCGACTACCGCTCGCTCGACTGGGGCACGGTCGTGACCCAGCGGGCCAGCCGCAAGCCGGTCGACCAGGGCGGGTGGAACATCTTCTTCACCTTCCTGGGCGGGGTCGGCAACGTGACGCCGGCGTCCAACATCACCCTGCGCTCGGACGGCAAGGGCTGGTTCGGCTGGCCCAACGATCCGAAGATGGAGGCGATGCGCCTCGCCTGGTACGACGCTCCCAATCTGGCGGCGCAGCAGAAGCTGTGCGCGCAGATGCAGGCGGAGTTCTTCCGCAAGCCGTCCTACGCGCCGCTCGGGATGTATTTCCAGCCGACGTGCTTCCGCAGCAACCTCAAGGACATCCCGAACGGGATTCCGCAGTTCTACCGGGTCCGCCGGGTCTGAATCCAGGCGCCGCGACCCCTTCTCCCCTGCCTTTGCGGGAGGGGAGAAGGGGCGGCTCAAAAACCGTCATTGCCAGACACGGCCGCAAATGGCAGGCAGCGCCATGCGCCTCCTGCACATCATGGCAAGCCGTGCCCTCGGCGGGGCGGAGACTTACGCCGTCGACATGATCCTGGCCCTGCATCGTGCCGGCGTCGATCAGTGTGTCGTCACGCCGGCCGACGCACCACGCACCGCCGAGCTCGCCGCCGCCGGGGTGCGGCTGGCGACGGCCCCCCTCGCCCGCCGCCTGGCTTTTCGCCAGCGCGCGGCCGTGGCCCGGCTGATCGCCGCCGAGCGGCCGGAGCTGATCCATTGCTGGATGCGCCGGGCCGCCAGCCTGCTGCCCGCGGGGCGGCCCGCGCCGGCGGTCGGCTGGTTCGGCGGCTATTACGATCCGGCCCATTTCGCCCGCTGCGACGCGCTGATCGGCGTCACGCCCGGGATCGTTGCCCATATGGTCGCGAAGGGGATCGCGGCGGACCGTGCGATCTACGTGCCCACGTTTCCTGCGATCGTTCCCGCCCCGCCGATCGACCGAGCCGTGCTCGACACCCCGCCCGCGGCGCGGGTGGTGCTCGCGCTGTCGCGGCTGCATCCGAAGAAGGGGCTGGATACTTTGCTGGATGCGATGGCCGCGCTGGGGGCCGACTATCATCTGTGGCTGGCCGGGGAAGGCGCGCTGCTTGGGGCGCTGGAGGCGCAGGCCCGCCGGCTCGGCCTCGGTGCGCGCGTCCATTTCCTCGGCTGGCGCACCGACCGCGCGGCGCTGCTCGGCGCGGCCGATGTCTGCGTCCTGCCGTCGCGCTACGAACCCTTCGGCACCGTGATCCTGGAGGCCTGGGCCGCGGACGTCCCGCTGGTCGCCGCCGCCAGCGCCGGGCCGGCGGCAACGGTTGCGGACGGGCAGACGGGGCTGCTGGTGCCGATCGACGACGCCCCTGCCCTGGCGGCCGCGCTGCGCCGCGCGGCCGAGGACGAGGGCCTGCGCGCCCGCCTGGTCGCCGGTGGCCGTGCCGCCTATCTGCGCGACTACACGCAGGAAAGCGTCACCGCGCAGATGCGTGCTGCCTACCGGCGGATCCTGGCCCAAGTCCACCCCATTGGCCGCCCCGCCGACCGGACATGAACGCCGTGGAACCCGCCTTCGTCCGCAACCGGCGCTTCTACGATCCGCTCTGGGCCGCGGCGCAGCTCGTGCCGCCGGAACGCTTCAACACCTGGCGGATGATCCGGCGCCTGCTGCCCCCGGCCGACGGGCTGCGGCTCGAAATCGGGCCCGGGCTGCGACCTAGGCTGCCGCTGGCCGGCAGCGACTTCCTCGACGCGAGCCCCGCCGCCGCCGCGGCGCTGCGTGCGGCGGGCGGCCGCGCCGTGGTCGGCTCCGCCGACGCGCTGCCCTACGGGGCCGGCACGTTCGGGCTGATCGTGGCGCTGGACGTGATCGAGCATGTGGACGACGACGTCGCCGCCTTTGCCGAGATCACCCGGGTTGCCGCAAGCGGCGCCGCGCTCGTGCTGTCCGTGCCGCTCGATCCCGAACGCTGGAGCCGGTTCGACGAGACGGTGGGTCATTGCCGTCGCTATCGCATCGACGAGCTCGGCGGCACCCTCGCCCGGCTCGGCTGGCGGGTGGAGGCGAGCGCGTCCTTCGGCCTGCGTCCGCGCGTGCCGGGGCTGGTGGCGGCGGGGATGTGGATGTTGGCGCATCAACCGGAGCGGGCGATGCGGTGGTACAATCGCATGTTGCCGCGCGCCTTGCGTCGCCAGCCGCGGCTCGCGACCGTGCCCGGCCTTGCGATCCCCCCGGGGCGCACCGACGAGGTGCTGCTGATCGCCCGGTTGCAATCCATGGGATATTGATATCACAAGATATTCGCGAAGTATTAACACCCATTTACGATTTCCACGCAGGCCCGCGTGCACTAATCTGGTAACCCCATGGATGACGTCCGCCCCGTTCCCGCCGCCGGTGCACGCGCACCGGCAGTGAGCCGCACGCCGCGATCGCCGCGCGCCCGGGCCCGCCTGGCGGTGCTGCTGATCGTGCTGGCGGGCGCAATCGCCGCAACCGGCTACTGGTGGCTGACCCGCAACGAGATCGGCACCGACGACGCCTTCATCGACGGGCACGCGATCACCGTCGCCCCGCAGGTCGCCGGCACCGTGGTGGCGCTGGCGGTGCGCGACAACCAAAGGGTCGTGGCCGGGCAGACCCTGGTCCGGATCGATCCGCGCAGCTACCAGGCCGCCCTCGCCCAGGCCACGGCCCGACGCGACCAGGCCGAGGCACGCGCCGAGGAAGCCGCGGTGAGCCTGGCCCAGACCCGCATCATCGCGCCGGCGAAACTGGCCGCCGCCCGCGCGGCCCTGGCCGCGGCCCAGGCGGGGGCGGCGAAGGCGGACGCCAACTGGCGCCGCCAGGTACGGATGCCGCGCCAGGCGACCACCCAGCAGGCGATCGACGACGCCACCGCCGCGCACCTCGCCGCCGACGCCGCGGTCGCACAGGCCGATGCCGCGCTGCACGAAGCCGACACCGTGGCCGAGCAGATCGCCGCCTCCCGCGCGGTGCTGCACGAACGCCGGGGCGAGGTCGCCCTGGCGCGCGCACAGGCCGATACCGCACGGCTCGACCTTGCCTGGACCACCGTGCGCGCCCCCGCCGCAGGCTACGTCACGACCCGCAGCGTCGAGCGTGGCAGCTACGTCCAGCCCGGCCAGGCCTTGCTGGCGCTGGTCACGCGCCGGGTCTGGGTGCGCGCGAATTTCAAGGAAACCGCGCTCGACCGCATCCACCCGGGCCAGCGGGTGCGGATCCGTGTCGATGCCTATCCGGAACTTCGGCTGCGCGGCCATGTGGACAGCGTCCAGCAGGGCACCGGCGCGCGCTTCTCCGCCTTCCCGGCCGAGAACGCGACCGGCAATTTCGTCAAGATCGTGCAGCGGGTGCCGGTGAAGATCGATATCGACAGCGGGCTGCCGTCGGGCCGGCCGCTGCCGCTCGGGCTTTCGGTCGAGCCCAGCATCCGGGTGCGATGAGCGCCGTTCTGGCCGACTCCGCCCTGGCCGACGCCGCCTGGCGTCCGCAGGCAAGCCCGTGGCTGATCGCCGCGGTCGCGACCCTCGCGCCGTTCATGGAAATTCTCGACACCACCATCGTCAACGTCAGCCTGCCCTATGTCGCCGGCAGCATGTCATCCAGCTACGAGGACGCGACCTGGGTGCTGACATCCTACCTGGTGGCGAACGGGATCGTGCTGCCGGTCGCCGGCTGGGTCGGCAAGCTGGTCGGGCGCAAGCGGTATTTCCTGATCTGCATCGCAATGTTCACCCTGTGCTCGTTCCTCTGCGGGATCGCCACCAGCCTGCCGGAGTTGGTGGCGTTCCGGCTGCTGCAAGGGCTGTTCGGCGGCGGGCTGCAACCGAACCAGCAGGCGATCATTCTCGATACGTTCGAACCTGCGCAGCGCGGGCGCGCGTTCTCGATCGTGGCGATCGCGGTGATCCTGGCACCGGTGATCGGACCGACGCTCGGCGGGTGGATCACCGACAGCTTCTCCTGGCGCTGGGTGTTCCTGATCAACGTGCCGGTCGGACTGATCGCGTTCAGCGCGGTCGCGCGCTATGTGGAGGATCCGCCCTGGGTGCAGCGCGACCGGGCGCGGCTGCGCGACATCGATTATACCGGGATCGGGCTGATCGCGCTCGGGCTCGGGTCGTTGCAGATCATGCTGGACCGGGGCGAGGATCTCGACTGGTTCGGCTCCCCCGAAATCCGGCTGTTCGGGTTGCTGGGGGCGATCGGGCTCGCCGGCGCGGTGGCCTGGCTGCTGCTGACCGACAAGCCGGTGGTGGACCTGCGGGTGCTGGCGGACCGCAATTTCGGGGTGGGCGTGATCACCGTCTCGGCGATCGGGGCGATCCTCTATGCGACCAACCTGCTGATCCCGGCCTACGCGCAGCAATGGCTGGGCTACTCGGCGCTGCTCGCGGGCTGGCTGCTGACGCCCGGCGCGGCGCTGATGATCCTGTTCATCCCCGTGGTGGCACGCTTCGCGCTGCCCAATTTCCAGACCCGGCACCTGCTGGCGTTCGGCTTCCTCGCGCTCGGCCTGGCCGCCTGGTACGCGTCGCGGCTGACGCCGCAGATCGACTTCTGGACCCTGGCCTCGTTCCGCGCGCTGCAGACCGTGGGACTGGCGTTCCTGTTCGTGCCGAACAGCACCCTCGCCTACTCCACCCTGCCGCGCCGCCTGAACGCAGACGCCGCGGCGCTCTATTCGATGTTCCGCAACATCGCCGGATCGCTCGGGATCTCGATCACCATCGCGCTGGTGCAACAACGCATCCAGATCCACCGTGCCTACCTGGCCGGCCACCTGTCGCCGCTGTCCTCCCCCTACGCCCACACCCTGGCCGCAATGACCGCAACCCTCCGGGACGCGGGCCGCACCGCCATCGCCGCCCAGCACGCGGCACTCGGCCTGCTGAACCAAACCCTGAACCAACAGGCAGCCGTGCTGGCCTACGCCGACCTGTTCCGCTTCACCGCCATCGCCGCATTCTGCATCGTTCCGCTGACGTTCCTGTTCCGCCGCACCACATCGGGTGGACGCGGGTAGCCAAGGAAGCAAGCAAGGCCAGGGGCTCTGCCCCTGGACCCCGCCAAGGGCTCGCCCTTGGAACCCTTCCGTTGGTTCC
>JABBNW010000052.1 GCA_019352115.1 Pseudomonadota bacterium
CGAGGAACCAACGGAAGGGTTCCAAGGGCGAGCCCTTGGCGGGGTCCAGGGGCAGCGCCCCTGGCCTTTCTGACCACCGGCGCCCACCGCTCGGAATGATCGATATTACCGCGCCGCAGCCTCGGCGTGCCAGCGGAGGAGGTAGCGCCGGAGGCGGGTCATGAGGGCGACGGCGATGCCGCCGACGGCGGCGGTTTCGACGATGCCGGCGTAGACGCCGACGGAGTCGGCGTAGTTTTCAGCATGGACCATCATGCCGCCGAGGCCGGCGCCGCCCATCAGCATCTCGGCGGCAACTTCCACGATCAGGGCGAGGGGGAGTGCGACTTGCAGGCCGGTCAGGATTTGCGGCATGGCGGCGGGGAGCATGACTTCGAAGAAGATTTCGGTACGGGTGGCGCCGAGGCTTTCGGCCGACCAGACCAGGTGGCGCTCGACGCCGCGGGTTCCGGCGTCGGCGGCGGCGATGACGGTGAAGATGGCGGAGAACGCCGTCATCACGATTTTCGACAAATCGAACACGCCGAACCACAGCATGAAAATCGGCAGGAAGGCGATGGTTGGCATGGGGAATCCGACCGAGACGATGGGTTCGACGAACCAACCGACCAGGCGCCGGCGCGAGACCATGATGCCAAGGGGGATGCCGATCGCGCAGGCGATGGCGAAGCCGGCGAGCGCGCGATACAGCGTCAGAGCAGCGTTGCCTTCGAATGCGCCCGATACGATGTCATTTCCGATCCGGTCCAGCACGGCGCCGAGCGGAGGCAGCAGGAAGGGGCGGATCAGGTCGAAGCGGTTGGCGATTACCCATGCCGCCAGCAGCACGACGAACGCGACGGAGCGCAGGGCCAGGTGGCGCAGTTGCCGGAGCAGCGGCGGGCGCGCGCTCATGTCCGCCAGCGCAGCAGCCGCGCGGACAGCGCGGCGAACGCGCGATCGGCGGCGAAGCCGAGCGCGGTGATCGTCAGGATGGCTGCGAACATGGCCGGATAGGCGCCGTCGTCGCCGAGCGAGCCGATCAGGAAGCCGAGCCCGTTGTTGGCGATGATCAGCTCGGACGCAACCATCAGCAGGAACGCGAAGGCGGTAGCCGTACGCAGCCCGGTCAGGACCTGCGGCATCGCCGCCGGCAGCAGCACATCCAGAAGCACGGCGCCGCGCGAGGCGCCGAGGCTGCGGGCCGACCAGACCAGCACGAGATCGACCCCGCGCAGTCCGTTATAGGTGCCGAGAATGACGGGTAGCAGGCAGCCCAGGAAGATCAGCACGATTTTTGCTGTCGCGCCGAGCCCGAACCACACCATCACCAGCGGCACCAGCGCCGTTTTCGGCAGCGGGTAGAACGCCTGCACGAGCGGCCCCATGATCGCCTGGAAGCGTCGCCCGAGTGCCATCCCCGCACCGATGCCAAACCCGACCACGATCGCGAGCGCGAGCCCCGCTGCCCCGCGCAGCAGGGACGGCACGGCGTTGTCGATCAGCGTGCCGTCCACCAGCATATGCCAGAACGCAACCATCACGACGGAAAACGGCGGCAGCAGCGCGCGTGAAACGAGGCCGAGGCGGGTCACCACCTCCCACAGCAGCGCCAGGATCGCGAGCGGGGCATAGCGGATGGCGATACGCATCACGCCGGGGCGACCACCGGGGCGGCGAGGGCGGGGCGGCGTGCCTGGTCGACCTCCGCGCGCACCATTTCCCAGATCTGCTCGACCAGTTCGGTGAAGGCGGGGCGCTTGAACACGGCCGGATCGGAGTCGCGGTTGAAGCCGGCGGCGAGGCTGCGGCTGATCCGCCCCGGCCGCGCGCTCATCACGGATATGGTGTCGGCAAGATAGACCGCTTCGGCAACGTCATGGGTGACGAAGACGACGGTCTTCTGCGTCTGTCGCCAGATGCCGAGCAGCTCCTCCTGCATGATCCGCCGGGTCTGCGCATCGAGCGCGCCGAACGGTTCGTCCATCAGCAGGATGTCGGGCTCGGCGGCGAGCGTGCGGGCGAGGGCGGCACGTTGCTGCATGCCGCCGGAAAGCTGGCCGGGGAAGTTCTCCTCGAACCCGGTAAGATGCACGAGGTCGATGAAATGCTGCGCCCGGTCGCGCGCCTCCGCCCCGCGTACGCCGCGCTTGCCGATGCCGTACAGCACGTTCTCGCGCACCGTCTTCCAGGGAAAAAGCGCGAAGTTCTGGAACACGACGCCGCGTTCCGGTCCCGGTCCGGTCACGACGCCGCGCGCGGTGCGGATGCTGCCGGACTGCACCGGCAGGAAGCCGCCGATACAATACAGCAACGTACTCTTGCCGCAGCCGCTCGGCCCGAGCAGCGCGTGGAAGCTGCCCGGGGGAACGACCAGGGACACGTCATCGAGCGCCCGCACGCCGGTCCCGGCGGTGGGCGCATAGGCGTGCGAGAGATGCGCGACGACGATGCCGAGCGAATCCGAATCCGGCGTCATGCGGCCCCGGTGATCCGCTTCTTCGCCTCGACCAGGTATTGCAGCTCGACATGCGCCGGCGCGACCTGGATCGCCTGTTTCAGCATGCCGATCTGGTGCGCGATGTCGATCGGCTTCTGGATTCCCGGCACGTTCGGCTCGCTCCACGGATCGCGGTAGTAGTCCTGGTGGGTGAAGACGTACTCCAGATCCGATGTCGGCAGGTGCATGAAGCGGGCGATGATGCCGATCGCGGCGGGGCGGTTGGCGGGATCGAGGAACCAGCGGCGCGAGCGCACCCAGTCTTCCATGAAGTCCGCGACCACCGCCTGGTTCTTGCGCAGGTAGGACGCCCGGCCGGCCAGGAAGATGGTTTCCGACGACCCAAAGATATCCCGCCCCTCGAACAGCGCGCGGTATTGGCCGGTCTTCAGCATCTGCGCCAGCATCGGCATCAGGATAAGGGAGCAGTCGACCTCGCCCTTTTCCAGCAGCGACGGCATGGCATTGAACGCCGCCTGGATCACGACGTAGTCGCGCCGATCGACCAGGCCGTTGCGCAACAGCAGCGCGCGCATCGCCGTGTCGGATGCCGAGCCGATCGCGTTGGTGGCGATGCGCTTGCCCTTCAGATCAGCGATCTTGTGGATCGGCCCGGACGCTTTGACCAGCCAGGTGTCGGAATGCCAGCCCGGCACGCCATCCTGGATGATGTCCGAAACGACCTGCAGATCGAGATGCGCGTTGGTGACGCCAAGCGACAGGGTGGAGCCGGCGGAGGCGAAGAAATCAAGCTCGCTGCCTGCCATCGCCATCAACTGGGGCGACGAGCCGCGGAACAGGATCGGCTGCACGGTGTAGGATTTACCGTAGTGCTTCAGTCCCTTCTGCGCCGGATTGTCGAACAGCACCGGGATCAGATGGCCCGGCATGGTCGCCCAGCCGACCCGGATCGGCAGCAGTGCCGCATGCGCCGGCCGGGCCAGCACGGCGGGCGCAAGCCCGGCGGCGCCGGCGATCACGGCGCGACGGGACAGTTTTCCGGTTTCCATCGGCGTTGTCTCCTCCCTGATTTTTTCCGGCTTGGTATGCCGTATCAGGTCGGCAGTCTTGCCCCGATCGCGCGGGCTGTAAACCAGTTGCTATGCGTTGCCCGCCAGATAGTCCACCGCGGCCTGCACGCCGCCCGGGCGATGCGGCACGCCGGCGGCGCGCAGCCCCATTTCCACCCCGCCCAGGGTGCCGAGCAGTTGCAGATCGCCGAAATCTCCGAGATGGCCGATGCGGAACACCTGATCCTTCAGCGGACCGAGCCCGTTGCCCAGGCTCATGTTGAACTTCTCCAGGATGACGGCACGCAGCGCATCGGCGCTGTGGCCTTCGGGCATGCGCACCGCGGTCAGGGACGAGGAATAATGTCGCGGCTCGACGCATTGCACTTCCAGCCCCCAGGCACGCACCGCGCGGCGGGTCGCTTCGGCGTGGCGATCGTGGCGAGCAAAGACGTTGTCGAGCCCCTCCTCCAGCAGCATCTTCACCGCCTCGTTCAGGCCGAACAGCAGGTTGGTGCCGGGGGTGTAGGGGAAGAACCCGGTCTTGTTGGCTTCCAGCATCGGTCGCCAGTCCCAGTAGCTGCGCGGCAGTTTCGCGTGCTCCGCCGCCGCGAGCGCCTTCGCGCTGACCGCGTTGAACGAAAGCCCCGGCGGCAGCATCAGTCCCTTCTGCGAACCGGCGACTGTCACGTCCACGCCCCAGGCGTCGTGGCGGTAGTCGATCGACGCCAACGACGAGATCGTATCGACCAGCAGCAGCGCAGGATGCTTCGCCGTATCGATCGCCGCCCGCACCTCGTCGATGCGCGAGGTGCAGCCGGTGGAGGTCTCGTTGTGCACGACGCAGACCGCCTTGATACGGTGCTCGCGGTCGCCCGCCAGCGCCGCCCCGATCGCCGCCGGGTCAGCGCCATGCCGCCAGTCGGTATCGAGGAAGATGGGCGTCAGCCCGAGCTTCGTCGCCATCTCGTTCCACAAGGTGGCGAACCAGCCGGTGCGGCTCATCAGCACCGTATCGCCGGGCGACAGCGTGTTGGTCAGCGCTGCCTCCCACGCGCCGGTGCCGGAGGCGGGATAGACGACGACCGGGCCTTCGGTCTGGAAGATGCGCCGCAGGTTACCGAGCAGCTCGCTGCCCATGCGCCCGAACGCCGGGCCGCGATGGTCGATGGTCTGCTGGTCGATCGCCCGCAGCACCCGGTCGGGGACGTTGGTGGGGCCTGGGATCTGCAGGAAATGGCGGCCGGCATGATAGGTCTGGGACATCTTGGACTCTCTGTTTTGGATTTGCATCAGGCGGAGCCGGACGGCCCCCACGGATCGGGCGCGCCGAGTGCGCCGAGGATGATGCCGGCGGTGCGCCGGTAATGCGCGCGCAGCAACCGCACGGCCGGCTCCGGATCGCCGGCCAGCGCCGCCCGGGCCAGCGCCTCGTGCTCGGCGCGGGCATCGCGGGTCGGGAAGGCGGCGCGCATCGCCAGCGCGCGGTAGCGACGGAACTGCTCGTTCAGCGTCTCCCCGAAGCCGGCGATCCAGCGCGAGTTGGCGCCGCCGATCAGGGCCGCATGGAACGCCGCGTGCTGGCGTTCCCAGTCCGGATTCTCACGAAAATCGGAATCTGCGGCGGAATTCGGCGTGCGCGCCAGGCGGTGCGCGGCGAGCAGCAACCGTTCCTCCCACGCCGGCTCGGCGGTCTGCATGGAACGGCGGAGTGCGGCTTCTTCCAGCAGGCAGCGGGTTTCCGTCAGCTCGATGAGGTCGGCGGGACTGACCTCGGCGGCGGAAAAGCCGCGCTGTTCGGCCAAGGTCGCCAGGCCCTCGGCGGCCAGGCGATTCAGCGCCTCGCGCGCCGGAGTGGGTCCGACCTGGTATCGTTCCGCGATGAATTCAACCGGCAGCCGGGCGCCGGGCGGAATGGCGCAGCTCAATATGTCGGCGCGCAGCCGTTCATAGGCCGCGGCGGCCTTGGTGCGAGGGATCGGGGGGGCAAGTTGGGTCATGGCGCGGCGGCAGGATTATCGCGGAAATCCCCCGCGTCAAGGGGATCATCGATAATCCTGCCGCCGCCGGGTCAGCCAGCCCGATCGATCTGCGCCTTAGCGGCCGCCACCACCTTCTCCGTCGTGAAGCCGAAATGCGCCATCAGTTCCTTGATCGGGGCCGAGGCGCCGACGGTCTGCATCCCGATCCGCGCACCCGTGCTGCCCACGTAACGGTCCCAGCCGATCACCGCGCCCGCCTCCACCGACACCCGCGCCGCGAGTGCTGGCGGCAGAACCTCGTCGCGATAGGCCTGGTCCTGGCGCTCGAACAATTCCCACGACGGCATGCTGACGACCCGCGCATGGATCCCCTCCCGCGCCAGCGCGTCCTGCGCCTGGAGGCACAGCCCGACCTCGCTGCCGGTGCCGATCAGGATCACCGAGGGCGCCCCGCCCGGCGCATCGGCCAGCACATAGGCGCCGCGCGCGAGACCAGCCGCCGGCGCGTAGCGGGTGCGGTCCAGGGTCGGTAGCGCCTGGCGGCTGAGGATCAGGCAGGCCGGCTCCTGTTTCAGTTCCATCACGACCCGCCACGCCTCCACCACCTCGTTCGCATCGGCCGGGCGCAGGGTGATGAGGCCGGGGATGCTGCGCAGCGCGACAAGCTGCTCGATCGGCTGGTGGGTCGGCCCGTCCTGGCCGAGACCGATCGAATCATGCGTGAAGATGAACACGGCCGGCAGTTGCATCAGCGCGCTGAGCCGGATGGGCGGCTTCATGTAGTCGGAAAAGATCAGGAATCCGGCGCCGTAGGCGCGCACGCCCGAGAGCGCGATCCCGTTCACCGCCGCGCCCATCGCGTGTTCGCGGATACCGAAATGAAGATTGCGCCCGGCCGGCGTATCGATCCCGAAGGCGCCGGCGCCATCGAAGGTCAGCAACGTCTTGGTGGACGGCGCAAGATCGGCAGCGCCCCCGATCAGCCAGGGGTGGTGCTGGGCGATGGCGTTTTCGACCTTGCCGGACGCATCGCGGCTCGCGACGCCCTTGGCGTCAGCGGGGAAGCTGGGCAGCGCGGAATCCCAACCGTCCGGCAGCGCGCCCGCCAGCAGCCGGGTCAACTGGTCCGCAAGCTCCGGATGGTCGCGCCCGTAGGCCTCCCGGCGCGCGTTCCAGTCGTCGTGCAGCCGCCGTCCTCGGCGGCCGACCCCGCGGGCGAAATGCTCGCGCACGCCGTCGGGGACAAGGAACTTCGCCTCCTCCGGCCAGCCGTAGAAGCGCTTGGTCAGGCGGACCTCGTCGGCGCCCAGCGCTTCGCCGTGCGCGGCGGCCGTGTCCTGCTTGTGCGGGGCGCCGTAGCCGATGTGGCTCGCGACCACGATCAGGGTCGGGGTATCGTTGCGGCGCCGGAAGGCGCGGATCGCCTGCGTGACCCGCCGCGCGTCGTTCGCGTCGGCGACCTGGTGCACGTTCCACCCGTAGGCGCGGAAGCGCATCGCGACGTCGTCGCTGAAAGCAAGGTCGGTGCTGCCTTCGATGGTGACGCGGTTGCTGTCGTAGATCCAGCACAGATTGCCGAGCTTCAGATGCCCGGCGAGCGAGGCGGCCTCGCTCGTCACCCCCTCCATCATGTCGCCGTCGCCGCACAGCACGTAGATGTCGTAGTCGAAGATCACGTGGCCCGGCCGGTTGAAATGGCCGCCCAACCAGCGGCGCGCGATCGCCATCCCGACGCTGGTCGCGCAACCCTGCCCGAGCGGGCCGGTGGTCGTTTCGACCCCGGCGGTATGGCGATATTCCGGATGCCCCGGACACGCGCTGCCGAGTTCCCGGAACCGCTTGATCTCGTCCAACGTGACCGCCGCCCCCGAACCGTCCCCGGCCACGCCGGCAAGGAACAGCAGTGCGTACAGCAGCATCGACGCATGGCCGTTCGAGAGCACGAACCGGTCGCGGTCGGGCCAGCTCGGGTCCTGCGGATCGTAGCGGAGGAAGGACTGCCACACGGTATAGCCGACCGCCGCCAGGCCCATGGGCGCGCCGGGATGGCCGGAATCGGCCTGCTGCACCGCGTCCATCGCCAGGGTGCGGATGGTGTCGATGCAGACCTCGTCGATCGGGCGGTCCGCCAGCGACGTGACCCGGGCGCCCTCTGTGTGTTGTTCGTCCATCATGCGTCCTCCGTTGCAGCGCGGATATGCGCGCGCGGCCTCATGCCGTCCAGCGCCAGTCGCGGACCTCCGGCATGTCCTCCCCGTGCTCGCTGATGAAAAGCTTGTGGCGTTCCATCGTGGTCCAGTAGCGCGCGGTCGCCCGCTCCACCTCCCCGGCCAGGCGCGGGATGCGCCGGATCGCGTCGAGCGCGAGCTGGTAGCGATCGAGGTTGTTCAGCACCACCATGTCGAACGGCGTCGTGGTGGTGCCTTCTTCCTTGTAGCCGCGCACATGGATGTTGTCATGGTTGCGGCGGCGGTAGGTCAACTTGTGGATCATCGCCGGATAGCCGTGATAGGCGAAGATCACCGGCCGGTCGGTGGTGAACAGCGCATCGAAATCCGCATCGTCCAGCCCGTGCGGGTGCTCCGATTGCGGTTCCAGCGCCATCAGGTCCACGACGTTGACGACCCGGATGCGGATGTCGGGCACGTAGGCGCGCAGCAAGGTGACGGCGGCGAGGGTTTCCAGGGTCGGCACGTCCCCGGCGCAAGCCATCACCACGTCGGGATCGTCAGCCCCGGTGCCGGCCCAGTCCCAGGCGCCGGCGCCGGCGGTGCAGTGGCGGATGGCCGCGTCGATATCCAGCCACTGCCACTCCGGCTGCTTGCCGGCCACGATCAGATTGACATAGTCGCGGCTGCGCAGGCAATGATCCGTAACCGACAGCAGGCAGTTCGCATCGGGCGGCAGGTAGATGCGCACGACGTCGGATTTCTTGTTGGCGACATGGTCGATGAACCCCGGGTCCTGATGGGAAAACCCGTTGTGGTCCTGCCGCCAGACATGCGACGTCAACAGGTAGTTCAACGATGCGATCGGCTTGCGCCACGGGATGGAACAGCTTTCCTTCAACCATTTCGCGTGTTGGTTGAACATCGAATCGATGATGTGGACGAACGCCTCGTAGCAGCTGAACACTCCGTGCCGACCGGTCAGCAGGTAGCCTTCCAGCCAGCCTTCGCACAGATGCTCGCTGAGCACCTCCATCACCCGGCCATCGGGGCTGAGGTCCACATCCACATCCTCGACCGCGGCCATCCATGCCTTGCCGGAGACTTCGTAGACGGCTTCCAGCCGGTTCGATGCGGTCTCGTCGGGGCCGAACAGGCGGAAGTTGCGGGTCGCAAGATTGTCCCGCATGACATCGCGCAGGAACGTGCCCAGCACCCGTGTCGATTCCGCCTCCACCCCGCCCGGCGCGGGCACGGCGACGGCGTAGTCGCGGAAATGCGGCATCGCCAGCGGGCGCAGCAGTTCGCCCCCGTTGGCATGCGGGTTCGCGCCCATGCGGCGATGCCCGGTCGGCGCGAGGGACGCGTATTCCTCGCGGAACGTGCCGCGGGCGTCGAACAAATCCTGCGGCCGGTAGCTCCGCATCCAGTCCTCGAGCAGCTTCAGATGCAAGGGATCGCGGAAATCGGCGATCGGCACCTGATGCGCGCGCCAGGTGCCTTCCACCGGCTTGCCGTCGACGAATTTCGGGCCGGTCCAGCCCTTGGGCGTGCGGAACACGATCATCGGCCAGCGTGGACGCGCGCGATCGCCCGCCCGCGCGCGCGTCTGGATGCCGCGGATCTCCGCCACGATGGTATCGAGCGTGCCGGCCAGCGCCTGGTGCACCAGCGCCGGGTCGTCGCCTTCGACGAAATACGGCGTGTAGCCGTAGCCGCGCAGAAGATCGGTCAGTTCTTCCCGCGTGATGCGCGCGAGCACCGTCGGGTTGGCGATCTTGAAGCCGTTCAGATGCAGGATCGGCAACACCGCGCCGTCGCGCGCGGGATTGAGGAATTTGTTGGAATGCCAACTCGCGGCGAGCGCGCCGGTTTCCGCTTCCCCGTCGCCCACGATGCAGGCGACGATCAGGTCCGGATTGTCGAACGCCGCGCCATAGGCATGCAGCAGCGAATAGCCAAGCTCGCCGCCTTCATGGATGCCGCCGGGCGTCTCGGGCGAGACATGGCTCGGCACGCCGTACGGCCAGGAGAACTGGCGGAACAGACGGTGCAGTCCGTCGCGGTTGCGCTCGATCGCCGGATAGCGCTCGGTATAGGAGCCTTCCAGGTAGGTCTGCGCCAGCAGCCCCGGACCGCCATGGCCGGGGCCGATGACGTAGATCATATCGAGATCGTGCTGCGTGATCAGCCGGTTCAGATGCACGTAGAGGAAGTTCACCCCCGGCGTCGTGCCCCAATGCCCGAGCAGGCGCGGCTTGATATGTTCCGGCCGCAGCGGAGAGTCCAGCAGCGGATTCTCCCGCAGGTAGATCTGCCCCACCGACAGGTAGTTCGCCGCCCGCCAATAGGCATCCATGCGCGTCAGCAGGTCGGGTGACAGCGGATCGGGCATGGAGGGGTCTCCTGGGGTGGCTCAGGGCACGGGAAGCTATCGGGGCGTGTGAAGAATTCGAGACCGCGCCGGAATGCCCATGGTCATGGTGCGGGTCGCGGAGCGGCATCGGCGGAAGGCGGGCATGCTTGCACGAACTCTCACGGCACGAGGACCGCCGCCCCCTCGAAGCGTCCGGCACGCAGGTCATCGAGCGCAGCGTTCGCGGCGCTCAGCGGATAGGCGGTGGTCGCGGTCGCGATACCGATCTCGGGCGCCAGACGAAGGAAATCAATCCCGTCCTGGCGAGTCAGATTCGCGACGGACAGGATCCGGCGCTCTTCCCAAAGCAACCGGTACGGGAATCCCGGGATGTCGCTCATGTGAATGCCGGCGCAGACGACGCATCCGCCCTTGCGGACCGCGCGCAACGCGAGCGGCACCAGCGCGCCGACCGGCGCGAACAGGATCGCCGCATCCAGCGGCTCCGGCGGCGCCTCGTCCGACCCGCCCGCCCAGGCCGCGCCCAGGCTGCGCGCGAACGCCTGCGCGGCGCCATCGCCCGGGCGGGTGAAGGCGAACACCGTGCGCCCCTGCCAGCGCGCGACCTGCGCCAGGATATGCGCCGCCGCCCCGAATCCATATAGCCCCAGCCGCTTGCCGGCACCGGCGAATCCCAGCGCCCGCCAGCCGATCAGCCCGGCGCAGAGCAACGGTGCCAGCGCCACGTCGTCCCCGGCCTCGCCCAGCGGAAACGTGAAGCGCGCATCGGCGATCACGGCCGTGGCGAACCCGCCGTCGCGCGTGTAACCGGTGAACAGAGGCCGGTCGCACAGGTTCTCCTGCTGCGCCAGGCAATAGGGGCACACGCCGCAGGTGTGGCCGAGCCAGGGAACGCCGACCCGCTGGCCGGGATGCAGATCGGCCACGCCGGCGCCCACGGCATCGATGCGGCCGACGATCTCGTGGCCGGGGATGATCGGCACCTGCGGATGCGCAAGCTCGCCGTCCACGACATGCAGATCGGTGCGGCAGACACCGCAGGCCGCGACCCGCACGCGCACTTCGCCCGGCCCCGGTTCCCGGTCGGGAAGTTCGGTCCAGCGCAGCGGGGTTCCGATCCCGGTCAGCACCATCGCCTGCATGGCATCCTCCGGCGGCACCGGACGGATGCAGCGGCGATGCGCGCCACGACGGCCGATGCCCCGACTGCATAGCACCGCCCGCCGCGCGCGGGAACACAGTCGCGCGAGGCTGCCTACGCGCTGGCGCGATCGTGCGGCGGTTGGGCCATGACGATCGTATGACGCAGCCGCCGCGGCCCCATGCCGCGGGCGATGCGCGCCCGCGGCGGCAACATTACGCGATCAGCCCGGCCCCGCGCGCCCATTTGTATTTCGCGCCCAGCACGGCAACCGGCGTTTCGGTCGTGTACGGGTAGGCGGGAATGCCATTGGCGAACAGATGTTCCGCCGCCTGTTCCACCTCCACATCGCCCGCCAGGGACGCAACGATCGGCTTGGTGATGCCTTTCGCGCGCAGCTCCTGCACCACCTCCAGCACCACGCGCGCGAACACCATCGGTGGCGTGACGATGGTGTGCCAGTAGCCGAGGATCACCGCGTGGATCCGATCATCCTCCAGCGCCAGGCGCAGGGTCTTCTGGTAGGTGGTCGGCGGTTCACCGCCGGTGATGTCGACCGGGTTGCCGGCGGCGCCGAACGGCGGGATGAACTTGCGGAACGCGGCATCGAGATCGGGCGGCATGGTCATCAGGTTCAGCCCGTTGTCGACGCAGGCATCCGACAGCAGCACGCCCGACCCGCCGGCGCCGGTCAGGATCATGACGTTCTCGCCCTTCGGTGTCGGCAGCACCGGCACCGCGCGGGCGTATTCCAGCAGGTCGCGCAGGCCCGGGGCGCGGATCACGCCGCACTGGCGCAGGACGTCGTCGTAGATCTTGTCGTTGCCGGCCAAGGCCGCGGTGTGCGAACTCGCCGCCCGCGCGCCCGCCGCGGTGCGTCCCGCCTTCAGCACCACCACCGGCTTCTTCTGCGTCACCCGCCGTGCCACCTCGGCGAACGACCGCCCATCCTTCAGGTCTTCCAGGTGCATGGCGATGATGGACGTGTTGTCGTCCTGCTCGAAGAACGTGAGCAGGTCGTCCTCGTCGAGGTCGGATTTGTTGCCGAGGCCGACGATCGCGGAGACGCCCATCTTGGCGGACCGACTGAACCCGATGATCGCCATCCCGATCCCGCCCGATTGCGACGAGAGCGCCGCGTGGCCGCGCACGTCGAACGGGGTACAGAACGTCGCCGACAGGTTGGACGGCAGGTAATAGAACCCGTAGATGTTCGGCCCCATCAGGCGGATGTTGTACTTCCGCCCGATCTCCTGCAGCTCGTGCTGGCCTTCGACGTTGCCGGTCTCGGCGAACCCGGACGGGATCAGCACCGCGCCGGCGATCCCCTTCTCCCCGCATTCCACCAGCGCCCCGGCCACGAACTTGGCGGGGATGGCGAACACCGCGACGTCGATCTCCCCCGGCACGTCCTTCACCGAGGCGTACGCCTTGCGGCCCATGATTTCCTGCGCCTTCGGATGGATCGGGCAGATCTGACCCTGATAGCCGCCGTTGATCAGGTTCTTCATCACCGAATTGCCGATCTTGCCGTCCTCCGCCGAGGCACCGATCACCGCCACCGTCGCCGGCTTCATGATCCGGTTCATCGCCTTCAGGATCGTCGCGGTATCGGGACGGTAGCGTTCCGGCTGCGGCGCGAAATCGACCACGACCCGCACGTCCGCCGCGATCGCGCCGGCAGCGGTCGCGAACACCGGGTTCAGGTCAAGCTCGGCGATCTCGGGGAAATCCGTGACCAGCTCGGAAACCTTCACGATCAGTCCGGCCAGTGCGGCGCGATCGACCGCCGCGCCGCCGCGCACGCCGCGCAGGATCTCGGCCGCCTGCACGCCGTCCAGCATCGAAAGCGCATCCGCTTCGCTCGCCGGCGCCAGGCGGAAGGTGATATCCTTCAACACTTCCACCAGCACGCCGCCCAGGCCGAACGCGACCAGCTTGCCGAAGCTGGGATCGGTCACCGCGCCGATGATCACCTCCTGCCCGCCGGGCAGCATCTGCTGCACCTGCACGCCGTCGATCCGCGCGTCCGCCTTATGCTGGCGCGCGTTCGCCAGGATCTGCGCGTAGCCGGATGCGACCTCCTGTTCGCTCGCGAGCCCGAGCAGCACGCCGCCGGCCTCTGTCTTGTGCAGGATGTCGGGCGAGACGATCTTGAGCGCGACGGGAAAGCCCATCGCGCTCGCGGCGTTCGCGGCCTCGGCGGCGGACGCGGCCAGCGCCTCCTGCGGGACCGGAATCCCGTAGGCGTCGCAGACCAGCTTGCCCTCCGGCGCTGTCAGCGACTGCCGGCCGGACGCGCGCAGCTTATCCAGCACCTGACGCACGACGGCCTGGCGGCCCGTTTTCGAATCCTGCATCGTTTCTCTCCCGGTCGTCTTGTTCCCCGTTATTCCGGCGCTCAGACGTGCGCGGCGCGACCCAGCGCGCCCGAGGCCCGCACCTTATTCATCCGCGCCTCGTCGAATTTCAGCACATCCCGCAAGATCTCGTCGGTGTGCGCGCCGAGCAGCGGCGAGGGGGTCACCTCGGTCGCGCTGTCGGACAGTTTCACCGGGTTGCCCACGGTGAGGTATTTGCCGCGGGTCGGGTGATCGACCTCCACCACCGTGCCGGTCTTGCGCAACGATTCGTCCTCGGCCAGTTCCTGCATCGACAGGATCGGCCCGCACGGGATGTCGTGCTCGTTCAGGATGTCCATCGCCTCGAACTTGGTCTTCGTCATCGTCCACGCCTCGATGACGCCGAAAATCTCCTTGAGCCGCGGCAGCCGCGCGTCCGGGGTCGCGTAGTCGGGATCGGTGATCCACGCCTCCCGCCCGATCACCTTGCAGATGGCGGTCCACACCGGCGCCTGGGTGATGAAATAGATGTAGGCGTTCGGATCCGTCTCCCAGCCCTTGCACTTCAGGATCGATCCCGGCTGCCCGCCGCCCGAGGCATTGCCGGCGCGCGGCACCGACGCGCCGAACGTGCCATGCGGATACTGCGGATATTCCTTCAACACACCATGCGCCAGGCGCTGCTGGTCGCGCAGCTTCACCCGGCACAGGTTCAGCACCCCGTCCTGCATCGCCGCCAGCACTTTCTGCCCACGCCCCGTCGCGTTGCGCTGATAGAGCGCCGCGACGATCCCGAGCGCCAGGTGCAGCCCGGTCCCGCTGTCGCCGATCTGCGCGCCCGTCACGAGCGGCGGACCGTCGTCGAACCCGGTGGTGGACGCGGCGCCACCGGCACATTGCGCGATGTTCTCATAGACCTTGCAGTCCTCGTACGGCCCGGGGCCGAAGCCCTTGACCGAGGCCATGATCATCCGCGGGTTCAGCTTCTGGATCTGCTCCCAGCCCAGCCCCATGCGATCGAGCGCGCCGGGGGCGAAATTCTCCACCAGCACGTCGCAGACGGCCACCAGCTCCTCCAGCACCGCCTTGCCGTCGGGGTGCTTGCTGTCGATCGTGATGGAGCGCTTGTTGTGGTTCAGCATCGTAAAATAGAGGCTGTCCACGTCGGGGATATCACGCAACTGTCCGCGCGTGATGTCGCCCCCGCCGGGACGTTCCACCTTGATGACGTCGGCGCCCAGCCACGCCAGCAGCTGGGTACAGGTCGGCCCCGACTGCACATGGGTGAAATCGAGGATCCGAACGCCGTCCAATGCCTTGCTCATTACCTGCTCCCGCTCGCTTCGCTCAACCGAACCGAACCGGCGTCACTTGTACATCGTTTGCGCCTTGGTCCCCGGCGCGTATTCGCGCGGATCGACCCAGATGTTGATCACGGCGGATTTGCCGTCCCGCCGCACCGCTTCGCGCGCGCGCAGCAAGGCCGGGGCGACCTGCGCGGCATCGCGCACTTCCTCCCCGTAGCCGCCCAGCATCTCGGCGAAGCGGCTGAACGGCACGTCGCCCAGCAGATTGCCGACGTTGCCGCGCTGTTCACCGTACTTGGCCAACTGGCCGTAGCGGATCTGGTTCATCGCCGAATTGTTGCCGATCACCGCGATATACGGCGCGCCGAAGCGGTTCGCCGTCTCCATGTCGAACGCGGTCATGCCGAACGAACCGTCCCCGTAATAGCACAGCACTTCCTTGGCCGGATGCGCGAGCTTCGCCGCCAAGGCGAAGCCGGTGCCGACACCAAGGCTGCCGAGCGCGCCGGGATCCATCCAATGTCCCGGCCGATGCGGGCGCACCGCCTGGGCCGAGATCGTGACCACATCCCCGCCGTCGCCGATGTAGATCGTGTCGTCGGTCAGGAATTCGTTGATCTCCCACGCCACCCGGTAGGGATGGATCGGCGAGGCGTCCGATCGGAACAGCGGCATCAGCTTCTCGGTCGCCGCCTGCTCGGCCGCGCGCAGCCCGGCCATCCAGTCCTTGCGCGCCTGCGCCGCGGGCTTTGCGATCCGCCCGCTGGCGGCCTGGCGCACCGCGGCCAGGATCACCCCCGGGTCGCCCACCAGCCCCAGTGCCACGTCGCGGTTCTTGCCCACGGTGCGGTAGTCCATGTCGATCTGCACGACCTGCGCGCCGCGCCCCAGCCGCTTGCCGTAGCCCATGCGGAAGTCGAACGGCGTGCCGACGATGACGATGACGTCGGCCTTGTCGAACCCTTCGCGCCTTGTGCGATCGAAATGATGCGGATCGCCCGGCGGCAGCAGACCGCGCCCGGCGCCGTTGAAATAGGCCGGAATGTCGAGCGCGCGTACCAGATCGATCGCCGCGTCATTCCCGCGGCAGGTCCACACCTGGCTGCCGATCAGGATCACCGGCCGCTCTGCGGCCACCAGGATGTCGGCCAGCTTCTCGATATCGGCCGGATCGCCCAGCGCCTTGGTCGATGCGCGATAATGACCGGATTGCGGAATGACCGCCTTGCCGATCTCGATCTCCCGGTCCAGCACGTCGCGCGGGATTTCGAGATAGGACGGCCCCGGCGCGCCGGCGAAACATTCGCGCGCGGCCATGGAGATCATGTCGGCGACCCGTTCCGTGGATCGCACGCTGGCCGCGAACTTCGTGATCGGGCGCATGATGTCCACATGCGGCAGGTCCTGCAACGAGCCCATCATGTGCTGGGTCAGCGCGCCCTGGCCGCCGATGTGCAGTACCGGGCTTTCCGATCGGAACGCAGTCGCGATGCCGGTGATCGCGTTGGTGCAGCCCGGCCCCGCGGTGGTGACGACGCAGCCCAACCGCCCGGTCTGACGCGCGTAGCCGTCGGCGGCGTGCGCGGCGACCTGCTCGTGGCGGACGTCGATGATGCGGATGCCCTCGTCGACGCAGCCGTCGTAGATGTCGATGATGTGCCCGCCGCACAGGGTGAAGATCGTGTCCACGCCTTCGTTCTTCAGTGCCTTCGCGACCAGGTGGCCGCCCGAGATCACGCCGGCGTCTCGGCTCTTGCGGGCCAGCGTGTCATCGGCGGTCGATCCCCTTGTGGGGCCCTTGCTCTCGGGCGCTGCTGTGGTGGACATGATTGGTGTTTCTCCCGTTGGGGCGCGGATGCGGTGGGTTACCCGAACGTCCGTCGGGCCGGCTCGTGCGGCGCCGCCGGCACGTCGTGCAGGTGGTCACCGTAGGTCTCGACATGGGCGGCGAGGCCGAACGTGTGCTCGCGCACCAGGCGCGCGGCGCGGTCGGCATCGCGGGCTTCCAGCGCGGCGATGATGTTCATGTGGTCCACGATCGACCGCTGCGCCCGGTTGTCCTGGCGGATCGTCACGTCGCGGATCGCGCGCATGTGGATGAACAGGTTTTCGGTCAACTCGCTCATCAGGTCGCACCCGCCGAGGCGGATCAGCGCTTGGTGGAACGCCATGTTGGCCTGCGAATACTCCGAAATATGCTCGGACGGATCGATGTCGAACGTGCCGAACAGCGCCCGCAGGCGCGCGATCTCGGCGTCGGTGGCGCGCGTGCACGCCAGCCGCGCGGCGAGGCTTTCGATCGCCGCCCAGACCGTGATCATCTCGATGATCTCGCGCTTGGTCTTGCGCACGACGTAAAGGCCGCGGCGCGGAACGGAGCGCACGAAACCTTCCTGCTCCAGCACCGTCAGCGCCTCGCGGATCGGGGTGCGACTGACGCCGAGGTCTTCGGACAACTGGCGTTCGTCCAGGCGGATCTCGTCGGGTTGGCCGTAGATGTCCATTTCCGTGATGGCGCGCTTGATCGCCTCGCACGCCAGCCGGCGCAGGCTGATCGTGACCGACAAACGCTCGACCTTGAGCCGCGGCAATGCGGTCACGTCGGCCATGGGCCCCCCTCCCTCACGCCCCCATGCCTAACGAGGTCTTTTGTATACCACAAGCCCCCCGACTCAGCGCCGCCGGAACCCCAGCAGCCGCGCCGCCGGGCCGATCGTCCAGCCCTGCACCACCAGGGACGCGACCACGGCGATGAAGATCGAGGCGAACAGCCGCTCGTCGCGCCCCCGCCCCGTCTCGGTCAGCGCCGGGATCAGGCTCAGGTAGATCGGCACCGCGCCGCGCAGCCCGACCCAGGAGGCGAACGCGCTCTCCCGCCAGGCGAACCCGAGGGGCGCGAGGCAGGCGAACACCGCCACCGGGCGGGCCACGAAGATCAGCACCGCGGTGCCAACCAGCGCCGCGGGGATGAACGCCAGCAGCTTGTGCGGCGTGACCAGCAGCCCGAGCATCAGGAACAGAACGATCTGCGCGAGCCAGCCCATGCCTTCGAAGAACGGTTCCAGCCGCGCGCGCGCCGGCGCACCGCTGCGCGCGGCCATGATGCCGGCGAGGTAGGTGGCCAGGAACCCGCTGGTGCCAGCCACCTGCGCCAGACCGAACACCGCCAACGCCCCGGCGAGCGCCAGCACGGTCGCCAGCGCCGGTTCCATGCGCAACCGTCGCAACGCCACCGCCAATGCCCAGCCGCCGGCGAGCCCGATCGCCGCCCCGCCCAGCATCTCCCGCGCGATGCCGAGCGCGATGTCGCCCGCCGTGATCGCCGCCCCTGCGTCCATCACCCGCAACAGCAGGAACGTGAGCAGCACGGAGATCGGGTCGTTCAGGCCGGACTCCACCTCCAGCACCGCGAGCAGACGTTCCGGCACGGCAACGCGCGCGCCGCGCAGCAGGACCGCGACCGCCGCAGCGTCCGTGGGTGCCACGATCGCGCCGACCAGCAGGCCGGGCACCAGCGCCACCCGGTCGAGCCAGGCGACACCGATACCGGTGACACCCGTCGTGATCACGACGCCGACCGTGGCCAGCGCCGCCGCCGGCCAGAACGCGGCGCGCAAGGTGGCGAGCGGCGTCTTCAACCCGCCCTCGAACAGGATCACGGCGAGCGCCAGGCTGCCGATCAGGTAGGCGTCGGGATAGCTGTCGAACGGCAGGCCCAGCACACCGTCGTCGCCGGCAAGCATGCCGAGGCCGAGGAACGCAAGCAGCATCGGCGCGCCGATACGGCGCGAGATGACGCCGGCCACGACGCTCAGGATGCCGAGCACGCCGCCGAGCAGGATCATCTCGTGCGCCTGGGACAGCGCACCGTGCAGTTCGGCGGCACCGTTCATGGCACGCGCGGGGGAGGAAGGCGGCGCGCGCGGATGTGCGTACACGTCATTCGCCGAGGCATGGGCGGTAGTTGGCCGGATCGTGGAAGGCCGTCAATCTTGCGAGGATTGCGGAGCGATCTTGCCCGCGTGGAAGGCGCGAGGCGCCACGTTGGCTTTCGGGTCTCCGGCGCGGGGTTGATCGGCGGGGATGCGACTACGGGGAAGTCCGGCCGGGAGCCTGTCCGTAATTCTGTGTGCGGGGCATAACCAGCGCCAAGGAGGCGTTTTATGCCGAGCAGAGCCAAGAAGCTCGAGCGCGACGTATCCAAGCTGCCGTCGATCCCGAAGGAGCTGGTTGAGCAGTTCCTGACTGGCGCGATGACCGGGGAGGCCATCCATGCGGCGGGGCTTGCGTTCAAGCAGGCGCTGATCGAGGCGTCGCTGTTCGCGATCCTGTATGACGACCGCTTCACTGCGGCCGGCTGACCCCTTGTTTATCGTTACGTAACGGAGGACAGCCATGCCCAGAGGCCGTGAGCCCGAAGGCCAGATCGCGCTTACCAACGCCGAACGCCAGGCCCGCTAACGTGCCCGACGGTTGGTGGCTCAACCGCCGCACATCGTCAAACTGCGCCTCACACACAGAAATTCGGATAGTCCCCCGCCCCCCCCCGGAGGTCGTCCGACGGCCGCTTCACGCCTATCACGACCTTTAGAAACTCAGGCGAGGGAAACTGGAAGCGGCCGTTCATTGATCAGCGGCGGCTTCGGTCAACCGGGACAAATTCAGCTGCTCCCGAAGCCATCCGTCGTCGCTATTCGGCAGTTCCTTCCACTCTGAAGAAGAGTCGCTCGTCCATTCCCAGCATTCTGTGGCACCCATCAGTTTTGTATGTACTGATTGTGCGGCGCCGACGATCAACTCGGCATGTAGCTTACTCCGGACATCATGAAAGGTCCGCTTTTCTGGCTCGTTCATCGAAAACAGAGCGATGGCTTCCAGCTACCTTCGGCCGCCGCCACCTGCACGGTCGATAGACAGCCATAGATCGCGAGCGACCATCGCCCGATGAGGCACCAAGCATCAGCACGCGTCGATAAATGGGGAGCCCGCTCGGCCCCTCCGCCCGCAACCGCTTCGTTAACCCCGGTCAGCTACCCACCAACGCCACCTATTGCACCACCCGACCCGACCGACCCGCTCCAACCGATGCCCCACCCCCACCCGCAGCCACACCCCGAGGCAAGCGTGCTCCCCACCGCCACCCCACCCGACCCGCTCGCCCCCCTCGTCACCGCAGCCATCCACGGCGCCCTTGGCACCCTCCTGCCGTTGGGCATCGCCCTCGCCCTTCTCGCCGCCGCCGCCGCCTGGCTCAAACCGTACCTCAAGGGCGCCGCCGGGGAGGCCGCAGTCGCCCGCCGCCTCCGCCGCCTCGGCTTCCCCTGCCTGCATGACGTGATCCTCCCCGCCAAGGACGGCAGCCTGACCCAGATCGACCACATCGCGCTCACCGCCCAGGGTCCGCTGGCGATCGAAACGAAGACCTACGCCGGCAGGATCTTCGGCCAACAGAACGACCGCGCATGGACGCAGGCTCTCGGCGGCCGGAAATCCCGCTTCCAGAATCCGTTACGACAAAATTACAAGCACGTCGCCGCGCTGCGCCACCACCTGCGCACCGAGGTCCAGGGGCTGGTCGTCTTCGCCGGCACCGCGCGCTTCCCGAACGGCCTGCCGCAAGGCGTCGTCACGCTTGCCACCTTCGCCGCTCACATGGACCGCCTCGGCCGCCCCGCCCCGCCGCAGCTTGCCGCCCCCGCCTGGCAAACCGCCTGCCGCCTCGCCGAGCAGGGGCGCGGCCAGCACCAGGCCCACCTCGCCGGCCTGCGCGCCCGCCGCTCGGCTTAACGGAGCCTCTCGGCTGGTCTCATCCAAGCCCACACACGCCTGGCCCGCCTCGCCGCGCGCCTGCGCGCCGCATACCGGCACCAAGCTTTCCCGCCACGCGCCAAAGCCAGCCGAGCCGCTCCGCCCTGGCCCGCCGAGCGGACCACCAATCCCCGTCCACCCATGAACGGCCGGTAGAAACGAACAGCGCTCCAAGCCGCCGCCCGCTACAACCAAACGTACGTCCGTGCCCCAAACTCCCTCAGCGAACGTACGCCCGGACCCCAAACGCCCCAGCCGACGTACAGCGCCCCCCGGACGCGCCTACCCCCCCAGCACCGTCCCCACCGCAATCCCCGCCTCCGCCGCCGCGATCTTCTTCCCCCCGTCCCAGCGCACCCGCGTCACCTCCAGGAACCCGCCCTGGCCGAGCACGGTGAACCCCTCCGGCCCCACCGAAACCACCTCCCCGATCGCGCGGCCCTTCACTTCCGCGAACCGCCGCGCGACCCGCTTGGCGCAATCGAACAGGAACAACCGCCGCCCGGCCACCCGCGTCCAGGCCCCGGGCGCCGGATTGCAGCCCCGCACCAGGTCGTAGGTCGTCCCGATGTGGCTCGCCCAACGGATTTCCGACTCCGCCTCCCGGATCAGCCCCTCGTAGCCCGCCCCCGCCTCGTGCTGGGCCAGCGCGGCCGCCCGGCCCGCCACGACAAGCTCCGCCGCCTCGACCAGCGCGGCCACGCCCAGGGGGAAGATCTTGCCGAAATAGAGCGATCCCAGAGTGTCATCCGGCTCGATCTTCACCCGCCGTTGCAGGATCACCGGGCCCTCGTCCAGCCCGTCGGTGGGGCGGAAGATCGAAAGCCCGGTCTGCCGGCGGCCGGAGATGATGGCCCAGCTCATGGCGCTGGCCCCGCGATGCGCGGGCAGCAGGCTCGGGTGGAACTGGATCGTGCCGAAGGTCGGGACGGTGCAGAAGGCTTGCGGGACGAAGTCGGTTACGTAGGCCATCACGCCCACCTGCGCGTCGGCCTGGCGCAGCGCCTCGGCCGCGGCGGGGTCGGTCAGGCGGGCGAAACGGTGCACCGGCACGCCGGCCGCCTCGGCCGCCAGGGCCAGCGGGTCGGGCCGGCCGGTCGCGGGCGCGCAGAAGGCGGCGACGACGGTGTCGCCGCGGGCGAGGAATGCTTCCAGCACGGCACGTCCGAAATCCTGCTGTCCGATCAGCGCGATACGCATGGCTTGCAAAGTCCCAGGTGGTGGCGGCGGCAAGGTGGCAAGCCGGCCGCGGCCTGTCGAGCCTTCCGTGCGGGTTTCGCCACCGGCCCCCGGGCCATTTCTGGTATCCGCGGCGCACCCGCGCTACAGCCCGCCCTCCCGCCAGCCGCCTCCCGCCCGCCGACAAGGACCGACGATGCACCACTCGCCCCACGTGATCGCCCGCCGCGACGGCCGGGCCGGCCGCATCCTGCTCAACCGCCCGGCCGCGCTGAACGCGCTCGACCTGCCGATGATCCGGACGATCGCCGCCACGCTCGCCGCCTGGCGCGAGGATCCCGAAATCCACCTGGTCGTGATCGAGGGCGCGGGCGAGCGCGCCTTCTGCGCCGGCGGCGACATCCGCGCCCTGCGCGACCATCAGCTCGACGGCGACCGGCCTCCGATCGACGCCTTCTTCACCGAGGAATACGCGCTGAATGCCGCCATCGCCGCCTACCCAAAGCCCTACGTCGCCCTGATCGACGGCGTCTGCATGGGCGGCGGCATCGGCGTCTCCGTCCACGCGCCCTACCGGGTCGCGACCGAGCACGCGCTGTTCGCCATGCCGGAAACCGCGATCGGCTTCTTCCCCGATATCGGTGCGAGCTTCTTCCTCCCCCGCCTGCCCGGCCGGATCGGGGTCTACCTCGGCCTCACGGGCGCACGGGTGCGCGGGGCCGACGCGGCGCATGCCGGGCTGGCAACCCATTTCACCCCGCGCGCCGGCCTGCCGGCGCTCGCCCAGGCGCTGGCCGCGGACGGGCTCGGCGCGCTCGCCGCGCACGCGGCCCCGCTGCCACCCTTCGGCCTGGCGCCGCACCGGGACGCGATCGACCGCTGCTTCGCCGCCCCGACCATCCCGGACCTGTTCGCCCGTCTCGCCACCGAAGGCACCGCCTGGGCGGAGGAAACCCGGACCGCCCTGCGCGCCGTGTCCCCCTCCGCCCTGTTCTGGACCCGGCGCCTGCTGGCCGAGGGGGAAGGCCGCACTCTGGCCCAGTGCCTCGCCGCCGAATTCGCCCTTGGCCGCACCAGCATGCGCCACCCGGATTTCGTGGAGGGCGTGCGCGCCATGGTCGTCGACAAGGACCGCACCCCACGCTGGTCCCCCGCCCGGATGGAGGACGTCGTTCCCGCCGACATCGCCGCGCTGTTTGACTGAAGCTCGGGTTTCCGCAGGCTGGCGGCTTGGGTCGCCGGTTCAGCAAGCAAGGCCAAGGGGCGCTGCCCCCTGGACCCCCGCCAAGGGCTCGCCCTTGGA
>JABBNW010000339.1 GCA_019352115.1 Pseudomonadota bacterium
AGGAACCGACAGAAGGGTTCCAAGGGCTAGCCCTTGGCGGGGGTCCAGGGGGCAGCGCCCCCTGGCCTTGCTTTCTTCCCGCTTCGGCCCCGAGGGGTCGTCGCGTATGACCGCCGTCCGTTGTTCACCTGTGCGAGGATCTGCGTCGCGCGATGATGTATTTCAGCCGCCTCAAGACCACGCTGATTCTTGGCGCCTGCCTGCTCGGGGCAATCCTTTGCATTCCCAACCTGACGGCGGCGCCGGTGCCATGGCTGCCTTGGCGCACCGTGCATCTCGGGCTTGATCTGCAGGGCGGCAGCTACCTGCTGATGCAGGTCGACATGAAGGCGGTGGTGAAGGAGCGCCTGAACGGCCTGGTCGACGGCGTGCGCCAGGCGCTCCGGCATGCCTCCCAGGCGAGCGGGGCCGCGCCGGTGTTCTACCGGGCGCTGGTCGCCGATCCGACGCAGGACCGGGTGGTGCTGCGGCTACGCGATCCGGCCCAGACACAGCGCACCTTGGGCCTCCTGCGCCCGCTGGTGAGCGTCGATCCCACAACGCGGGTGGCCGATCTCGACATCACCTCCCAGCCGGATGGGACCATCACCCTCACCCTGTCGAAGGTGGCGCTGCACGATCGCGCCGTCGCCGCGGTGCAGCAGTCGATCGAGATCGTGCGCCGGCGCATCGACGCCACCGGCGTCGTCGATCCGCAGATCACCCGCCAGGGCGACACACATATCGTGGTGCAGCTTCCCGGCATCGGCGATCCCGACCGGATCAAGCAGTTGCTCGGCGAGACCGCGCACATGACCTTCCAACTGGTCGACGAGCAGGCGACCCCCGGGGCGCAGCTCCCGCCGGGCGTGGAACTGCTGCCGATGCAGGACGATCCGCAGCAGAAAATCCCGGTCTACGACCGGGTGGATGTGGACGGCGGCGACCTGACCAACGCCACCGCCGGCACCGATTCGCAATCCGGCCAATGGGTCGTGAACTTCACCTTCAACTCGGTCGGCGCACGCCGCTTCGCCGACGTGACCCGCACCCATGTCGGCCGGCGCTTCGCGATCGTGCTCGACGGCAAGGTGCTCAGCGCGCCGGTCATCCGCGAGCCGATCCTGGGCGGATCGGGGCAGATCAGCGGCAGCTTCACCGCCGCCTCGGCCTCCGATCTGGCGCTGCTGCTGCGCGCCGGCGCCCTGCCGGCGCCGCTCACGGTGGTCGAGCAGAACTCGATCGGGCCGGAACTGGGCGCAGATTCGATCCGCGCCGGCGCGATCGCGCTCGGTGCCGGGTTCCTGTTCGTGATCGCCTTCATGGGGATGTTCTACGGGCTGTTCGGCTGGTTCGCGAACCTCGCTTTGGTGGTGAACCTGGTGCTGATGCTGGCGATCATGTCGTTGCTCCAGGCCACCCTGACCCTGCCCGGAATGGCCGGAATCCTGCTGACCCTGGGCATGGCGGTCGATGCCAACATCCTGATCAACGAACGCATCCGCGAAGAACAGAAGAACGGTCGCCCGCCGCTGGCGGCGCTGGAGCACGGGTTCCAGCGCGCCTACCGCACCATCTTCGATTCCAACGCGACCACCTTCCTCGCCCACGTGATGCTGTTCATCTTCGGCTCCGGCCCGGTGCGCGGCTTTGCCGTGACCATCACCATCGGCATCGCCACCAGCCTGTTCACCGCCTGGATGCTGACCCGGCTGCTGGTGTCGCGCTGGTATATCGCCGTCCGTCCCCGCCTGCTGCCGGTGTAACCGCCATGTTCTTCTCCCGCCTGCTGCGCCCGATGTTCCGCCTGGTCCCGGACGGCACCCGCATCCATTTCATGCGCGGGCGCTACATGGGGCTGATCGTTTCGGCCGTGCTGTCCACCGCGTCGATCGTGCTGTTCTTCCATCCCGGGTTGCAGTTCGGGATCGATTTCTCGGGCGGCATCGTGATGCAGGTAAAGACGCCGGGGCCGGCCGATTTCAGCCGCATCCGCGCCGCCCTGGCGGCCGAGAAACTGCCGCAGCAGGGCGTGCAGCGCTTCGGCGCGGCCGACCAGGTGCTGATCCGGCTCGGCGTGCAGCCCACCGCGCAGGCGACCGACGCGGCCGTGACCAAGGTGCGCGCGGCGCTGGCGAAAGCGGTGCCGGGGGCCAAGATCCTGCGCACCAATGCGATCGGCGCCGCCGTCTCGGCGCAGTTGCTGCGCAACGGCATCCTCGCGTTGGTCATCAGCCTCGCGATGATCCTGGTCTATATCTGGTTCCGCTTCGAATGGGAGTTCGCGGTCGGCGCCGTGATCACCCTGGTGCTGGATATCACCAAGACGGTCGGCTTCCTGGTGCTGACACGGTTCGACTTCGACCTCGTGATGGTGGCGGCGATCCTGACGGTGCTTGGGTATTCCACCAACGACAAGGTGGTGGTGTACGATCGGGTGCGGGAAAACCTGCGCAAATACAAAACCATGCCGCTGCGCGACCTGATCGACCTGTCGATCAACGAGACCCTGAACCGCACCCTCGGCACCTCGATGACGGTGTTCCTCGCGTCCCTGCCGCTGGCGTTGTTCGGCGGCGAGTCGATCTCGGGCTTCGCCTGGGTGATGCTGTTCGGGATCGTGGTCGGCACGTCGTCGTCGATCTTCATCGCCGCGCCGATCCTGCTGTTCCTGGGCGAGCATCGGTTGCGCCGGGACTCCGCCCCGGTGGCTCCGGCCGCCACCCGGTCGAAACCCGCCGTCCGGTAAGGGCGCCGCCCGGGGCGGCGACCAGACGCAAAAAACCCCTCCTCCGCAAGGAGAAGGGGCTTCAGCCGCAGATCGCAGAACCCGGTGCGGGGCCGGGCGTTGCGCCTACGCCTTGATACCGAGACCGGCGAACTTCTTGTTGAACTTCGCCACCTGGCCGCCCGTATCCATCATCCGCTGCTGGCCGGTCCAGGCCGGATGCGACTTCGGGTCGATATCCAGGCGTAGCTGGTCACCGGGCTTGCCGTAGCACGACCGGGTGGTGAACTGGGTGCCATCGGTCATGATGACGGTGATGTCGTGGTATTCGGGATGGATGCCCGGTTTCATGCTCTGTCTCCTGGCGCCTTGGCCGATGCCGACCGGCCGCGCAAGCCGGGGCATATAGCCGCAAGCGACGCCGGACGGAAGGCCCCGATGCGCAGGCCCGATAGCGGTTCTCCGCTGAGCCGTCCGCGCCCTCAGCCGTGCGGGGCCAGACGCGCGCAGGCCCATCGGGCCGCTTCCGCCACGACCGGGTCCGGATCCTCGCACAGGCCTGCCGCCGCCGGCGCCAGTGCCGGATCGCCGCTGTTGCCGATGGCGATCAGGACATTGCGCACGAACCGGTTGCGGCCGATGCGCTTGACCGGGGAGCCCGCGAAACGGGCGCGGAAACCAGCGTCGTCCAGCGCCGCCAGGTCCGCCAATGGCGGCGCCGCCAGGTCCGATCGCGCTTGCAGCTTCGCTTCCCGCCCAGCCTGGGCAAAGCGGTTCCAGGGGCAGACCGCGAGGCAGTCGTCGCACCCGTAGATGCGGTTGCCGATCGCCGGGCGCAGTTCCGGGGGGATCGGACCGCGATGCTCGATCGTGAGGTAGGAGATGCAGCGGGTGGCATCCAGCCGATAGGGCGCGGGGAAGGCCTCGGTCGGGCAGGCGGTCAAGCAGCGTGTGCAGGTGCCGCAGCGGTCCGGATGCGGCGGGTCGGCCGGCAGCGCCAGGGTG
>JABBNW010000053.1 GCA_019352115.1 Pseudomonadota bacterium
GGGTTCCAAGGGCTAGCCCTTGGTGGGGGTCCAGGGGGCGAAGCCCCTTGGCCTTGCTGGCGATGGGTCAACCATTCCAAGGATTGGCATGAGAGGCACCGCCCGCGGTCGGCGCGAGGGACGGTCTCGAAGGAACCATCGCGGGTTTGCCGTGTCGTCCGCCCGGCTCCACACTGCGCGTCCCGTCACGTTCGATCGGATGCGCCATGACCGACCTGCCGCTTGCCGGCCTCGCTGTGCTCGACTTCGGCCAGATCTTCCAGGGCCCCTATTGCACCCTGCTGCTCGCCAAGGCGGGGGCCGACGTCATCAAGATCGAGCCCCCGGGCGGCGAGCCGTTGCGCCGGCGTGCCGAGCCGGGCAAGTCGCAGATCTTCTCCTTCGCCATGCTCAATTCGAACAAGCGGGCGATCACGCTCAACCTGAAGACCCCGCGCGGGCGGGAGATGCTGGGCGAGATGGTGCGCCGGGCCGACGTGCTGCTCGAGAATTTCTCCCCCGGCACGATGGACGGGCTCGGTGTCGGCTACGACGTCCTGAGCGCGCTCAACCCGCGGCTGGTCTATGCGTCAGGGTCCGGTTTCGGGCTGTCGGGTCCGGATCGGGACAATCTGGCGATGGATCTGACGATCCAGGCGGCGTCCGGGATCATGAGCGTGACCGGCGCCGCGGACGGGCCGCCGATGAAGGCCGGCCCCACCCTGGTCGACATGATGGGCGGCATCCATCTCTACGCCGGCATCATGACGGCGCTCTATCAGCGTGCCACGACCGGCCGCGGGCGGCTGGTGGAGGTGGCGATGCAGGAGGCGGTGTACCCCGCGCTCGCCTCGCCGATGGAACACTATGTCCGCACCGGCACCCTCGCGCCGCGCGCCGGCAACCGCCAGGCGGCGATGACCACTGCGCCCTACAACGTCTATCCCGCCGCCGACGGCTGGGTGGCGATCCATGTCGTGACGGAAGGGCACTGGCGCAACCTGCTCGTGGCGATGGGGCGCGAAGAACTGGCCGGGGACCCGCGCTTCGCCACCAACGCCGCGCGCGCGGCCAACATGGACGCGGTGGACGCGGTGGTGGCGGACTGGACCCGCGGCCTCGGCAAGCATGCGGTGTTCGCCGCGACCAAGCGCCATCGCATCCCGAGCGCCCCGGTGCGCGACGTGGCCGAGGTGATGGACGACCCGCACATGCACGCGCGCGGCTTCCTGGAACGGGTCGAGCATCCCGAGTTCGGCTCCGTGGTGCTGCAAGGCTCGCCGCTGCGCCTGCACGGCGCGGAACGGGTGGCGACGGTGCCGAGCCCGTCGATCGGGCAGCACAATGCGGAGGTGTACCGGGAATGGCTCGGCCTTTCGCCGGCCGAGGTGGCGGGGTTGCAGGCAGAGGGGGTGATCTAGAATTGCTGACGCCGTTCAGCACAATGCGGCAACGCGGTCGGGACCGCTTTCGTCGGCGAAGACACGCCCCCCGTCGGTGGCAACCGATGCCGGCACCGGCATGATCCGCTCACCGAGCGCGAGAAGAATCACTCCGCGGAACGACCGTCCCGACGACGCGCCCAGCCGATGGCGAGCGCGCCAATAGCCAGCATCGGGAGCGCGGACGGCTCCGGCACCGGGGCGGTCGTGGACAGCCCGTTGCCGAACGGCGTATTCGGGTCGAAATAGGCCACGGCATGATTTGACGATTCGAACCCAGTGCCGCCGTTATCGTACAGAGTAACGGCGCCGAAATATCCGGTGAGATCAAAGAAGTTGACGTAAGCGAACTGCTCCCCGCTGTCCTTACCCACAAACGGCGCGGTCGGATTTCCACAATAGCTGCTTGTGGGACAGGATCCGAGCGCCTGGATCAGGTCCGCCGGAGTGAAGTCCAGCAGCAATTGTCCGCTCGTCCCATAGAGCCGCAAATCATTCTTGGCATCGAGCGCGCTGATCCAAATGCCGAAGTACTAATACCCCAGCATTATACATGACATAAACGCTCGGTAAGGGCCGCATTTCTCCTCATGTGGCGTCGTCGACGTGTCATGTATAATGTTGGGGTATTAGTAATTCACGCCCGGCACGCCATTTGTCGTGAAGCTGACCGAATAACTGTTCTCGGTCGCCGTGTGATCGTTGGCCTGTGTCGCGGTTGGCCCGAACAACTCGGGGTAGGGATCGACGCCGCTCTGGCCGCCGTATTGGTTGGCGGTCTCCTTCAGCCAATCGACGCCCGTCGTAGTGTTGGGACCGGCCGTATAGACGCCGGTGATGGATTTGCCGGACGTGAAGTCGTTCGTGCCGTCGCTGAAGGTCGAAGCGTAGTTGTTCGTGCCGTTCCACCCGCTCCAATTCTCGTTGCCGTAATAGCAGGCACTCATGCCTGCACGCGTGCACACCGAGCCGGAGAAGTCCGGCCGGGTCGCCCCCGCGGCAAGGTAGGTTGTCACGATCGTGTCGGCCCGCGCACCAGGAAGCACAGCTATGAGCAGGGCGAAAACGAGCGCGGCATTGGTCACGAATATCCGCAGGGCAGGACGGCACATAGACTGGCACTTTCGTTTGGTATTGTCGGCACGTCGGTCCCGTCTGACAGGTACCGACACAACTGTCAACACAGGCACATCTGTATATATCGCTACGTTTGCTTATACCGCGGCAGTCGCGGTAGTAACACGGGTCACCGCGCCCGCACACAGATCCGAGGGTGCGCTGCCAACGCACTAAGTGTATGGTCCCGGGGTGTGATGACAATATCTGCGAGTCGGGACACTAGGGTCCTGCCCCGCGCCTTCGCTGCCCTGGTCGCGACGGGACGCGATCGGCAGGACACTGAAAACCAAGACCCGGTGCGCCGCCTCTGGCCGCCGACGGCAGCACTCTGCATCCTGCCTCAGGATCGGCACACGGGCGCGAATCGGGGCGATCCAGGCGCCCGCAGATCGGATCAGCGCGCGACGCAGGCGGAGTGTGCCGCTAGTTCTGTCACCGCCGGCGCGCGCGGGCCGATGCGGGCGTCGAGTCGGATGACGTTATGCCTCTCGGGTGGCGCCGCGGCGGTCTGCGCCGGGTCGGCGTCGTGCCGGGCCGGCGATCGGTCCGGGGGTGCGGGCGTCTGCACGCGCGCGACCGCCTCGAACCGGTTATGGACGCCGAGCGTGCGATAGAGCCCGTCCAGATGGGCCTTGATCGTGCCGATCCCGAGATCGAGCGTCCGGGCGATCTCCTTCGTCGAGCGCCCCTGGACCAGCAGGCTCAGCACGTCCTGCTGGCGGCGGGTGAGCGCTCGCGTGGGCCTCGGCGCGTCGGCATCGGGGCGACGGGGCGGGGTCTCCGCGGCGGGCGGGTGCGGATCGCCAGGGTCGTCCCGTCCCTGCGGCAGATTCCGCCCCCACGGCACGTCCAGGCGTGCGGCAAGCCGGCCGATCTCGGCGATCACCGTCTCGCTGTCGCTGTCGGCCGCCAGGTATCCGTCGGCCGGCATCGCGCCAGCCTCCGCCCGGTGGTTACCGAACACCGCGATCCGCCAGCCCGGGTAGATCAGCCGGATGGCGGCCAGAAGCTGCGCCCCGGCGGCCTGCTCGGATTCGAGGATCAGCAGTCCCACGGGCATCTGGCCCATCAGGAAGGCTCCGTCCGGCAACGACGGCATGGCCGTAAGCACGAGGTCGGCAATGCGCGCGCGCAGCAGCGCCGCCAGCGAATCGCGTAGAAGCGGTTTCCGGTGGATGATCAGCACGCGCATGGTTGCCCCCAGTCTATAGTCGTATCGTCGGCGCCTCCCCAGGCTCACTCATTCCTGGTTCGGAAGATGTACCGTAGTCAAGGCCCTTGATGAATGACGCCCCGGGTGGGGCGGGGATAGCCGAGCGCGCTCATGGCTGCCTCACCTGGCGGGCCTCATCGGAACAGGCCCCATCGGAACAGGGGACGGCGCGGGGCCTGTCCGGTCGCCCATGGCGAAGGCGCGCAGGGCTGCCGCGGCCTGTGGCGGCGGCAGATCGGCTGCCAGGATCGCCGCGGCCTGGCCGGGCTCGCCGGCCATGGTCAGAACGGCGGCGTAGTCTTCGCGCAGCTTCGCGCTCGCCTGCGGATCGCCGGCCAGCCCGTGCAGCAGGGCGATGGCTTGCGGCCCTTGGCCCTGCATCGCCAGCGACAGCGCGAGGTTCACCCGCGCGGCGGTCAGCCCCGGATGCGCGGCCAGCGCCGCGCGGTAGGCGGCTTCCGCCGCCCGGTGGCGTCCTTGCAGATCGAGCGCGATGCCGAGGTCCGTCTGCGCCGCCGCGTTGTCCGGCGCGACCGCGAGCGCCCGGCGCAGCAGCGCCTCGGCGGCGGCGGGGTCGCGTCCAAGTTGCAGCCGACCGAGGCCCAGCAGGGCCGCGCGCGATTGCGGCGCGGTGCGCAGGACGCGGGCGAAGTCGGCGCGCGCCTGGCCTGCCTCGCCGAGCCCGGACAGGGCCTGGGCGCGGACCAGGCGCGCCGCGGTGTCGTTCGGCTGACGCGCCAACGCGCGATCGGCGAGACTCAGCGCGTCGGCCGGCGCGCCCGAGCGCAGGGCCGCCTGCGCCAGCCCCGCGTCCACCGCGGCGCCGTCCGTTGTCGGCGACGGGGTGCCGGCGCAGGCGGCGAGCCCGGCCAGCAGAAGGCCGGCCGCCCCCCCGCGCAGAGCGCAGCCAATGTTTCCCTCACGCAGCGCGCGGCCCACGCCGCGGACCGCGGCGTTAATGCTTGAGCGCATGCATCACCTCGATGATCGCCGGGCCGCCCACGATCATGAACAGGCAAGGCAGGATGAAGAGCACCATCGGCATGGTCAGCAGCACCGGCAGGCGGGCGGCGCGGGCTTCGAACCGGGTGATCAACTCGGTGCGCAGCTCCGCGCTCAGGGTGCGCAGGGCGTCGGACAGCGGCGTGCCGTATTGGGCCGACTGCACCAGGGTGGTCGCGAGCCGGCGCACGCTCTCCACGCCGGACCGTTGGCCGAGATGAACCAGCGCCACCTGCGCATCGGTCATGATCTGCAACTCGTCCGCGGTCTGGGCGAACTCGACTGCGACCGCCTTGTGCGAGTGCACCAGCTCCTCCGCGACCCGCAGGATGGTCGGGCCGAGGCCGAGGCCTGCCTGGGTGCAGATCACCATCATATCGAGCGCGTCCGGCAACTCCTGGTTGAGCCGCTTGGCGTGCCGGTCGCGCATGCGGTTCAACACGAAATCGGGCGCCAGCAGGCCGAGCATGGCCCCGCCAGCCGGCAGCAGCAGATGCCACAGGGGGCGGGCGTGAAGCTCCTCGGCCAGCAGCCACATCAGGCCTGGCAGCACCAGCAGCGCCACGATCTTGGCGCCGACGAACAGGCGCAGCGCGGCGGTCCCGCGCACCCCGGCCGAGGTCAGGCTTTTCTCGAAACCTTCCAGCATGCCCGGCGACAGCATGCGCCGGCGCAGCACCCACTGGCCGACGTTGGAAAGCAGGCGGACCACGTTCTGGCGCAGCCCTTCCCGGCCCGCGGCCTCGGGCGCGGTGCTGCCGAACCCGGCCTGCGGCTTCAGGTGCAGCCCGCGGATCCGGGCTTCGAGCCGCTGTTCATGGCGCAGCAGGCTGAACGCGATGCCGCTGCCGAGGGCCACCACGACGACGCCGCCGCCGAGGACGAGGGGGAGGGAGACCGGCATCATGACAGGCTCTTCCGCATCATCCAGCGCATCGTGAACCAGCCGAACACGAGCAGCCCGATCGACGCCCCGAGCAGCTTGTGCCCGGTCGGGTTGTGCAGCAGCACGCCGAAATATTGCGGGTTCATGATCGCAAGCATCAGGCCGCAGATCGGCGGCAGCGAGCTTAGCACGTAGATGCTCATCTGCGCCTCGGAGGCGAGCGCCTTGCCGCGCTGCTTCACCGCGAGCCGGCGGCGGATCATGTCGGCAAGCCCCTCCAGGGTCTCGCTGAGGCCGCCGCCGGTCTGGTTCTGCAACGCGAGCGCCATGGCGAAGAACCGGTATTCGGCGAGGCCGGCGCGGGCGGCCATCTCGCGCAGCGCGTCCTCGATCTGCCCGCCGAGCGCCAGCCGGTGCGCCACTTTCTCGAACTCGGGACCGGTCGGGACGGGCATCTCGCGGGCCACCGCGCGCATCGCCTCGCCCACCGGCACGCCGACCCGCACCGAGCGGACGATCATCGTGAGCGCATCCGGGAACTGGGTCAGCAGGCGCTGCCGCCGCCGGGTCGCGAACCAGGCGAAGATCCAGCGGCTGGCGCCGATCCAGAGCACCGGCAGCGCAATCCAGCCGAGCGGGCCGAGCAGGCTCGTCGCGATCGATTGCCCCGCCTTGGCGACTGCCAGGGCGGTGGCCAGCACGATCCACCACGGCAGCGGACATTGTTCCGGTCGCCCGGGGACGAAGCCGAACCAGCCCGCGACGTGGCCGAGGACCGAGCGCTGCGCGGCGTCGTTCGAGCGGGTGAGGATCGAGGCCGCGACGAAGCGCCGGGTCCGGCTGTGGCGGCCCAGTACCTCGCCCGACCGGTGCGCGAAGCGCTGCTGCTCGGCCTGGGCGCGGGCGACCAGCAGGCCGCTGAAGGCAAAGCCGACCAGGACCAGCAGCCCCATGCCGATCAGCATCGTGGGCGAGGTCCAGTTCATGCCATCGCCTCGTGGATCGCGTCGGCCCAGATGGTGTCGAGGCCGAAATACGCCAGCCGGCGCATGAAGCTGGGCGGCACCGGGTTCACCTTGTAGCGCCCGAAGAGCTTGCCGTCCTCGCGCTGGCCCTGCACTTCGAACTGGAACACGTCGTTCAGCGCCACGACGTCGGCTTCCATGCCGCACACCTCGGTGACCTGGGTCAGCCGCCGGCCGCCGTCGCGCTGGCGTTCCACCTGCACGATGAGGTCGACCGCGCCGACGATCTGGGTGCGGATCGCCTTCGACGGCAGGCCCATGTTGCCCATCTGGACCATGTTCTCGATCCGGGTCAGCGCGTCGCGGGTGGTGTTGGCGTGGATGGTGGACATCGAGCCATCGTGGCCGGTGTTCATGGCCTGGAGCATGTCGAACGCCTCGCCGCCGCGCACCTCGCCGATGATGATCCGGTCGGGGCGCATGCGCAGCGCATTGCGGACGAGGTCGCGCTGGGTGATCTCGCCCTTGCCTTCCAGGCTGGACGGGCGGGTTTCCAGGCGCACCACGTGCGGCTGCTGCAATTGCAGCTCGGCGGCGTCCTCCACCGTCACCACCCGCTCGCTCTCGTCGATGAAGTTCGACAGCGCGTTGAGCAGGGTGGTCTTGCCCGAGCCGGTGCCGCCCGAGATGATGATATTGAGCCGCGCCCGCCCGGCCACCTGCAGGATGCGCGCGACCGGCGCGGTCAGCGCGCCGAATTCCACCAGCTGCGCAAGGTCGATCTTCGTGCGGCTGAACTTGCGGATCGAGACATAGGGACCATCGAGCGCCAGCGGCGGGAACACGATATTCACCCGCGAGCCGTCTTTCAGGCGGGCGTCGACCATCGGGCTCGATTCGTCGACCCGGCGGCCGATCGCCGCGGCGATGCGCTGGCAGATGCCGGTGAGGTGGGAGGTATCGCGGAAGCGCACCTCCGACAGCACGGTCTTGCCGCGCCGCTCGACGAACACTTTGTACGGGCCGTTCACCATGATGTCGTTGATGGAATCGTCTTCCAGCAGCGGCTCCAGCGGGCCGAGGCCGACGATGTCGTTCACGAGCTCGGTTGCCAGCGCGCGCTGCTCGCGGGCGTTGAGCTGGGCGCGGTTCTGCGAGGCGAGTTCGGAGATCAGCCGCTCGACGTCGCCGATCAGCTGGTCGGCCGGCATGTTGGCGACGACGGCCGGGTCGAGCCGGGCGAGACACAGGGTGCGCAGGCCGACGATGGAATCGGACGGCGGGGCGCCTTGCGCGGGCAGGGGCGGCGGGCTCGTGGACTCCGCCGGTTTGCGCGCTTCGGCCATCGCCTCGCTGCGGCGGCCGAAGCGCGGGGCGGCGAGGGAGGCGCTCATGCAGCTTTCCGCGTGCTGGCGCGCCCGAGGGAGAACCAGCTCCGCCCGCGCGCCGCCGCTGCCGGACCCTCCGGTGCGGTCGGGTCGAGCAGGGCGAGCGAGGCGACCTGGCGGGCGAGTTCGGTGATCGCGCGGCGGAACACGGCGCTGGCCGCGATCGCCGGCTCGCCGAGGTTGGCGGCCTGGCGCAACTGCCGCGGCAGGTCGGGGATGACGACGTCGACCTTGACCTTGAGCCCGTCCTCGACCTGGCGCCGGCTCAGCCCGCCGCTCACGCCGAGCCGGTTCAGCACCAGCACCGCATTCTGCGTCTGCCGCGGCCCGGCCGGCAGGGCGAGCAGGCGCAGGGTGTCGCGCATGTCGGCGAGGGTGGGTTCCAGCACCAGCACCCGCTGGTGGGCGATGTCGAGCAGGTCGCGGTGCAGCGGCACCGGCACGAAGGGCACGTCCCCGATCACGAAATTGTAGCGTTTGCGCAGGGACTCGACCAGCCGCTCGGCCGCCGCCGGGGCATAGGCGAGCGGCACGTTGAGCCGCTCCTCCCCGGCCAGCACATGCAGCCGGTCGGTCGCCGGCACGGCGGCGCGTTCGGCGAGCAGCGCGTCGATCCGCTCGGGGTATTCGAGCGCGGTGCGCAGGCCGGCGCCCGCTTGCAGGTTGAACAGGAAGGCGGCGGTGCCGCGATAGAGGTCGGGATCGAGCAGCACGGTGTGGTGGCGCAGGGTGGCGCCGAGATACCAGGCGAGGTTGGCCGCGATCGTGCTGGCGCCCACGCCCCCGCGCACCCCGGTGACCGTCAGCACCCGCCCGCCCAGCACCGCTTCGGACGACGGCCCGCGGCCGAGCACGAAGCCGCCGAAGTGGCGCGCCACGCTGTCGCGGGTGAGCGGCTTGGCAAGGTAGTCGGCGGCGCCCAGGCCGCGAGTGATCTCGCGGTAGAAATCGGTGCTGTCGTGCTCGCCGATCACGAGCACGCAGACATCGGGCTCGACCACGGCGGCGAGGTCGCCGAGCGCTTTCAGCGGCTGGTCCTCGCCGGTGATATCGACCACCAGGATGCGCGGGGTGGCGGATTTCTGCATCGCCGCATAGGCGGCGCGGATGCCGCCGCGGCGCAGGTCGGCCGCTTCCGGCAGCAGCCCGGCGAGGCCGGCCTGGAGGGCGGCTTCGGATTCGGCGTCGGTGATGAAGCCCTGGAGGTTGGGGCGGTCGTGGCGGATCGGGCCGACCTGGATCGGGCGCGGGCCGCTGGGGCCGGAGGCGCTGCCGTCGGGCATCAGCTTGCTCCCCCGCCGGCGCCTGCGCCGGCGCCCGCTCCCGCTCCCGCCCCTGCGCCGGAAGCACCGGCGGCTGAAGCAGCCGGGGCCTGCCCGCTGTTGACTTGCTGGAGACCGGGCACGACCATCGACGCATCGGTCCGATTGCTTCCGTGACCAACGATCAGATCGTCGGGATTGACGACCTGGGCCGCGATGTTGGCGACATTCGCCCCGGTCGGGTGCCAGGTGTAGGGGCGATTGTAGCTGTCGAGCCGCGCGCAGCCGGAGAGCGCGCCGGCGCCGGCGATCAGCAGCACGAGGGGGGGCAGGACGCGGCGCATGGCGATCCTCACTGCACCATGAAGCCGGCATCGCCTGGCACCGGGACGGGTTCCCAGTGCCGTGGCGTGCCGACCTGGCGCATGAACAGCAGGCGTTGGAGATCGGAGGGGGCGGTGTAGTTCTGGTCCGGGGTCTGCAACTGGCGGATGCTGTCGACCGGGTGGACGATGTAGGGGGTGACGATGATCACGAGCTCGGTCTGCTCGCGGGTGAACTGATCGTCGCGGAACAGCGCGCCGAGGATCGGGATGTTGCTGACGTTCGGAATGCCGCTGGCGCCGTCGTTCAGCGTGTCCTGCAACAGCCCGCCGATCGCGAAGCTCTGGCCCGAGCCGAGTTGCACGGTTGTATCCGCCCGGCTCACCGTGAACGAGGGCACCTGGTACGTCTGGTTCGCTGCCGTTATGGTCACCGTGCTCGTGTTGCTGGGCTGGCTGACTTCTGGGGATACGTGGATCTCGATGCGTCCGCTGCTGAACACGGTCGGCAGGAAGTTCAAGGAAACGCCGTATTTCTTATATTGGACGGTAACCTGACCGTTCTGCCCCGGCACCGGCACCGGGATCTCGCCGCCCACCAGGAAGCTTGCTTTGTGGCCGCTGATCACCGTGAGGTTGGGTTCGGCGAGCAAGCGCAACAACCCGTCGCTCGCCAGCGCGTCGAGCGCGCCGGCGACGCTGAGGCCCTTCGCGGTGCTTCCGGCCAGGGCCGAGACACCACCGTTCAGGCTCAGGCCCAGCGCCGGGCTCAGCGCACCGATCATGCCGATGTTGCCGAGGGCGGTCCAGTTGATCCCGAGCTTGTCGCTCAAGCTGCGCGTCATCTGGACGATGCGGACCTGCAGGGTGACCTGCACCGAGGCCCGTACCGTGATCTGATCGGCGAGAGTCTGCCCGGAATCGAGGAAGCCCTGCGCGACGGCCACCGCCTGGCTCGCCTCGGCCGCGGTTTCGACCCAGCCGGTCAGCAGCAGCCCCTTGGGCTGGGCCCGCACCCGGATGTGCCCGCCGGGTACCAGGTGGTCGATCTCCGCCGCGACCGCGCGGGCGGAGAATTCCGACGGCTGCACGGTCACGTCGTAGGCCCCGATCAGCCTGCCGTCGGCGCCGAGGGCGGCGATGGTCGTGCGCCCCGCGCCGACGCCGAAGACGAACAGGGTGGACGGGCCGGCGGGATGCACCTCGGCCACTTTCGGATCGGCGACGAAGACGTTGGCGGCGGGCGCGGTGAGGCGGAGGATCTGGCCGCTGCCCTGGCGCAGCGCCAGGCTGCGTGAGACGGCGGCACGCGGCGGATCACGCCGCACGGGATCGGCTGTCGACCGCGGCGCCGGCGCTGCCGTCATCAGCAGGCGCTGGCCGGTCGCACTGTCGTGCACCGCCGTGCCGGTCGGCAGGTTGCCGCCTGCCGGCACGCCCAGTGGAGGCACGCCCATTGGGGGCACCACTGCGGCGGGTGGCATCGCGAACCCGGGCGAAGCGAATCCCGAGGACGCGAGCGCGGGGGCGGCAAGCCCACCGGAGGCGAGCGCGGCCAGCAGCAGCCCGCCGGCGGGGCGCAGGCGGGTCAAAACTTGAACTCCTGTGCGCCGCCGGCGCCCTGCCAGATGACCATCGCCCGGCCGCTCGGCGGGCGGGCGACGGCGCCGAGCGCCGGGGAGACGTCGGACGCCCAGGTGGTGCCGCGCGGCGGCTGTGCAGCGGTCGGGGCGGCGGCGGAACGCACCGTGAGCGACAGCCGGCCGAGACGGGTCGCGACCTGGACCTTCTGGGCCTCGGCCTCGGTCACTTCCAGGGTCACGGTATGGGCGGTCTTGGCGCCCTCGCCGGCGGCCGCGCCTTCGACGATGCGCTGGTCGATCGCGATCACCCGGACATCCGACAGCACGGTCTCGGCGACGATGCGCTGGCCGGGGGCGAGATTCGGGTCGGTGAGGGCCTCGGTCAGGATGAGGTCGACCTTGTCGCCCGGCCAGATCAGCCCGGCGGTGCCGGTGATGTCGTCCACGCCGACGGTGACAGCGCGCATGCCGGGCTTCAGCACCGCGGCGAGGAAGCCGTGATCGCCCGGGCGCAGCAGCGCGTCGGTGCGGATCGGCTCGCCCTTGGACAGGCTCTGGCGCACCATGGCGCCGGTCAGGCCGCGGCGGGCGGCGTCGGTGTCCAGGCTCTCGCCGGGACGGTGGTCGGGGATCGGGATGACTTTGACCCCGAGGTCCTCCGGCTTCAGCAGCGCGCCGGCGCGCACCGAGCGGGTGGCGACCAGGATGCGCTCCGTCGATGGCTTCACGATCGCGAGGTGGACATGGGCGGGATGGGCCGGATGAGCGGCGGAGTAAGCGATGACGCCGAGGCCGAGCAGGCCGAGGGCCATCAGGGCGAAGAAGGTGATGCGCAGAACCATGGTGGGCGTTCCGATCTCAACGCAGCATCAGCAGCGCGCCGCAGGCGATGGCGCAGGCGTAGGGGAGGGGACAGCCGCGATGGATGCGCCAGCGCTCGGCGCGCCAGATGCGGGTGAGCAGAGGCGCGTGATGGGCGGCGGCTCCGGCCAGGCAAGGTGCGGGGGCGGCGATCAGACGGCGGGCGATCAGATAGAACAGGCCGAGCGCGCCACCGGCGACGCCGGTGGCGAGGACGAAGCTCGCGCAGGCGGTAGGTGGCACGAGGATGGCGGCGGCGCCCAGCATCTTCACGTCGGCGCCGCCGATCCAGCGCATCTGCCAGCAGAGGAAAGCAAAGGCGAACACCAGAAGCCCGGCGAACATGGCGAGCACCAGCCGGCCCTGCAAGGCACTTTCGGCGAGGCCGGTCGCGGCCAGCGCCAGCGGGATCGCATTCGGGACGATACGGGTCGCAAGGTCGCGCAGGGAGGCCAGGACCAGCAGTAGCACGGCGAGCCCGAGCAGAAGGCTGGTCGCTACAGGAATGATGCCGTGCTGCCACATGGTCCGGTCCTGATCCCCCTCGGCGGTCCGCGCGGGCGGACGGCGCCGCGATTTGCCGTCATGTAAGGTCGAGACCTGCGCGGACGTGGCGACGGCGTCCGCGCAGGCTGGGCAGGTGTCAGGTGCCGCCGGTGCCGGTGGTGGAGGGCGCCACGCCCGCCACGTCGGTGCTGACGTTGGTGAACAGGCCTTCGACTTTGTGGCCGAACGTGGTCAGCACGCCGATGAGCGCGACGGCGATCAGTCCGGCGAGCAGGCCGTATTCCAGCGCCGTCACGCCACGACGGTCGGCGCTCAGCTCGCGGAAGCTCCGGGTCAGCAGATGGGTCGGCAGGCTGGGGATGAGGTTGAGCATGGGAGGTCACCTTGGTTGGGGTTTTGTCGTATGCTGAGCGCAGTCCGGCGGGTCTTCGGGGTCGCCTTCTCGCGCTTGCAGGACGAACCCAACCATGGACTCGCTTGCAAAGGCGTTTCAGCATAACCGCCACAATCGGCGGTAGTTCGCCGGGGCCACGAAGCTTGCTCGGCGACTGCGCAGTCGGGCCGCCGGCATCGCTGCCTGATGGAGCGAATCGTTGTCTGAAATTGCAGAGCAGTTACAGTCAGACCAGACGACCATATTTCGTATCTGCAATATGCAGCGTGACGTTTTAGGGGGCACGGAGACCTTGCAACACTTTTGATAGGCGCCGCGTCCTATGCGGCGCAAGCGAGCGTAGCGCTGATGGGCGACGCCGCCAGCCGGGAAGCCGCTCCGTCATGGCGCCGGCGCCAGCGCACATCATGCCAGGAAGGCCTGCCCCAATGGCTGCCGTTACGACAGACCTCGATGCTTCGACGATCTTCACGACTCTCGACGGCGTCCCGAAGGTAGACATAGCGAGCAACCTGCGGGCGGCGGTCACTGCTGGCCGGCGGGTAACGTCGATCCTGAGCGATATCATTGCGCTGCAACGTGGCCCCGGAAAATTGACGCCGAGCGAGTATTTTTACTATCGACTCTGGAATCCCGAGCTTAAAAGTGAAGACAAGCGCCGTTTCGTGGGCAAGCGGGCCCAGCATAGGATGCACCTCGCCTGCAATGATGCCCACTGGTATGCCACCGCGGCCGACAAGCTGCTTTTTCACTCCGTGGCGCGTGGTGCCGGACTGCCGACACCGGAACTGCTCGCCGTCACCCACCCCAGCCGCCGCATGCGCTCGGCCCGAACCCTGGTCGGGAGCGAGCAGATAGCCGCGTTCCTTCGTGAGCCCGCGAACTATCCGCTATTCGCCAAGCCGATCGACGGCAAATACAGTCTCTCCGTCGTCAGTGCCGACGGCTATGACGCCGCGACGGACCGGGTTCTGCTGCATGGCGCCGAGCCGGTAGCGCCGGCCGAACTCGCGCAGGCCCTGACGGTCCGGGATGCCGGATACGTGCTCCAGCGCCGGCTGGTCCCGCATCCGGACCTGGAGCGGCTGTTCGGACCGCGCCTTTGGTCCGTGCGGGTGCTTGTCCTGATGACGCCCGATGGCCCTCGCGTGCATCGCGCGCTGGCCAAGATCGCGACGGGACAGAATCCGGCCGACAATTTCTGGCGGGTGGGCAATCTGCTTGGGGCGATTGATCCCGTGACGGGCCAAATCGTCCGCACCGTCCAGGGTACGGGGGCCGAGGCCGCCGTGAACGGCGCCCATCCCGACAGCGGACACCAGATCGTCGGAACGTCGATTCCAGGCTGGGAAGATCTCATGACCCTGGCGACTGAAGCGGCATCGGTGCTCCCCGGCATACGCACACAGTCCTGGGATATCGCGCTGGCCGAGCAAGGCCCCGTGCTGCTCGAGGTCAACTTCGGAGGCGATCTCAACCTCGCGCAGTTGGCGGAAGGGGCGGGGGTGCTCGATCCGGCCTACCGCGAGCACCTGCGCAGCTGCGGCTATCGGATCTCCTGAGGCCCCGGCATGATACATGACATGTACGCTCGGTAAGAGCCGCATGTCTCCGCATGGGGCGTCGTCGGCGCGTCATGTATGATGTTAGGGTACCAGTAACAGGCCGGCGCAGCCACGCGTCGATCGAGAGTAATCGGGTCGTGCAGCACCGAACCCCGCCATCGCGTCGTCCATCCCTTGCATCGCCGGCAACGCAAGCCGCGTGAGCGGGCTGTCGACCGCGGACAGGATGGCCTTCAGAAGCGCGATGTGCCTGGCGAACCTATCGGGGCGGAGCAGGGTCGTTCCACGCGTTCTCTGCAACCGTTTTGACGACAACCCCCGCTTATATCCGCGCGCATCATTCTGATACGGAGATGCGCCATGCTGGCCGGAAACCGGATTGCCGTCGTGCTGCCCGCCTATAATGCGGAGAAGACCCTGCGCCGCACCTATGACGAGATCCCGCGCGACGTCGTCGACGATGTCATCCTGACGGATGACGCCTCCGCGGACGACACCGTGGCGGTGGCCCGCTCCCTCGGCATCCTGACCCTGCGCCACGACCGCAATCGCGGCTATGGCGCGAACCAGAAGACCTGCTACGCCGCGGCGCTCGCGCGCGGGGCGGATGTGGTCGTCATGCTGCACCCGGACTACCAGTATTCGCCGACCCTGGTGCCGGCGATGGCATCGATGATCGTCTCGGGCCATTACGATGTGGTGCTGGGTTCGCGCATCCTCGGCGGTGGGGCGCGCAAGGGCGGCATGCCGCTCTATAAATATGTCGCCAACCGGGCGCTGACCGCGGCGCAGAACCTGCTGGTGGGGCAGAAACTGTCCGAGTACCACACCGGCTACCGCGCCTGGAGCCGGCGGGTGCTGGAGCGGCTGCCGCTGCTCAATTGCTCGGATGATTTCGTTTTCGATAACCAGATGTTGACCCAGGCGATCCATGCGGGCTTCTCGATCGGCGAGGTCTCCTGCCCGACCCGCTATTTCGCCGAGGCGTCGTCGATCAACTTCAGCCGCAGCGTGACCTACGGGTTCGGCGTGCTCGCCACCGCGGCGCGCTACCGGGTGTCGAAGCTGGGGCTCGCGGAGCCGCGGCTGTTTTCCGACAGCGTGCAGGAGCGGCTGCACCCCGGCCTCGCGCAGTTGGCGTGAAGGTGATCCGCGTGAAGGCGAACGGCGTGAACGCAATCGTGACCGCGGGGACCGCGAAGCGGCTGGCGGCGCTGGGGCTGCCGGCGCTCCTGCTCGTGGGGCTGGCGGTCGTGCAGGTGCTGGACCCGGCGCTCGGCCGGGACGCGATCCGGCTGCTCGCCGGGGCGCGGGCGCAGGGGGCAGCCGGGCTTCTGGTGGTCGTGCTGCTGCAAGGGGCGGTGGCGGCGAGCGGGGTCCTCCCGGCCTCCGTGCTGGGCGTGGCCGCGGGGGCGCTGTTCGGGGTGGGGGCGGGCTTCGCCGCCGCCGCGATCGGCACCCTGGCTGGGGCGGTGCTGGCGTTCGGCCTCACCCGCTCCTTCGCCCGGCCGCTGATCGCGCGGTTGGTGCGGGAGCGGCCCGCGCTGCGGCGGCTCGATGCGGCGCTGGCGGGCGACGGGTGGAAGCTCGTGTGCCTGCTGCGCATCTCGCCGGTGATGCCGTTCGCGGTCACCAGCTATGCGCTCGGACTGTCGTCGGTGCGGTTCCGCGCCTACCTGCTCGGCACCCTGGCGTCCCTGCCGCCGCTGCTCGCCTACGTGGTGCTCGGCCGGGTACTCGGGTTCGGCGCCTTGCACCCGGGCGCGGACGGGGCGCTGCGCTGGGTCGCGCTCGGGATCGGCGCCGCAGCGAGCCTGGGTCTCGCCTGGTATGTGCTGCGGCTGCTGCGGCGCGCCTGCGCGCTGCCGGCGGAAGGGTCGTTCGCGCCCTGAGCATGCCCGATCGCATTGCCGATGCGGGGGGGCTGTGCCATATCCCAGCCGGACAGTCGGACATGCGGCGCCGCGCCGCGTGCGCCCCCATCGGCGGGAGAGCCCATCTGCATGTTGCGAGTCATCCTGGCCCAGCCCCGCGGCTTCTGCGCCGGCGTGGAGCGGGCGATCGAGATCGTCGAACGGGCGCTGAACAAATACGGCCCGCCCATCTACGTCCGCCACGAGATCGTGCACAACCGCCACGTGGTGGAGAACCTGCGCACCCGCGGCGCCGTGTTCGTCGATGAACTCGACCAGATCCCGCCCGGCGCAATGACCGTCTTCTCCGCCCACGGCGTCGCCCGCCGGGTGGAGGAACTGGCCCGCAACCGCGAACTTCCGGTGATCGACGCCACCTGCCCCCTGGTTGCCAAGGTGCACAACGAGGGCCGCCGCTACGCCGCCCAGGGCCGCGACATCGTCCTGGTCGGCCACGCCGGCCACGCGGAGGTGGAAGGCACGATCGGCCAGATCGACGGCACCGTGCACCTGGTGCAGACCGTCGCCGATGTGGCGGCCCTGGCTGTGCACGACCCGGAAAAACTCGCCTACATCACCCAGACCACGCTTTCGGTCGACGACACGCGAGGGATCATCGCCGCCCTGACGGCGCGCTTTCCCGCGATCGTGGGGCCCGATGTGCGCGACATCTGCTATGCCACGCAGAACCGCCAGCAGGCGGTGCGGGAACTCGCCGCGGCGGTCGACGTGATCCTTGTCGTCGGGTCGAAGAACAGCAGCAATTCCAATCGGTTGCGCGAAATCGGCGAGGAGCTGGGCAAGCCTGCCTACCTGATCGACGACGCCGATTCGCTGCGCTGTGCCTGGTTCGAAGGCGTGGAGTCGGTGGGCGTGACGGCCGGGGCCTCGGCGCCGGAAACCCTGGTGCAGGGCGTGATCGAGGGGTTGCGGCGGTTCGGCCCCATCGACATCTCCACCCTCAATGGGGTGGCCGAGAACGTGCGCTTCCGGTTCCCGGCCGAGCTTGCCGACGCCTGAACGCTTGCAAGGGATTAGACGATGGCCGTGCCGTTGAACCAGGCGATCCGGGTGGGCGCCTACGTGCTGAAACAGCACCTGATCGGGCGCAAGCGCTACCCGCTGGTCCTGATGCTGGAGCCGCTGTTCCGCTGCAACCTGGCCTGCGCCGGGTGCGGCAAGATCGACTACCCGGCGGCGATCCTGAACCAGCGGCTGTCGGTTGCCGAGTGCCTGGAGGCGGTCGACGAATGCGGCGCCCCGGTGGTCGTGATCGCGGGCGGCGAGCCGCTGCTGCACAAGGAGATCGACCAGGTCGTGGAAGGCGCGGTCGCGCGCAAGAAATTCGTGATCGTGTGCACGAACGCCCTGCTGCTCGAGAAGAAGATGTCGCTGTTCAAGCCGGGGCCGTATTTCACCTGGTCGGTGCATCTGGACGGGGCGAAGGCCGAGCACGATGCCTCGGTCTGCCAGGACGGGGTGTACGAGCGCGCGGTGGCGGCGATCGGCGCGGCCAAGAAGGCCGGGTTCCGGGTCATCATCAACGCCACCCTGTTCGACAACGCGGAGGCGGCGAAGGTCGCGTCCTTCTTCGACGACGTGATGGAGATGGGGGTGGACGGGATCAGCGTCTCGCCCGGCTATGCGTATGAGCGGGCGCCCGATCAGCAGCATTTCCTCAATCGGCTGCGCACGAAGGAGCTGTTCCGGGGGATTTTCGCGCGCCAGGGCAAAGGCGGCGGTAAGAAGAAATGGGCGTTCAACCAGTCGTCGATGTTCCTCGACTTCCTGGCCGGCAACCAGAGCTTCCATTGCACCCCGTGGGGCAACCCGACCCGGACCTATTTCGGCTGGCAGCGGCCCTGCTACCTGCTGGGGGAGGGCTACGCGAAGACCTTCAAGGCGCTGATGGAAGAGACGGACTGGGACCGCTACGGGACCGGCAATTACGAGAAATGCGCCGATTGCATGGTCCACTCCGGCTACGAGGCGACCGCGGTGACGGAGACGGTGCGGCGGCCGTGGCGGGCGCTCGCGCAGACACTGCGCGGGATTCGCACCACCGGGCCGATGGCGCCGGACATTTCGCTGGAGGGGCAGCGGCCGGCCGAATACGTGTTCTCCCGGCACGTGGAGACGGCGATGGCCCGGATCGCGGCGAAGGGCGAAGGGGTCAAGGAAGCCGCGGAGTAGGGCCGGATCGGCGCCGGGGGCACAGTCCGGCGGCGGATCGGGCCCAGCCGGCGTTCCGGACGCCGTGGGTTGGCGATGCGATCGCTCCGGCCTGAGCCCATGCCGCGGTGATGGCCCGGGCGGCTTGAAGCGGGGTGCGGGACGGGACAATACTCCGGCCACTCTGCGGAGAAACGCCGATGGCCAAACGCGCCAGCCCCTCCACGCCGCGTCGCCGCAAGGCGCGCGCCAAGCCGAAGTCGGCCGCCGTCCGCAAACGCGGGGCGCCGGCCAAGAAGGCCGCTCCGGCGCGCAAGGCGCCGGCGGTCCGCAAGCGGGCGGGTAAGGCCGCAGTCCGCAAGGCGGCAGTCCGCAAGGTCTCGGCCCGCAAGGCCCCGGTCCGCAAGGCGGCGACATCGGGCGCCGGGCGCAAGGCCGCAGGTGCGACACCGATCCGCAAGCCCGCCGCGCGCAAGGCCGCGCCTCCCGCCGCCAGGCCCGCACCGCAGCGCTTCACGGTCAGCCACCTGCGGGAGGAAGACTTCCAGACCAATGGCCTGCGCCCCTACGCGCGCTATCGCGACCTTGGCATCGCCGAGGCGACCGGCGGCCTCGCCCGGGCGCATGTGATCCGGATGATCCCGCCGGTGACCGAGGACGTGCGCCAGCGCCATGCCCACACCGTCGACCTGCAACTCGTCTACGTCCTGAAAGGCTGGATGAAGAACGAGTTCGCCGGCCACGGGGTGCAGATGATGGAGGCAGGAAGCTGCTGGCTCCAGCCGCCCGGCATCGCCCACACCGTGCTGGATTATTCCGACGACCTGGAGGTCCTGGAAGTCATCGTGCCGGCCGATTTCGACACCAGCCTGGTCGACTGAGAGTTTGCGAAAGAATGCCCGTCAGCGGCCAAAATCGCCCGAAAACCCGCGCAATTTCAACGGGTATTCTTTCGCAAGTTCGATTGCTTTTCACGCTCTGAGCGCGACTTTCCGCAGGCGGGCGGCTTTGGTTGGGGCGGGCTGGCGGGACCAGCCCGCAAGGCCAGGAGCAGCGCCCTGGCCTTGCCTGCGCCCCGTCCCGGGCCAGGAGACTGACGTACTGCCAGCCTCCGACCGCTCCCGTCATGGACGGCCCTGAGACGCCCATCCGTGCACGGATGATCGGGGGTAGAGGGCCGGCTCAGGGTGGGCCAGGACGGGAGGCCCGGGCCGGCACGCAAGGTCGAGCGTCAAAAACCTGCGCGGATTGGTCAGACGGGCCTTCTTTCACACGCTCTCAGCCGCCCAGGTAGTCGCGCGTGCGTGCCGCGTAGCTGTCTTCCCGCAGGACGCGGGCCATCAGGTCGGGGGGGGCGATGCCGGTCAGTTTGCCGGGCGGGGTGCCGTCGCGCAGGGCTTTCAGGGTGGCGTAGACGGCCTGCACGGCGGCCGAGAACGGCTGGTGGCCTTGCAGGGCGATCCGCACGCGTCGGCTGGCGAGGTAGGGGCGGTCCAGCAGGTCGGGCGGCACGCCGCCGAGCAGCAGGGGCAGTTTGACCGCGCCGGCGATGGCGTCGAGCTGGTCGCGGGTCATGCCACCGGCGAAGAACAATCCGTCGACGCCGGCGGCCTCGTACGCGCGGGCGCGGGCGATCGCGTCCTCGGTGCCGGTGATGGCGGTGGCGGAGGTGCGGCCGATGATCGCGAGCGCCGGGTCCTGGCGGGCGGCGACGGCGGCGCGCATCTTGCCGGCGCCTTCCTCGATGGAGATCAGCCGGGGTTTGGCTTCGGCGTAGCCGCGCGGCAGGGCCGTGTCCTCGATCGTGAGGGCGGCGACGCCGGCGGTTTCCAGTTCTTCCACCGTGCGCATGACATTGAGCGCATTGCCGTAGCCGTGGTCGGCATCGACCATCAGCGGCAGTCCGCCGGCGCGGTTGATGCGCAACGCCTGGGCGGCGAACTCGGTCAGGGTCAGCACGATGATGTCGGGCGCGCCGAGCACGGCGAAGGATCCGATGGAGCCGGCGAACATGCCGACCTCGAAGCCGAGGTCTTCGGCGATGCGGGCGGATATCGGGTCATAGACGGAGCCGGGGTGGATGCAGGCGTCCCCGGCCAGGACGGAACGATAGCGGTCGCGGCGCGCGGTCCAGTGCATGGGCGTGGTTTCCTTCCCCGGTGTGGCCCCGCGAGTATGGCCGCGGCGGTGGCGGGCGACAACGCGCGCCGGGGGCGCCCTTCTCCGTCTCCATCCGCGCTTGCGGGGGGATGAGGGCGGGGTGGGGGCCGGCGTCCCCGATCTCCATCTCGTGCCGCGCGCCCCCCTCTCCCCCCGCGCTTGCGGGGGGAGAGGGGGAAGGACGGCGCGCCCGCGCGCGCCTCCGCTTGGTTCAGCCTGCCGTCGGGCTGGCGTTCAGGGTGTGCAGCACCAGCCCGGGCGTCAGGATTTGCGGCAGGACCTGCCCGTGCTGCGCGTCGGGCGGGTAGAACACATACAGCGGCACGCCATCCCGCCCGTGCGCGCGCAGGAAGCCGGTGATGGTCGGGTCCTGCCGGGTCCAGTCGCCCACCAGATAGGCCACGTGATGCGCGGCGAAGGCGGCGCGCACCCGCGCGGGCGCCAGCGCGAGGCGCTGGTTCACCTGGCAGGTCAGACACCAGGTCGCGGTCATGTCCACGAATACCGGCTGCCCTGCCGTCCGCAGGGCGGCGAGCCGGGCGGGCGAGAACGCCGCCGCCCCCGGGACGCCCGCCCCGCCGATGCCGACCCCTGAAAGCGCCGCGTCCGATGCCGGATCGCCCCCCGCTACCGCCGCCGGCGTCGCGGCGAGCCAGCCCAGCGCGGCCAGCGCAGCGATCCCCCCCGCCGCCGCCAGCCCGTAGCCGGTCGCCCGTCCGCGCCGCGCCGCCTGCGCCAGTCCCAGCACCCAGGCGGCGAACCCTGCCGCCACCAGCGCCGCGCCGAGGGCGAGCACGCCGGCTGGCCCGGCTTCCGCACTCACGACCCAGGCCAGCCAGACGGTGGCCGCATACATCGGAAACGCCAGCGCCTGGCGCAGCAGCACCATCCACCGCCCGGGCCGCGGCAACCACCGCCCCAGCCCCGGCAGCACGGCCAGCAGCAGCACTGGCGCCGCCAGCCCCGCGCCCAGCGCCAGGAACACCGCGAGCGCGTCCGCCGCCGGCGCTGCCAGCGCGCCGCCGATCGCCGCGGCCATGAAGGGCGCGGTGCAGGGCGTGGCCACCACCACCGCGAGCAGCCCGGTGAAGAAGCTCCCCGCGTGCCCGCCGCGCGACGCCAGCCCGTGGCCGAGGCCGCCCACGCCGGCGCCCAGTTCGAACACGCCCGACAGGTTCAGCCCGACCGCGAACAACACGAGCGCCATGCCGCCCACTGCCGCCGGGGAGGCGAACTGGAACCCCCACCCCGCGCTTTGCCCTGCCGCGCGGGCCGCCAGCAGCGCCCCGCCCAGGGCCGCAAAGGCCGCCAGCACGCCGAGCGTGTAAGAGAGCGCCAGCGCGCGCATCCGGCCCCGTTCGGCCGCCTCGGTCAGCGCGATCGCCTTCATCGCCAGCACCGGAAACACGCAGGGCATCAGGTTCAGGATCAGCCCGCCGAGAAAACCGAGCGCCAACAGCCGCAGCAGTCCCGATCCCAGCCATCCCGACCCCAGCCCGGCCGGCGCCGCGGTGGGTACGGGCACGGCAGCGGGCACCGGCCCGGGCCGGGCGGCGATCGCCAGCGCGGTCGTCATGCCGCTGCGGTCCGCGATCTCGATCACCCCGGCCAGCGGCACGGCGCGCGCGAAGTCGGCGCCGGGTACCAACCGCAGTTCGATCCCGTGCGCCGTGCGGCCGAGCGGCTGGGGCGCGTCGTCGCTTATCGTGCCCGACCGGTCGGGAAGGAAGCGGGCGCTGCGGACCGCGGCGGGGTCGAACCCCGGGCCGTGCAGCCACAGCCGTCCGTCGGAGGCCACCACCGCGGCCCAGGGCGAGGGCCGCGGCACGGCGCTCGCGGCGGCGGCGAACAGCGGCGCCTGGGCGGACGGCGCGGGCGGCCCGAGGGGCAGGGTGAGGCGGAAGGTGCCGTGCTCGGGGACGCAGATGTCCTTGCAGACGAGCCAGTCGGCGTGCGCCACGATCGGCAGGCCGGTGGTGCCGGGGGGCGCCGTGGCGTGCGGGGTAACCGTCAGGGCCAGCAGCAGCGTGCCGGTGTAGGCGTAGGTGGTCAGCGGTCCTTCGTGCACCACGCGCGGGGCCGGCCAGGCGAGCGGGCCGGCGACGGTGCCGGCGGGCAGCACCAGGTGCAGGTCCGGCGCCGCGCCGGCATCGCCCGGATTGCGCCAGTAGGTATGCCAGCCAGGCGCCATCCGGAGCAGCAGGCCGAGGTGGAACGGCTTGCCCGGG
>JABBNW010000340.1 GCA_019352115.1 Pseudomonadota bacterium
TTTTTCGCCCGATTCCCCTGGATAACCCCAAGGTTGCTCCCGACTATAACAGCAGCGAACGCGAATTTCGGCCGACCGCTACCGACCGCAATGTCACCGGCGGGTTCCGCTCCGGCATGGGACCCAACCTGTTCGCCGGAGTCCATTCCGTCATCGGGACCGCCGTTCGGCAGGGCATCCGGGCATCCACGCCTATCAGGCCATCAAAATGACCCTGCAGGGGGAATCTGTCCCCGCACCGGGTTGAGCAGATACCAGCAATCTCCGCCGGCGCTTGCTCCGCATGCATCACCGAGACGGCGAGCCGCGTGCGCATTGCCTTCGCCGCGGTGTGCCCAGAGGCGGCGCTGTTCGCAAGCCTCGCCCGTTGCGCCCAGCCAGCCGGACCGTGACAAGTGGAGCGCGCGCCCCGATCCCGCCCGGTCACCACCACCCCATGCCGCGCGACAGCAAAGTTGGCCGGTAAGCGACACGTAGGATGGCCGGTCTGCTCGGCCGCAGGGCGGGCGTAGCCCAACCGTAGGTCGACCAAACCGGCGGCGCGGGTTTTCACCCGCCTCTCCGGTCGGGGCGTGTGTGTGGGCAGGATCGGAACCTCGATTTCCAGGACGAGGCTCGATGTGCCCGATCTCATCACCCCCGCCGAATGCGGGAACATGTTCGCCGCCGCCGGATACGATCCAGAGTGATCGGATTCCGCTCTAGCGATTCGGTGTTGGTGGAGCCAAGGGGAGTCGAACCCCTGACCTCCTGAATGCCATTCAGGCGCTCTCCCAACTGAGCTATGGCCCCATAGCACCGGGAGGCGGCATATAGCCTGCCCCCCTCCGGTCGATCAATCCCCCTCCGCTCGATTCCCGCAGGCAGCAGCCGTGCGCCCCCCGTCGAAGGTCCAGCATTGGAACTCCCCCGCCCCCGATGACAGCCCCGCTGTTCGCCCCCGACCCCGAGCGCATTGCCAGCAGCAACGCCTGGGCGTTACTCCGCTCCTTGGCGCCGACCGCTGCCGTGAGCACGGACGGTCCGGCGGTCTGGTCCGCCTTGCGCGCCGCGATCGCTGCCGACCCGCCGGCCGCCGCCGCCGCCTTCACACCCTTCGCCGGCTGCCCCGCCGCGCCCGCCTGCCTGATCCTGCCGCCAGCCCCCCCCCTGCGCCTGCACCCGCTGGCGGTGCGCGCCGCCCCCGCCGAGGACCAGCGCAGCACCCAGCCCCCCGCAACGCTCGCCGCTGCCCTGGCCCGCCCATGGGACCCAGCGCACCAGCTCGCCGCCCGAGCTGCCCTGCTGCTGCATGCCGACCTGCGCCCGGACGACGTCGTGCTGCTTGCCGGCCTCCCCCCCGACGCTTGGCTGCCCGCGCTGACCAGCGGCACCACCTTGATTGTTTCCACGACCACCCCGGCCGCCCTGCTGCCGCTTGCGGCTGAGACCGGCGCCACCGTGCTCGCCGCCCCCGCCGGCTGGATCGCGGCGGCCGCGTTCCCCCGCCCCGACCGCCTGCATCTAGCGGCGCTCCGCAGCGTGATCGCCCTCGGCGGCCCAATGGCCCCGGCGTCGCGGGCGCGGGTCTATGCCTGGATCAAGCCGGACGTGATGCTGCTCGCCCAGGCCGGGGACCGCTGGTGGGGCAACCCGCTGTCGCCGGTGTGCGCGCGGCCGGTGGCGGAGCGGGCCTTGTTTCGCGACGCGATGTCGGGACGCTGAGCACCGCCACATGGAGGGAAGGTACCGCCCGGTGTGGAGGACACCGCATGCGGCATTGTGCCGCGCGCCCCCCCACCCCGGCCCTCCCCCGCAAAGGGGGGAGGGAGAAGAGCGGTTCAGGCCGCCGCGCGCACGTCCGGGCCGACCACCACCGCGGCCTCGGTCTTGGACAGCACTTCCGCCGCCGTCACCTCCGGCGCCAGCTCGACCAGGGTCAGCCCCGGCCGGCCCACCGCGAACACGCCCAGCTCGGTGATCACCAGATCGACCACCCCCGCCCCGGTCAGCGGCAAGGTGCAGCGGGGCAGCAGCTTGGGCTTGCCGCCGGCGGTATGTTCCATCAGCACGACGACCCGGCGCACGCCCGCCACCAGGTCCATCGCGCCGCCCATTCCCTTCACCATCTTGCCGGGGATCATCCAGTTCGCGAGGTCCCCGTTCTCCGCCACCTGCAACGCGCCGAGGATCGAAATATCGATGTGCCCGCCGCGCACCATGCCGAAGCTCGCGGCGGAATCGAAGAAGCTGGTGGTGGGCAGCTCCGTCACCGTCTGCTTGCCGGCGTTGATCAGATCGGCGTCCTCCTCGCCCTCGAACGGGAACGGACCCATACCCAGCATGCCGTTTTCGGAATGGAGCTGGATCGACATCCCGTCCGGGATGTGGTTCGCCACTAGGGTCGGGATGCCGATGCCGAGGTTGACGTAGAACCCGTCCCGCAGCTCGCGCGCCGCGCGGGCGGCCATCTGATCGCGCGTCCAGGCCATCGCCCCGTCTCCCTGTCAGTACCGCTTGCGCACCGTGCGCTGCTCGACCCGCTTGTCCACGGTCGCCAGCAGCACGATGCGATCGACGAAAATCCCCGGCGTCACAATGTGGTCGGGATCGAGAACGCCCGGTTCCACCAGTTCCTCGATCTCCACAACGGTGGTCTTCGCCGCTGTGGCCATGATCGGATTGAAGTTCCGCGCGGTCTTGCGGTAGATCAGGTTGCCCTCCGGGTCCGCCTTCCAGGCGTGGATCACGGCAAGATCGGCGGTCAGCCCCCGCTCCATCACGTACTCCCGACCGTCGAAGACGTGCGTCTCCTTGCCGGCGGCGATGTCGGTGCCGGCGCCGGTCGCGGTGAAGAACGCCGGGATGCCGGCGCCGCCGGCGCGGATCCGTTCCGCGAGCGTGCCTTGCGGGTTGAACTCGATCTCCAGTTCGCCGGCCAGGTACTGGCGCGCGAAGGTGGCATTTTCGCCGACGTAGGAGCTGATCATCTTGCGGATCTGCCTGGTGGCGAGCAGCAGTCCGAGCCCGGCATCGTCGATCCCGGCGTTGTTCGAAATGACCGTCAGGTCCTTCGCCCCGCTGTCGCGGATCGCCGCGATCAGGGCGGCAGGAATGCCGCACAGTCCGAAGCCGCCGGACATGATCGTCATGCCGTCGCGCAGCACCCCCGTGAGCGCCGCCGCCGTATCCGGATAGAGCTTGTTCACAGCCATGCCGCACCTCCCGCGCCCGCCGCAACCTGCCATCGCCGGCAGTCGCTCACAAGCGGGGATGTTCCCCGCGGGCCACCTTCAGCGCCGTGGCTACTGCCTGGACCGACCCTCGCAAGGGGGTTCCGGGCAGCGATCGGCCCGCCGTCATGGAAGCTGACGCTGTCGATCCCGCCGAGGACCGCGGCGCCCGGGCAAATTTTCGCGAACTCTCGGGCCCTGCCGGCATCGGGCGGCAGATGACCCACGCATTCGGCGCCGGCGCGGATCGCAGGACATAGGCCCCGCCGGTCAAACCGAAAGATCCAGAAGCGAGCCTCTGGGCAGCAGTCGGATAGGCTTGGCGGCCTCCCCTTGCCCGCTCGGGTTCGGCTCGATCGGAACCGCCGACGGGCTTCCCAGCCGCGGGGCCCCCAACGGCCGTCCGGCGAACGAGGGTCTCAGGTCCCCAAGCCCGGCGGGGGATGAGAACCCGTTAAGAGAGGTCAACGAAATCATGACGATTACTGTAGCATGCCGACATTAACAACGTGCTA
>JABBNW010000341.1 GCA_019352115.1 Pseudomonadota bacterium
AACGGAAGGGTTCCAAGGGCGATGCCCTTGGCGGGGTCCAGGGGCAGCGCCCCTGGCCTTGCTTGCTGACCCATCGCCCCGCCCCTCCGCCCCCTCACGCGACCCGGTGCAGCAGCGGCGCGCCGGTGGCGAGGCGGTGGCAGTTTTCGGTGGCGAGGGTGAGGCTGCGGGCGAAGGTTCCGGTGGTGAGCCAGGCGATGTGCGGCGTGAGCACCGTGTTCGGCAGGCCGAGCAGGGGGGTGCTCGGGTCCGGCGGTTCGGGGTCGAACACGTCTAGCCCGGCGGCGGCGAGGTGACCGCTGCGCAGCGCGGCGGCGAGCGCGGTTTGGTCGATCAGGCCGCCGCGGGCGGTGTTGATGAGGATGGCGCCGGCGCGCATGCGGGCGAGGCGGCCGGCGTCGATCAGGTGGGTGGTTTCTTGTGTCAGCGGCAGGTGCAGGCTGACGATGTCGGCTTCGCCGAGCAGGGCGTCGAGCGGGCGGAAGGTTCCCGGTGCGTCGGCGTGCGGGGTTCTGGCGGTGTAGAGCAGGCGGCAGCCGAGCGCGGTCAACACCGGGGCGAGCAGGCGCGGGATGGCCCCGAAGCCGACCAGGCCGACGGTGCGGCCGCCAAGCTCGCCGATGCCGTCCAGTTCCGCGGGGTCGAGGGCGAAGCCCCGGCCGGTGCGCATGGCGGCGTCGAACCGCGGCAACCGGCGCAGGGCGGCGAGCATCAACGCCAAGGTCAGTTCGGCGACGGCGCGGGCGTTGGTGCCGGGCAGGTTGCAGACCGGGATGGCCCGCGCGCGGGCGGCGTCGAGGTCGATGGTGTTCACCCCGGTACCGATCTTCTGGATCAGCCGCAGCCGGGGCGCGGCGGCGATCAGCGCGGCAGTTGCGGGGGCGAGCACGTGCCAGAGTACGTCGGCGGTGGGCAGCAGCGCGGCAAGGCGCGCGGTATCGGTCTCGGCGCAGACGGCAATGGCGAGGTCCGCGCCGGCGCAGGCCGCCAGCCGGGCTTGCAGGTCGGGGCCGGCGGCGGCGTGGAAAACCACGTTCAGCCGGTGGCCCGCCGACACGGCTACGCCTGCCCCGCCGGGTCGACCCGGGGCGGCGTGCGCCCGAGCGCGGCGGCGCCGGCGAAGCGGGCGCGTGACCCGAGGGCTTCCTCGATGCGCAGCGCCTCGTTCCATTTCGCCATCCGCTCGCCGCGGGCGAAGCTGCCGACCTTGAGCTGGCCGACGCCCCAGCCGACCGCCAGGTGGACGATGGTGGTGTCCTCCGTCTCCCCCGAGCGGGCGGAGACGATGCCGGCGAAGCCCACGTGTTCCGCCGCCTCCCAGGCGGCCAGGGTTTCCGTGAGGGTGCCGCGCTGGTTCGGCTTCAGCAGCACGGTGTTGGCGGCGCCGGTCGCGGCGGCGGCACGCACGCGGGCGGCGTCAGAGACCAGGAAATCGTCGCCCACCACCTGGATGCGCCCGCCGAGTTCGGCGGTGAAGGCGGCGAAGCCTTCGGGGTCGTCCTCGGCCAGCGGGTCCTCGATGGAGACGATCGGGTAGGCGGCGACCCAGCCGGCGAGCAGGCGGATCATGCCGTCGGTGTCGATCTCGCGGTTCTCCAGCCCGAGCCGGTAGCGCCCGCCGCGGCCGAAATCCGAGGCGGCGACATCGAGCGCGATCGCCACCTGCGCGCCGGGCGCGAAGCCGGCGCGTTCGATCGCGCGGACCAGGGTTTCCAGCGCGTCCTCGTTGGCGGCGAAATCGGGCCACCAGCCGCCTTCGTCGGCGACGCCGGCGGAGCGGCCGGCCTCCTTCATGAGCCCGCCGGCCGCGCGATAGACTTCCGCGGTCCAGTCCAGCGCCTCGGCGAAGGAGCGCGCGGCGGGGCAGACGACCAGGAAATCCTGGATATCGACCCGCCGACCGGCATGCGCGCCGCCGCCGAAAATCTGGATCTGCGGCAGCGGCAGGGTAACGGCGTCGCGCCCGCCAAGGTGGCGATACAGCGGCTCCCCGGCCGCGCCCGCCGCGGCGTGCGCGACCGCCATGGAAACGGCGGTCATGGCGTTGGCGCCGAGGCGCGCGCGGGTCGGCGTGCCGTCCAGCGCGATCAGCGCGGCATCGATTGCCGCCTGGTCGGCCGCGTCGCGCCCGACCAGGGCGCGGGCGATGTCGGTGTTAAGCCGTTCCAGCGCCGTGGTCACGTCGTAGCCGCCGAACGCTGCGCCGCCGTCGCGCAGGTCTAGCGCCTCGCCCGACCCGGTGGAGGCGCCGGCCGGCGCCATCCCCCGCCCGACCGCGCCGCCTTCCAGCAGCACGTCGGCTTCGAGCGTTGGCCGGCCGCGGCTGTCCCAGACGCGGCGGCCGTGGAGGAAGGCGATGGTGGTGTCGGTCATCCGGTGCCTCGTTCGGGTGGGATAGCCGGTTCTGGCGGGCGGGAGGAAGCGGCGCCGGCCAGTTCCTCAGAGCGTGAAAAGAAATCGAACTTGTGAAAAAATACCCGTTGAAATTGCTCGCCTTTTCGGGCGATTTTGACGGTTGACGGGCATTCTTTCACAAACTCTCAGCCCAGGCGTCACGCACGATCGCAAGCCGGTCGGGGGGTGCTGCGAGCAGCGCGCGGGCAACCCGGCGCACCCGGTCCTTGTCGGCCTCGGCGGTGATGTACTCCACCGGGGATTTGCCATCCACCCGGGCGAGGAACAATCCCGCCAGCAGCGGCGCCGCCCGGGCCTCCAGCGCCGCCGCCGGCTCCCAGTCGATACCGGCGCGATAGGCCGCGGCCAGCGCATCGAAGCAGGCGAGGAAGCCCGCCGTCGCCGCCGGCGTCCACAGGCATTTCAGCAGCAGGTGATTGAGGCAGAAGGCGAGGTCGAACGCCGGATCGCCCCACCAGGCGCATTCCGCATCCAAGAACACCGGCCCGCGCGGACCGGCGAGGATGTTCTTCGGGCTGACGTCGCCATGCACCAGCGCGCGGCGGGTGGCGGCGGTCGTCGCGGCGATCCGGCGCAGCACCTCGGCGCGATCGGGATGGGCGCGCGCGGTGGCCAACAGGTAGGGCTCCAGCCGGATGGCGTGGAAGATGGCATCGGTGGGAAAGCGGGCGGCGGTGGCCGGGGCGGCGGCGGTGGCGGCGTGAATCGCGGCGATGGCCGCGCCGACCGCGGCGGCGAATGCAGGCGCGGCGTGGCCGGCGTGAAGCTGCTCCTTCCACAGGGGATAGTCGGTCTCCGGCAGGAATTCCATCGCCAGCGCGCCGCTCGACTCGTCCTGGCCGAGCAGGCGCGGGGCCGCTCCGGGACGGGCTGCCGCGGCGGCCTGCATCCAGCGGGCTTCGTAGCGATTGCGCTCGACCGGCGCCTCCCAGTCGGCGGCAACCCGCAGCCGGGCAAGCGCGCGCTTGACGCAGATCGGGCCGCTGGGAAGATCGAGACGCCAGATGTCGGAGGATACGCCCCCGGTCAGACGCCGGGCCGGCGGGACAGGCGCGCCAGGACGCAAAAGACCCATGCGGGCCAAGGCAGCAAGGAGGTCCGGCGGAGGCAGGTCGGAGGACATGACAGCAGGCTAGCACGAGTAGCGGGCCATACGAGGAGATGCACGGCAGGTACTCGCCCGCCGCACGTGGGCTGAGCGCAGAAAAGTAAGGCCAGGGGGCGCTGCCCCCTGGACCCCCGCCAAGGGCATCGCCCTTGGAACCCTTCCGTTAGGTTCCGTGCTGGTGGGG
>JABBNW010000342.1 GCA_019352115.1 Pseudomonadota bacterium
ACTAGCTCTTCGTTTTCAGTGACCCACCGATCTCTGAACCGGGAAGGCACTTCCGGGACAGGATACGCAATCGTTTCCTACGAATAAGGGAAGGAAACAACTATGGATGCAGGCGAACCGCTGGCCGCAAGCGCGCCGGTGCTGGTGGGCCACGACCGCCGGCTGGAACGCATGTCGCCGCTCTGAGCGCGGAACCCGCAAGCCCCCGGACCACCGGGGGCTCGCGGCGGTCCCGGGGGGCAGTGCGGGCCCCGTCAGCCCGCGCCACCCCCCGCCGCGTCCAGCAACGGCCGCACGAACGCCGTCAGGTCCCCCCCCGGGAACAAATGCCCCCGCACCCCGGCGGCGGCCGCCGCCGCCACGTCGGTCGGCTGGTCCCCCACCAGCAGGCAGCGCGCCGGATCCACGTTCCAGGCGCGGATCAGATCGAGAATCATCCCCGGCTCCGGCTTGCGCCAGTCGCTGGCCTGGCGGTAGGCGGGGAGCGGCGCCTCGGGATGGAACGGGCAATAGCGCGCATCGTCGATCGTGCCGCCGGCGGCGCGCACCGCGTCCCCCACCCAGCCGAGCAGGTCGCGCACCGCCGCCTCGTCATACATCCCCCGCGCCACGCCGGACTGGTTCGTCACCACGAACACATGCCACCCGCGCGCCGTCGCCGCCGCGATCGCGCCGCGCGCCCCGTCGATCCAGTCCCAGCGGTCGCGCGTGCCGACATGGCCATGGTCGTGGTTCAGCACCCCGTCGCGATCCAGGAACAGCGCCGGGCGGTGCAGCCGCGCCGCCACCTCGCCGCGCGCCCGGGCCAGGTCCTCCGGCACGCCGATATCGATGAACCAGCCGTCGGCCAGGCTGCCCGCCAGCGCGCCGGCGGCGGCAAGCCCTGGCAGCACGTCGCGTTCCAGCGAACAGACCGGGGCAATACGGTCCAGCACGGCGCGGTCCAGCGCGTAGATGCCCGCGTTGATGATCCCCGCCTCCCCCGGCGCGGGCCGTTCGTGGAACGCGGTGACCTGGCCGTCGCGCAGCGCCACCACGCCATAGCGGGACGCGTCGGGCAGCGCGCGCAACAGCATCCGGCCCAGGACCGGCTCGGGATCGGCCGCACGGGCGGCCAGCAGCGCGGCGAGGTTGGCATCGAACAGGCTGTCGCCGTTGCAGAGCACGAATTCGGGCGCCAGCAAGGACGCGGCGTGCCGCAACGCCCCGCCGGTCCCGGCCGGGGCCGGCTCGACCGAGATCCGGATCGTCGTCGGGCGCGGCAGGGTCGCCTCCGCCGCCGCCACAGCCGCGGTCAGCGCGTCCGACAGATGGCCGGCGAGCAGCACGAATTCCTCGATTCCGAAGCGCTGCCACTCGCGCATCAGCCAGGCGAGGAACGGCCGCCCGCCCACCTCCAGCGCCGGCTTGGGCGTGGTCGCGGTCAGCGCGCCGAGCCGGGTGCCGAACCCGCCCACCAGGATCGCGCATTGCCGGATCGGCGCGCGCGCCATCGCTTCAGCCCCGCCGAGGGGCCACAGGCGCCCGCCCGCTCATCGCGCCGCGCCCGGCGGGATCAGTTCAGGGAACATCGCCCGCTCGACCAGGGCGCAGAACACATGGGCGGCGGTGATGTGGATCTGCTGGATCAGCGCCGTCTCGGTGGACGGCGCACGGAACAGCAGGTCGCAGTGCTCCGCCATCACGGCCGCCCCCGGGCCGGTCCCGGTGAACCCCAGGCACACCAGCCCCTTGCCGCGTGCCGCATCCAGCGCCCGCAGCACGTTGGGCGACCGGCCGGAGGTGGAGATGCCGAGGAACACGTCGCCCGCCCGTCCCAGCCCCAGCACCTGGCGCTCGAACACGTGTTCATAGCCGTAGTCGTTGCCGGTGGCGGTGATGACCGAGCCATCGACGGTCAGCGCGATCGCCGCCAGCGGCGCGTGGTCGAACATCAGGCGGGAGATGAACTCCCCGGCGATGTGCTGCGAATCCCCCGCGCTGCCGCCGTTGCCGGCGACCAGCAGCTTGCCGCCGGCGCGCAAGGCGGTGACGGTGGCGGTCGCCATCTCCCCCAGCAGCGCCTGCGCCGTGCGGTCGGCGGCGAAGGCCCCGAGGGCGGCGAGGGAACGGTCCAGATAGGCGGCGACATAGTCGGGTTCATGGGCGCTCATGCCCCGTTCTCTGCCAGGGCCGGTGCGGCTTGCCAAGCAGCATCGCGCGGGCGCGTGGGTGAACGTCTGCGCGAGCGCGTGGGCGAACGTCTGCGCGGGCGCGGCGGCGAAGATCGTTGCCCCGCCGCGGCAAAGGGGCGTATGCGCCCCGACAGGCTCCCGAGAGATCGCCGGATGGACACGCCCGCCGCCCCCCCGCCCGGCCGCATCCGCATCGCCGCATCGCGACCGCCGCTCGCCGTGCGCGCCCGCGCGCCGCTGCGCCTCGGCCTCGCCGGCGGCGGCACCGATCTCGCCAGCTACGCCGAGACCTATGGCGGCGCCGTGCTGAACGCCACCATCGACCGCTACGCCTTCGCCTCCATCCGCCCGCGCGAGGATGGCTGCGTCGTGTTCGACGCCTGCGATCTCGACCGGGAGGAAATCCACCCCGCCACTGCCACCCTGCCCGACTCGCGCCTGGCTCTGCATCGCGGCGTCTATGAACGCATGGTGCGCGAGGCCAACGGCGGCGCCCCGCTCGCGATCACGGTCACGACCTCGGTCGATGCCCCGCTCGGTTCCGGCCTCGGCTCCTCCTCCGCGCTGGTGGTGGCGCTGATCGAGGCCTACGCGAGCTACCTCGACCACCCGCTCGGCCGCTACGAAGTGGCGCACATGGCCTTCGAGATCGAGCGGATCGACCTCGGCCTGGCCGGCGGCCAGCAGGACCAGTATGCGGCGGCGTTCGGCGGCATCAATTTCATCGAATTCCTGCAAGGCGGCCGGGTGATCGTGAACCCGCTGCGGTTCTCCGCGGCGGTGGTGAACGAGTTGGAATCCTCGCTGGTGGTGTGCTTCTCGGGCCGCTCGCGCAGTTCCGACAGCATCATCCGCCAGCAGACCGACCGCCTGACGTCGGGCAGCGCCGACGCGCTGGAGGCGATGCACCAGTTGCGCCACGACGCGGTGGCGATGAAGCAGGCGGTGCTGCACGGCGACATGACGGCCCTCGCCGCGGTGCTGGAGCGCTCCTGGCTCGCCAAGAAACGCACCGCCAGCGCCGTTTCCACCGAGCAGATCGAACTCCTGGAGGCGCTGGCCCGCCGCAACGGCGCCACCGCGGCGAAGGTGTCCGGCGCCGGCGGCGGCGGGTTCGTGATGTTCCTGGTGCCGAGCGAGCGCCGCTACCGGCTGATCGCGGCGCTGAACGAGTCCGGCGGCCAGGCCTACCCCGTCAAGCTGACGGACCGCGGCAGCGAAAGTTGGAGCCTGGCGGCGCATTCGTAACGCCGGCGGGGAGCACGGCCGGAGCACGCGGAGGATGGCCGGCGCCAGCCGGGCGTCACGTTTCTCGGTGCGGCGGGGCTCAGGAGGCGCGGCGAATAGCCGCTGCGGCGCCGTCGTATTGTCCGGGCCGTCGTGCCGGCTTGCGACCCGGCGCGCGGCGTGGGTCTGCGGGCGCGGTCTCCAGGGCTCCCGTGCCGTCCCGGGGGACTGCCGGCGCCGGGTGGCGCCCCCGGGGACGGTCGCGTGGGCGGTCATGTGGGCAAGTATGTTCCGATATCGAAAC
>JABBNW010000343.1 GCA_019352115.1 Pseudomonadota bacterium
TGCCTGCGGCCAACGGCATGGCCTTCGTCGTGGTCCAGCATCTGGACCCGAACCATGAAAGCCTGATGGTCGATCTGCTGGCCGCCGAAACGTCGATGCCGGTCCAGCAGGCGGCGGGGGGAATGCCGATCGAGCGCGGGCGCGTGTATGTTATCCCGCCTGGGCTCTACCTCTCGATTCGCGGCGGCGCGCTGCATCTTTCGCAACCGCAGGTCCGCCGCGGGATGCGCCTGCCGTTCGATCACCTACTGGCGTCGCTGGCAGCCGAGTATGGCGCGCGGGCCGCCTGCGTGGTCCTGTCGGGGACCGGGACCGACGGCAGCCTGGGGCTTCAGGCGGTGCACGAAGCGCATGGTCTGGTCGTCGCGCAGGACCCGGAGGAGGCCGCCTACGACGGAATGCCGCGCAGCGCGATCCAGACCGGCGCGGTCGACCTCGTGCTTCCGATCGCGAAGATACCCGCGGCGCTTGCTGCGCCCACGCCGCGCCGGCGCGCAGGCCGGGCGGCGACGGGGACCCCGACACTTGAGGCAGGACTGCCGGAACTGGCGGCGATCGTCGATCTTCTGCGTGCCAAGACGGAGCATGACTTCGCGCTCTACAAAACCGGTACGCTGCAACGTCGGATCGAAAGACGCATGAGCATGGCCGGGCTTGGGGCCGGCGATGCAGCGCGGTATCTCGAGATATTGCGCAGCGATGCCGGCGAGCTTGCTCTGCTCGCGAAGGACCTGCTCATCCACGTCACCAGCTTCTTCCGCGACCCGAAGGTGTTCGATGTCCTGGCGAAGCAGATCATTCCCGATCTGGTGCGCAGCCGGTCGTCTGATCAGCCGCTACGGATCTGGATTGCCGGATGCAGCACGGGCGAGGAGACCTATTCACTGGTCATGCTCTTCCGTGAGGCGATCGTTGCGGCCAAACTCGACGTCAGGCTGCAGGTCTTCGCCTCGGACGTCGATCCCGGTGCGGTGGCCACTGCCCGCGAGGGGCTCTATCCGGAAACGATCGCAGCGGAGGTCTCGCCGACCCGGCTGTCGCGCTTCTTCTCGAAGGAGGAGGGTGGCTACCGAGTGTCGTCCGAGCTGCGTTCGGTCGTCGTCTTCGCCGTCCAGGATATCCTGTCCGACCCACCGTTCTCGCGGCTCGACCTCGTCTCATGCCGGAACCTCCTGATCTACATGCGTCCCGAAGCGCAGGCGAAAATCATCCTGCTGTTCCATTTCGCACTGCGCGAAGGCGGCATCATGCTGCTCGGCAATTCGGAGGCGATCAGCGGCAACGAGAGCCGCTTCGAAGTCGTCTCGAAGTCGGACCGCATCTATCGCCATGTCGGTCGTGCGCGGCCGGGGGAGCTGAGCTTCCTGACGGCCCCGGGCTCGGCGGTCAGAGCCCTCGCGCGCCCGGGATCGGGCGCGACACCTTCGCGCGAAGCTGTCCTCGGCGAGATGTGCCGACGGCTGGTGATCGAGACCTACGCGCCTGCGGCGATCCTGCTCAACCATGAGCTCGAATGTCTGTACACCCTGGGACCCATCGATCGCTACCTGCGCGTTGCGCCCGGGGTGCCGACGCACGACCTGCTCGCCATGGCGCGCGAGGGTCTGCGGACCAGGATCCGGGCGGCGGTCCACCAGGCCACGCAGCAAAACGCCCGGATCGTGATGGCCGGCCCGCGCGCCGGGAGTGACGGGAACGTCGACCGCTTCTCCATCGCCGTGCAACCGGTCGAGAGCGACGGCGAGAACCTGCTGCTGCTCTGCTTCGTCGACGATCCGCCGCGCGCGGCCCAGTCCGGCGGCCGACCCGCGCCCGGCGAGCGCCACCAGGTCACCGAGCTGGAGCGGGTCCTCGCGGCCACCCGGACCGAGCTGCAAGGGGCGATCCGCAACCTCGAAATCTCCGTTGAAGAACAGCGGATCGTCAACGAGGAGGCGCTGTCGGTCAACGAGGAGTTCCAATCCACCAACGAGGAGCTGCTGACGTCGAAGGAGGAATTGCAGTCGCTCAACGAAGAGCTGACCGCCCTCAATACCCAGTTGCAGGAGACCCTCGAACGACAGCGGACGACGTCCAATGACCTGCAGAACATCCTGTACAGCACCGACGTCGCGACCCTGTTCCTCGACAAGAAGCTGCACATCCGCTTCTTCACCCCGGCCACCCGGTCGCTGTTCAGCGTCATCCCGAGCGATGTCGGCCGGCCGCTCGGCGACCTCACGTCGCTCGCCGTCGATGGCGCGTTGCTGAGCGATGCGCGCGCAGTGCTGCGCGACCAACTGCCGACCGAGCGCGAAATCGAGACGGAGGGCGGCACCTGGTACGTCCGTCGCATCCAGCCCTATCGCACCCAGGACGAAGGGGTAGAAGGGGTCGTGATCACCTTCATCGACGTCACCGAGCGCAAGCGTACGGCGGACGCGCTGCAGGCGGCCAAACAGCAGGCAGAGTTGGCGAATATCGCGAAATCGCGCTTTCTCGCCGCTGCCAGCCACGACCTCCGCCAGCCGCTGCAAACCCTGGCGCTCATTCAGGGGCTGCTGTCGCAGACCGTCCAGGGGGAGAAGGCGCAACGACTGGTCGCCCGGTTCGACGCGACCCTCGGCGCCATCACCGCCATGCTGAACACGTTGCTGGATATCAACCAGCTTGAAGTGGGGGTCGTACAGCCGGACATTTCCGGCTTTCCGGTCAACGCGTTGCTGGAACGGCTGGCCGACGAGTTCGCCTATCATGCGCAGGCGCACGGGCTGACGCTGCGCGTTGTCCCGTGCGGCCTCATGATCCGTAGCGATCCGCGCCTGCTCGGCCAGATGCTGCGCAACCTGCTGGCCAACGCCGTAAAATATACCAAACGCGGCAAGGTGCTGATCGGCTGTCGCCGCCATGGGGAACGGCTGAGCATCGAGATCTGGGACACCGGCATCGGCATCGCCGAGGCGGACCAGCAGGATATCTTCGAGGAGTATCATCAGCTCGACAATGTCGCGCGGGAACGAAGCCGCGGCCTGGGCCTGGGCCTTGCAATCGTGCAGCGCCTGGCAAGGCTGCTGGGCCATCGGGTGCATGTCCGCTCGCGCCCGGGCAAGGGCTCGGTGTTTGCCGTCGAGGTCATGCTCGGGTCCGCGGCCGATGCGCCGAAGCCGGACGCACCGCCGGCGGCCGACGACGACAACAGCATCCGACACGATGGAGCGATCCTGGTCATCGAGGACGATCCCGAGGTCCGCGATCTGCTGGAGGCGCTGCTGCGCGACGCTGGCCATCGCGTGACCAGCGTCGCGGACGGCGCCGCGGCGTGCGATCTGATGGCGCTCGGGACGATCCGCCCGGACCTGATCCTGGCGGATTACAACCTACCGGGCGGAATGGACGGGTTGCAGGCAGCCGCCCGGCTACGGGCGCTTCTGCATCTGCACGTTCCTGTGGTTATTCTGACTGGCGATATCTCGGCCGCCGCCCTGCGCGCTATCGCGCGGGCGGAGTGCGTGGAGCTCCACAAACCGGTGGGGCCGCAGGAACTGCTGCACCTCATCCGCGATCTCCTGCCGATCCTGCCTGCCGTGTCGCCCACAAGCCCGACCGAGCCAGTAATCTTCGTCGTGGACGACGACAGCCACCTGCGCGCAGGATTGCGCGAGGTGCTGGAGGCGGCAGGCAATATCGTCGAGGATTATGCCTCGGCCGA
>JABBNW010000054.1 GCA_019352115.1 Pseudomonadota bacterium
GACCCTCTCCCCCCGCAAGCGCGGGTGGAGAGGGGGGAAGGGCGCCGCCGACGTTTTCATCCCCGGTGGTGCATCGGAGTCTCCTCCAGAGAGGGCCGGGCAGCGGATCGCCCGCTGCCCGGTGCGGTGCGCACTTCCCAACCCCAGCCCTCCCCCGCGCGGGGGGAGGGCGCACCACCAGCCTGCCGCACGCGGCGCTTACGATCCTGGATCGATCCAGCCGATATTACCGTCGGAGCGGCGATAGACCACGTTGAACTCGCCGGTCGCGCTGTTGCGGAACATCAGCACCGGCTGGTCCGCCAGATCCATCCGCATGACGGCCTCGCCCACCGACAGCAGGCTGATCTCCGCGGCCTGTTCGGCGATCACGGTGGCGTAGGCGCCGATCTCCCCGTTCGCCGCCACCACGCCATTCGCCGCCACCACCGGCTCGGCCTCGGTTTCGTCCTCCGCCTGGCCCAGGACATACAGCCGCGCCGCTTCGGGGCGCTTGCGGTGCGCGAGGTCGCGGGCGTGGTCGCTCACCCGCCTTCGGTAGCGGCGCAGGCGCTTGGCGATATGCTCGGCGGCGTCGTCGAAGGCGCCGTGCGCATCCGCCGCCTCCCCCTCGCCGCGCAGGCTCAGGCCGCGTCCGGCGTGCAGGTTGATGTCGCAGGTGAAAAAACTGCGTGCCCGGCTGAACGTCACCAGCGCCTCCTGCGCATGGTCGAAATACTTGCCGGCGATCGCGTCCAGATGACTGGCCACCCGGGTCCGCAACGCATCGGACAAGTCCACCTGCTTGCCGGAAACCGTGATCTCCATCCTGCCTTCTCCTTCGGCCGACCGAAACGGGACGAGCCCGCCGCGGTGCAGCATCCACCGAGCCACCGGCGGCATCGGCTGTCAGACCGGCTCCGCCTTCTCGCGCTTGCGCTGCACCGAGCTCGGGATGCGCAGCGCCTCCCGGTATTTGGCCACGGTCCGGCGCGCGATGTCCACGCCCTCGGCCCGCAACGCCGCGACCAGCGCGTCGTCGGATAAGATGTCGTCGGCCCGCTCCGCCTCCACAAGGGTGCGGATGCGGTGACGCACCCGTTCCGCGCTATGCGCGATGCCGTCCGTTCCTGCGATCGCAGTGGTAAAGAAATACTTGAGCTCGAAGGTGCCGCGCGGTGTGGCGATGTATTTGTTCGCCGTCACCCGGCTGATGGTGCTCTCGTGCAGTTCTGTCGCCGCGGCGATGTCGCGCAGGATCAGCGGGCGCAGGTGCTCGATGCCATGGCGCAGGAAGCCGTCCTGCTGGCGCACGATCTCGCTTGCCACCTTCAGGATCGTGTGACTGCGCTGGGCGAGCGACTTCACCAGCCAGGTGGCGACGGCCAGGCGCTCGGCGAGGAAGATGCGATCCTCCTTCGCCGCGCGCGGGGCGATGCGGGCGTAGAACGGGTGGTTCACCAGCACCCGCGGCAGGGTCTCCGGGTTCAGCTCCAGCAGCCAGCCGCCGTCCGGGGCGGCGCGCATCAGCACGTCCGGGATCACCGCCGGCACGTCCGAGGCGTCCCAGCTCCAGGCCGGCTTGGGGTCGAGCGCGCGCAGCTCCGCCACCATCTCCGCCATGTCGCCGGCATCGACGCCGCACACCACCATCAGCCGGCGCGTCTCCCGCTTTGCCAGCAGGTCGAGGTTGTCGAGCAGGGCCTCCATCGCGGGGTCGAGCCGGTTGCGATCCGCCAGCTGCGCCGCCAGGCATTCCTTCAGGCTGCGCGCGAACAGGCCGGGCGGGTCGAAGCGCAGCATGCGCGCGCGCACCGCCTCCACCCGTTCCAGGCTCACGCCCATCGCCTGCGCGATCGCCGCGGGCTCGGCCGTCAGCCGCCCGGCGGGGCACAGCAGCGCGATCAGATGCGCGCCGATCAGCCGGTCCGCCGGATCGGCGATGTTGAGGCGCAGTTGTTCGCCGAGATGCTCGCGCAAGGACGGCCGGGCGGCGGCGACGCTGTCGATGCCGCGCTCGTCGGTGCCGAAATCCTGCGACCCGCCGCGTTCGGACCGGCCCGGGCCGCCGTCGGCGACGCCGCCCGCGTCGTAGCTCTCGGCGTGCACGGCATCTAGCGGATCGGCCGCGGCATCCGGGATCGTCTCGGCGCGGGCCAGATCGGCGCTGTCGCCCGCCGGCGCGGGGCCGAGCTGGTCGAGCGCGGGCCGCTCCGGATCGGGCAGATCGGGCGCCTGCGCGCCGCGTTCGAGCAGCGGGTTGCGTTCCAGCTCCTCCTCGACGAAGGCGGCGACTTCGAGGTTGGTGAACTGCAGCAGCTTGATCGCCTGCCGCAGTTGCGGCGTCATCACCAGGGACTGGCTCTGGCGCAGCTCCAGCCGGGGGCCGATCGCCATGCGCGGGCCCGCTACAGGGTGAAGCGTTCGCCGAGATAGACCCGGCGCACGTCGGCGTGCGCCACCACTTCCTGCGGACGGCCTTCCATCAGGACCTGACCATCGTGCAGGATGTAGGCGCGGTCGATGATCTCCAGGGTTTCGCGCACGTTGTGGTCGGTGATCAGCACGCCGATGCCGCGGTGCTTCAGGTGCGAAACGAGATCGCGGATGTCGCCGACCGCGATCGGGTCGATGCCGGCCAGCGGCTCATCGAGCAGGATGTAGGACGGCTGCGAGGCCAACGCGCGGGCGATCTCCACCCGCCGCCGCTCGCCGCCCGACAATGCCAGCGCCGGGGTGCGGCGCAGATGGCCGATGCCGAATTCGGCCAGCAGCTCGTCCAGCACCGCCTCGCGCTTGTCGGCGTCCGGCTCGGCCACTTCCAGCGCGGCCATGATGTTCTGTTCGACGTTGAGGCCGCGGAACACGCTCGCTTCCTGCGGCAGGTAGCCGATGCCGAGCCGGGCGCGGCGATACATCGGCAGGGCGGTGATGTCGGTGCCATCCAGGCTGATCGCGCCGGTGTCGGGGCGCACCAGGCCGACGATCATGTAGAAGGTCGTGGTCTTGCCGGCGCCGTTGGGACCGAGCAGCCCGACCGCCTCGCCGCGCCGGAGCGTGATGGTGACGTTCCGCACCACCGGGCGCTTGTTGTAGCTCTTGCCGACGCTGACCGCGGCGAGGCCGCCGCCACCGGGCAGCACGCGGAGGTCGGTGCGCCTGGGGTCGGTCCCGCGCGCGGTTTGGCCGCGGTTCGTCGCGCTCATCCGTGGGGTGCTTTCGATGTCTGGCCGGCGGGCGGGGGCGCCGGATGCGTGGGGGGCGGGCCTCCGGTGCCCGGCGCGTTCGTCAGGGCCTGGGAGGTCTGTTGGTCGGGGACGATCAGTCCCTGCACCCGCGCGCTGCGGCCCGACAGCAAGGTGGCGACGCCGGTCTTCAGGTTTACATCCGCCGCCTGGCCCGCCAGTTGGTTGTTGCCGCGGGTGATCCGGACGTTGCCTTGCAGCCGCGCCATGCCGGTGGCCGGGACATAGACGGCGCGGTCGCCAGTGACGATGTCGGTCGGGGTGCGCAGCACGACATGGCCGAACGCTTCGACCTTGCGCAGCTTGCCGGTCGCCGCGAGCGGATCGTCCGTGGTGGTGGCCGCGCCCGCCCCCGAGCCGGCCGCCGTCGGACCGGCTGCGGGGGAGGTGCCGGATGCGGAGGGGCTTGCTCCGGCGGCCGGCGCGGACGGGGTCGTGTAGGCGACCAGCACGTCGGCGGAGATGCGGCGCGCGTCGCGCGTCACGACCACCGCGTCGCCGCGCGCCACCGCCATGTGCTTGGCCGACCAGTATTCCAGATCCTGCTTTGCGGTCAGCACGTCGTTCGGGGTGACCAGCCGCAGGTCATGCCCGGTCATCACCAGCACCGACTGGTCGAGGTCGTAGACCGCCCGATCGCAGCGGGCGCGCTCGGTCGGGGTGAAGATATGGACGTTGCCTTCGGCTTCCAGGCGGTAGATCTCGTTGCCGCCCTCGTCCTCGCCGGTCGCGCCGGGGGCGGCGGTTCCGGGGGCAGTGCCAGCGGCAGTGCCAGGGGCGGTGCCAGGGGCGGTGGCTGCAACCTTGATGGCCGCAGGCTTGGCGGTGGCGGCGGCCCCTGCGGGCGCGGCTGCCGGCGCGCCGCCCGGTGTGGCCGCTTTCGGCCGGTACCAGGCGATCAACTGGTCCGCGGTCACGGTCACATGCTGGCGCACCGCCTGCGCGTCGCCGCGCGCGATGATCTCCCGCTGCGCGCGCAGCCAGGTGATCCCGTCGCGCGCGGTGATCGCGATCGGGCCGCCCTGCGTGAGGTCCAGCCCCTGCGCCGCGGCCGGTACCGCGCCGGCCAGCATCACCAGCGCTGCCACCCCGAGCGCTCGCCAGCCGGCGGGAAGCCGCCGTCGGCTCATTTCGTGACCCCGCTCAGGACCAGCCGCGCCGGCCCGATGAAGTCGATGTCCGCGCCCTTGTCGAGCAAGGTGAACCCGCCGTGCGCGTGCAGGCTGCCGAACGGCCCGGTGGCGTCCACCGGCTTCGCTCCGCCCGCCGCGCCGCGCTTGAGGTCGATCGTGGCGCTGGCGGTGATGAGGGTGGTGCCGTCGTCGCGGCTCAAGGTCACGTCGCGCGACAGATCGAGCGTCCGCGTCGCCCGCCAGTACATCCCGCGCTGCGCTTCCAGGATGACGGAGCCGCCGTCCTGCATCCGCAGATCGCCCTGTGGCTGGCGCAGGGTGATCCGGTCGGGCCCGATGCGCCGGGCGACCGCGGCGGTGACGGTATAGGGCCGGTTCTGCTGGTCCATCCCGTGGTAGCGGGCGCCGAACACCGTATCTCCGCGCGCCACCTGCGCCATGGTGTGGAAATCGAGCCGCGCCGCGCTGTGGTCGCCGGCGATCTGCGGCCACAACGCAAGCGCCGTCAGCAACACCAGCGCCAGGGTCGGCAGCACGAATTTGGCGAGCCGGATGGTGCGCCGCCGGCGCGCGAGCCGACGCGGGCTCGGCGTGCGCCGCAGCCGGGTAAAGGTGACCCCGATGGGCCGCCGCGGTCCCACCGGCATGCCGGGCTCGCGCGGGGGCGGCGGCGGCGGCCCGATCACGCGGCGGCCCGCGGCAAAGCGCCCCGCTTCCAATCGGTCCCCATCGCGCGGCGGTGGTTCGGGGCGCCAGGCACCGCTCATGCGGCCCCCGCGCGCAGGAGGTCGTGGATGTGCAGGATACCGACCGGCCGGCCGGCGCCATCGAGCACGAACAGGCTGGTGACCGGCCGGGCCGGCGCGTTCATCAGCGCCAGCGCCTCTCCGGCCAGGGCATCGGGGCCGATGTGGCGGGGCTCGGTGGTCATGATCGCGCCCACCGGGCGGCCGAGCAGGTCGGGGCCCATATGGCGGCGCAGGTCGCCGTCCGTCACCACGCCGACCAGCCTGCCGTCGGCACCGGTCACGCCGAGGCAGCCGAAGCGCTTCTCGGTCATGGTCAGCAGCGCCTGGTGCATCGGCACCTCCGGCCCGGCCAGCGGCACCGCCGCCCCGGTGTGCATGAGATCGCCCACCCGGGTCAGGCGCGCGCCGAGCCGGCCGCCGGGGTGGATGCGGCGGAAATCGGCGGCGTCGAAGCCGCGGCGGGTGAGCAGCGCGACCGCCAGCGCATCCCCGAGCGCCATCTGCATGATCGTGCTGGTGGTGGGGGCGAGGCCAAGCGGGCAGGCCTCGGCGGCGCGCGGCAGCAGCAGCAGCACGTCGGCGGCGCCGGCCAGCGCCGAGCCCGCCCCGGCGGTGATCGCCACCAGCCCGATCCCGAACCGGCGCGTATGCGCGACCAGGTCGGCGAGTTCGGGGGTTTCTCCGGAATTGGAGAGCGCGAGCACCGCGTCGCCGGGGACGATCATGCCGAGGTCGCCGTGCGAGGCTTCCCCCGGGTGGACGAACAGCGCCGGCGTGCCGGTGGAGGCGAGGGTGGCGGCGATCTTGCGCGCCACATGTCCGGACTTGCCCATGCCGGAGACGACCACCCGCCCGCTGGCGCCGCCGAGCAGTGCGACCGCGGCGGCGAAGCGGTGGTCGAGCGCAGCCGCCAGCGCCGTGATCCCGGCCGCTTCCGTGGCGAGCACGGCGCGGGCGACATCGCGCTCGGCGGTCCCCGCGGCGGTGGCGGGACGGACGGCGAGAGAGAGAGGCGAGGCGGCGCGCATGACGGTCCGGCTAGGTCCTATGCCCTGTGCAGTGCAGTGTATCCGCCCGGCGGGAGGGGCGGTCAACCATTGCGAGGGGCCTGAACAAAAATCGTGCCATCTTTGGGCCACATTGATCGCCCCGGGGGGCCGCGACGCAAGTTTTAGCCGCGGTGAGGGGCCGGGGCTGGTGCGGGCTGGGGGACGGTGACGCGGCGCGCGGGGCAGCTAGCACATTCGCAATGAGTTGGGCGGCGTATTTCGTGCCGGGTCGCAGTTGGGATGGCACGAAGATGTGTGCGCTGCGGCAATGGGGCTGGCCGGCGCGGTGGGATGACGGGTCCTGCCGGCGGCGGTTCGCGGGGAGCGCACCCGACCTGGCGTGGCGGCGCGGTCAGTTCGGACAGCAACGCGCCGCGGTCGATGTCAGCCCGGGTTCGCCGCACGAAACCCTTCCGTTCGCTCTGGCTCGCAGCGCGCCGGCTGCTGCGGGGACGAAGCTTCGCAAGGCTTGCTTCGTTGTCACGCTGCCCGGGGCGCCACGGTCCCGATCAACCGCCGCGGATCGCGTCAACCTCGCTATCGTCCGGCCACGGCACCAGATCGTCGAGCTCGACGTCCAGCGCGCGCGCCAGCGCCTGCATGATGCGCAGCGGCACGTCCTCCTTGCCATTTTCGACCGCCGCGACGACCTCGGCCGGAACCCGCGCCGCCTCTGCAAGCTGCTCGCGGGTCAGGCCGCGATGCGCGCGCCAGACGGTAATGGGCACCTCGCCATCCGACAGGCGCTGGACGATTGCGATCGGTACCGCCTCGTCGTTCGCCTGCTCGATGCGCGCGAGCTTCAACAGAACGCTGTCGAGATGGTCCTCAAGCGCCTCCGTCTCCCGTGCGAGGGCGTTGGTGTCGGCTGTGGTGTCGGTGCTCATCGATATGCCTCCGGGCGATGTCGGACGCCGCGGACCTCGATCCTACCGCCATTCCGGTCGAACAGCACGCGCCAATCGCCGACACGCAGCCGGCAGGTAGGCGCCGCCCCCACCGGGGCAAGCACCGCATGCCGTGGGTTGTCCGGATCGGCAGCATAGGCCTGTAGGCGTTCCAGGACCCGGTCGCGATCGGACTTCGGCAAACCGCGGAGATCCTTCAACGCGCGGCGAAGGAAGACGATCTCCAGTTGCACGAGCTACTCCGCGGCGATCTTCTCCACCGCTGCCGCCGCCTGCAATGCCGCGGCCTTCGCCTCCACCAGTTCCACGATGTGGTCGACCATTCCGCCGGCCTCCATCGTGTGGTCGGTCTTGCCGGCCGCGTAAACCATGTGCCGTCCCGCGCCGCCGCCGGTCACGCCGATATCGGTCATCAGCGCCTCCCCCGGCCCGTTCACCACGCAGCCGATGATGGACAAGGTCAGCGGCGTCACGATATGCGCCAGCCGCTCCTCCAACTCCTGCACCGTCGCGATCACGTTGAACCCCTGCCGGGCGCAGGACGGGCAGGAGATCACCTTCACCCCGCGATGGCGGATGCCGAGCGATTTCAGCAGGTCCCAGCCCACCCGCACCTCTTCCTCAGGTTCGTCGGACAGGGACACCCGCAACGTATCGCCGATCCCGGCCCACAGCAGGGACCCCAGCCCGATCGCCGATTTCACCGTGCCCATGCGCCGCCCGCCGGCCTCGGTGATGCCGATATGCAACGGATGGTCGCACACCTCCGCCAGTTGCTGGTAGGCGGCGACGGCGAGGAACACGTCCGACGCCTTCACGCTGATCTTGAAATCGTGGAAATCGTGCTGTTGCAGGATGTTGGCGTGATAGAGCGCGCTTTCCACCAGCGCTTCCGGGTTGGGTTCGCCGTATTTCTCCAGCAGGTGCTTTTCCAGCGACCCGGCATTGACGCCGATCCGCATGGAACAGCCGTGGTCGCGCGCCGCCTTGATGACCTCGCGCACCCGCTCGTCGGAGCCGATGTTGCCGGGGTTGATGCGCAGGCAGGCGGCGCCGCTCTCGGCCGCCTCGATCGCACGGCGATAGTGGAAATGGATGTCGGCGACGATCGGCACGTTCACCTCGTGCACGATCTCCTTCAGCGCCAACGCGCTCTCCCGGTCCGGGCAGGAGACGCGGACGATATCGACGCCGGCCAGCTCGGCCCGGCGGATCTGCGCGATCGTGCCGGCGACGTCGGTGGTGAGCGTGTTGGTCATGGTCTGCACCGTGATCGGCGCATCCCCGCCCACGGGCACCCGGCCGACCATGACCTGGCGGGATTTGCGACGGGTGATGTCCTGGTAGGGGCGATAGCTGCTCATCGGATCACGGTCTCCGTCCTGGGGCCGAGAGGCCCTGACATGGGGTTGGTCCGCAGATGGGGTCGTCCGGCCGGGGTGCCAATGCGCCGGCCGCGCCCCGGTGCCGTCTCGCGCCGGGACCCCACGGGTCTTGTGTCGCGGGCCAGGCAACGGGCGAAGCGCTGTGCGTATCCGGCCCCGCACATCGGCGTTTCAGTGCGCGGTGCCCGAGCCGGCGGGTGCCGTCCCTGCCCCGGGTGCCGCACCGGCCGGCGCCGAAACCTGCGGTGTCCCCGCGGCCGGCGCCCCCGGTCCCGCGGCGGAGGTCCCCGTCGTCGGCCCCAACGCCACGTTATGCAACACGACCCCATTCCCGCCGAGCGGCGCCGAGGCGACGCCGTGCCGCACCAGCACCGTTCCCCCCGCATTGCCGGTCGTCAGTACCAGGTTCTGTCCCGCCGGCACCGGCCAGCTCTGCCCGGCATGGAGCAGGTGGCTGAAGACCACCGCGCCGCTGCCGCTGCGCACCTGCACCCAGGCATTCGCGGTCGCAAGCACCAGCAGCCCGGAGCCGCCAGGTCCGTCGGCGAGCATGGCCGCGTCCTGCGCCGGCGTGGGGGTCGCGGCGGCGGCAGACCCGGAGGCCACATCCGGCATCGGCGACGTCGGCAGGGTATCAGCCAGAGGTCCGATCGGGCTGCCGCTCGCGCCGGGTCCCGTGGGCGGGACCAATGCGGCAACGGCGGGTCCGCCCGACGCAGCGCCATGCGCCGGCGTACCCGGGCCACCGGAGCCGCCTGCGGCCTGTGCCGTCATCCCGCTGCTGGTCGTCATCCCGCCGCCGGGCGCCGTCCCGCCTGTTTGGGCCGTCGAGGTCCCGGCGCCGCCGCCCGCAGGGGCCGCTGGTGCGCGGGCGGCCGGTGCGGTCAGGCGGGCGAGCCGCGCCGGCACCGGCATCACCGTCTCGGCCGGCAACCGCCCCTCCCCGGACAGCCGGTACCAGCCGGCGTAGGCCCCGACCGCCAGCACGAGGCCGAGCAGGACCAGTGCCCCGGTCGGCAGGCCGCGCTCGGGCAGCGGGGCCGGGAATTCCAGTTCGGTGCGGTCGCCGATCTCCGCGGCCTCGGTCTTGAAGCGGCGCACCGCCTCGTCGGCGTCAAGGCCGAGCGCGGTCGCGTAGGTGCGCAGGAACGCCAACGCATAGGCGCGGCCGGGCAGGGCATCGATCCGCCCCTGCTCCAGCGCCTCCAGATACGGCAAGCGGATGCGCAGCAGGTGCGACATCTCAGGCACGGTGCGGCCCAGCCGCTCGCGCGCCACCGCCAGGTCGGCCCCGACCCGCGGCGCGGCAGCGCCACCGCCCGGAGCCATGCTGGCTTTCAGTGCATGATGGTCGTCCGCCAATCTCGATCTGCGGTCTTGCAACACGGCAGCCCGACCCCATTCCCGTCTCAGTCGCCGAAACGCACAGACGCCCCGCCGAAGGCGCGGGCCTCCGGGCCCACGGCGGTCCCGCCTGCCATCGGCTCATACTGCGCTGGAATTGCTTCCTCGTGAAGACGCGCCGGCGGCGAAAGACGCGATCGGCATCACGATTTCACAAGAGGGTGACGCAAGGGTGACGCGCCCCGCAGCCCGGGCGCACGTCCCGGTCCGGTTCCGGGCCGCAGGCTGCGGCGGCGGCGTGAGGGCCGCCGCCGCGCCTCAGGTCGACCGGCCTCAGGTCGAGTAATCGGAGAACGCCGCCCCGGCAAAGCGCGCCCGGAAGTCAGTGCGCACGTTCACCAGCGCCACCATGCCCTCGTCCACCTTCGCCTGGGCGCGTTCCAGCGCCGGGCGGATGTCCTCCGGCCGTTCGACATATTCGCCGTAGCCGCCGAGCGCCTCGCACATCTTGTCGAACCGCGTGTAGCCGAGGTCGCGGCCCGGCTTCTCCCGCTTCGGATCGGCGGTCCAGCCGCCGTTCAGGCTGATCACCACCAGGATCGGGATTTTGTGGCGGATGGCGGTGTCCAGCTCCATCGCGTTCAGCCCGAAGCTGCCGTCGCCGTGCACCACGATCACCTGGGTGTCGGGCTTGGCCACCTTGGCGCCGACGCCGAACGGCAGCCCGACCCCCATGGTGCCGAACGGTCCCGAGTTCAGCCGATGGCCCGGCGCGAAGGTCGGCAGGGTCTGGCGGCCGAAGTTCAGGATTTCCTGCCCGTCGACGCACAGGATGGCGTCGCGATCCGCGAAATTCTTGATCTCCTCCAGCAGGCGGACCGGATGGATGTCGCCGTCCTCGGCGTATTTGTTGGCCCCGGCGCCGGCGCGCTTGGCCGCCTCGCCCTCGGCGAGCTTCTGCCGCCAGGCCTTGTAGCTGTCCTGGGTGATCTTGCCGCCGATGCCGTCCAGCACCTGCTGCAGCACCATCTTGCAGTCGCCGACGATGGGGATGTCGACGTAGCGCGCCGCGGTGGCGATCTCGTCGGGATCGACATCGATGCGGGCGATGGTCGCATTGCCGCCGAACCGCGGCGGCGCGCCATGGCCGATGATGTAGTTCATCCGCGTGCCCAGCACGACGATCAGGTCGGCGTCGCGGAACGCGGAGGACCGCATCGCCAGGTACGAACACGGATGATCGTCCGGCACCACGCCGCGGCCCTGCGGGGTGGTGTAGAAGGGAATGCCGATCTTCTCGACCAGCGCCTGCATCTCCGTCCACGCTTGCGACCAGATCACGCCGCTGCCGGAAACGAGCAGCGGCTGCTTCGCCTGCGCCAGCGCCTCGATCAGCTTCGCCACCTGGGCGGGATTGCCGAGCGGACGCGCGTCCAGCAGCGGCCGGCCCGCGAACGACCAATCCACCTGCGATTCGTCGATCTTCTGGTAGAGGATGTCGCCCGGGAAATCGAGATACACCGGCCCCGGCTTGCCCGACATCGCCTTCTGGAAGGCGAAGTTCACCTGCTGGGGAATGCGCTTCAGGTTATGGATGCGGTCGGCGTATTTCACGCAGCCGCGCATGATCGCGACCTGGTCGATCTCCTGGAATACCTGCCGGCCGAACTGGCTGATCGGCGATGACCCGCCGATCGCCACCACCGGGCAGCAATCGACCAGCGCATTGGCGACGCCCGTGACCAGGTTGGTCACACCCGGGCCGCTGGCGGCCATGCAGACCGACGGCTTCTGCAACAACCGGCTGTAGGCCTGGCAGGCGAACGCCGCCGCCTGCTCGTGGCGCACGTCGATCATGCGGATGCCCTCCTTCACGCAGGTAGCCTCCGCCAGCAGCATCGGCCCGCCCATGATGAAGAACAGGTCCTCGACCCCTTCCTTCTTCAGGCATTTGGCCAGGATTTCCGAGCCGGTGAGTTCCGCCATGGTCGTTTCCTCCTTCTCTGTCTCGTTCAGCCGATGACGCTGTCGCCGCGCAGCGCGGCCACCTGATCGGCGCCAATTCCAAGCCAGTCGCCGAGCACTTCCCCGGTGTGCTGGCCGAGCAGCGGGGCCGGCTTCGCCTGCGGCGGCCGGCCGGAAAAGCGCACCGGCCAGGTGGTCATCTTGTACGGCCCGATCACCGGATGCTCGACCGTCTGCATGATGCCGCGCGCCTCGAAGCTCGGGTCGGCAATCAGCTCCGACGTGTCGAGCACCGCGCCGGCGGGAATCCCGGCCGCGCCGATGATGCGCATCGCGTCCTGCTTGTCGTGCCGGCTGGTCCAGGCGGCGACCATCGCGTTCACCTCCGCCTCGTGCTCCAGCCGTGCGGCGGGGCTGTCGTAGCGGGCATCGCCGATCAGTTCTTCCCGCCCGATCACGCCGAGCAGGCGGCGCCAGTGCTCGGGGTTGGCGCGCGAGGTATAGACATAGACGTAATCGTTCGGCCCGCCGCCCTTGCAGGGGAAGGTGCCCATGGGCGGGTTCTTCGCCAGCACGCTGCCCGACCCGGCGCGATGCGCCGCGCGCCCGCTGCGGGTCTGGGTGGCGAAGGCGCCGCGGATATATTGCAGCATCGCATCCTGCATCGCGACCTGCAGATGCTCGCCCTGTCCGGTGCGGGCGCGGCGGAACAGCGCGCCGAGGATCGAGATCGCGAGCAGCATCCCGGTCCCGGTATCGCCCAGGGTGGGACCGGGCTTCAGCGGCGGGCCGTCGGCCTCCCCGGTGATGCTCATGGTGCCGCCGCAGGCCTGGGCGATCATGTCGAACGCCAGGTTGTTCTCGAACGGCGAGCCGGCGCCGAAGCCCTTCACCTGGGCGTAGATGATCGAGGGGTTCAGCGCCCGGATCACGTCGGCGCCGAGGCCGAGGCGCTCGATCGCACCGGGGGCGAAATTCTCGATGAACACGTCGGCCTTGGCGGCAAGCTGCTTGACCAGGTCGAGGCCACGCTTGTCTTTCAGGTTGACGGTGAGGGACTTCTTGTTGGCGTTGTATTGCAGGAAATAATGCGCGTCCTGGCCGGGCGGCGGGTTGATGGAGCGGCCGGGGTCGCCGGATTTGGGGTTCTCGACCTTCACGACTTCCGCGCCCATCCAGGCCAGTGCCTCGGTGCAGGACGGACCGGCCTCGAATTGCGTGAGGTCGAGGACCTTCACGCCCGTCAGGCAGGTTTCCGCCCCGCCTGCCTGCGCGCCGCCCGTCGCCGCCTCATTGGACACCATTGCCGTCACTCCTCCAGAACCGGTCTTACGCCGTCGGGGAAGCTTACGTCCGGGTCCCGGGCGCGTCGAGGGCGCCAGCCTCGGCGCAGGCGGGGCTGGCCTGCGGCAGCGCAGCAGCAGGTTTCGTTGGCCGTGCATTCTTCTGCCCTCGCGGTATCGTCACGCGAAGGCCACGAGGCCGAACGTAGCGAAAGAAATCACCAACGACCGCGCAACCCGGGCCTCTCGCTTCCCCCGCACCATGGCGCGGGGGGCGTCGGCGCCCCGGCAGGCGAGCGGCGCTTGGCCGGCAGATATCGCGGCACCATGCCCGCCGCGACGGTCGCGCATCGTTCCGGCATCAGCCTCCCCGGGGTCGCGCCGGGGTCGCTGCGTCCTCGGGACCCGGTGCGGGGGCGGCTTGCAATCCCGGCCCCGACAAGCTATCTCCCCTCCAACTTCACATCTCCGCCGCGCTTACGGAGGGGTGGCCTTAACCGGCCGCCTTTTTTGTTTGTCCGAACCCGATCGCCGATCCAGCCGCCTGCTCCCCGGCCAGGAAGTCCGCCCGTTGGAAGTCCGCCTGGCCGCCGTCGTCGCCCCCTCCCTGGAAGCGATGGGCTATGAACTTGTCCGCCTCGCCGTGCTCGGCCGCGACCGTCCCACCGTGCAGGTCATGGCCGACCGCGCCGACGGCAGCCTGATCGCGGTGGAAGACTGCGAGGCGATCAGCCATGCGGTCAGCGCCCTGCTCGACGTCGAAGACCCGCTGCCCGGCGCCTGGAACCTGGAGGTCAGCTCCGCCGGCATCGACCGTCCGCTGACCCGGCCGAAGGACTGGAACCGTTTCGTCGGCCACCAGGCTCGCGCCGAGACCGACGTGCCGATCGAGGGCCGCAAGCGCTTCGTCGGCATCGTGCTTGGCGCCGATCCGACCGAAGCCCGCCTGCGGCTGGAGGACGGGCGGGAGGTGGCGCTGCCGTTTGCCTCCCTGCGCCGCGCCCGTCTTGTGCTGACCGACGCGCTGATCGCCGCCACTGCGCCGCCATCGCCGGACGATTCGCCAAAAAACGGCATGAACTGAGGAACCGCCATGGATACCGCCGTCGCCCGCCCCGAACTGCTGCTGGTCGCCGATGCCGTCGCGCGCGAGAAGAACATCGACCGCGACGAAGTGATCGAGGCGATGGAGCAGGCCATCCAGAAGGCCGGTCGCGCCAAATACGGCCACGAGAAGGACATCCGCGCCACCATCGACCGCAAGACCGGCGACGTCCGCCTGTCGCGCTGGACCGAGGCGGTGGAGACGGTGGAGAACGAGGAAACCCAGATCCCCGTCCACATCGCGCGCAAGTTCAAGCCCGGGATCGAGATCGGCGAGCACATCATCGACCCCCTGCCGCCGATCGATTTCGGCCGCATCGCCGCGCAGACGGCCAAGCAGGTGATCGTGCAGCGGGTGCGCGAATACGAGCGCAAGAAGCAGTACGACGAGTTCAAGGACCGGGTGGGCGAGATCATCAACGGTGTGGTCAAGCGCACCGAATACGGCAACCTGATGGTGGAACTCGGCCGCGCCGAGGCGCTGCTGCGCCGCGACGAGCTGATCGGCCGCGAATCGTTCCGCAACGGCGACCGCGTGCGCGCCTATATCTACGACGTGCGCGACGAGATGCGCGGTCCCCAGATCTTCCTGTCGCGCACCCATCCCGGTTTCCTCGCCAAGCTGTTCGCGCAGGAAGTGCCGGAAATCTACGACGGCATCATCGAGATCAAGGCCGTGTCCCGCGATCCCGGCTCGCGCGCGAAGATGGCGGTGATCAGCCGCGATTCCTCGATCGACCCGGTCGGCGCCTGCGTCGGCATGCGCGGCTCGCGCGTCCAGGCGGTGGTGGCCGAATTGCAGGGCGAGAAGATCGACATCATCCCCTGGAGCCCGCAGGCCGCGACCTTCGTCGTGAACGCGCTCGCCCCGGCCGAAGTGTCCAAGGTCGTGATGGACGAGGAAGCCGGGCGGGTCGAAGTGGTGGTGCCGGAAGACCAGCTCAGCCTGGCGATCGGCCGGCGCGGGCAGAACGTGCGGCTCGCGTCCCAGCTAACTCGCTGGGACATCGACATCCTGACCGAGGCCGAGGAAAGCGAGCGTCGGCAGGAGGAATTCCGCCGCCGCAGCGGCACCTTCGTCGAAGCGCTGGATGTGGACGACGTCATCGCCGGCCTGCTGGTGACCGAGGATTTCGGTTCGGTGGAAGAACTGGCCGCGGTGCCGCTGGAAGAATTGGCCTCGATCGAGGGTTTCGACGAGAACATCGCCGGCGAGCTGATCCGCCGCGCCGAGGCGTTCCTGGAACGCCGCGACACCGAGTTGACCGAGCAGCGGATGGCACTCGGCGTGAGCGACGAGGTCGCGGCGTTGGACGTGCTCAACCCGGCGATGCTGGTGGCGCTGGGGGAGAAGGGCGTGAAGACGCTCGACGACCTTGCCGATCTTGCGTCCGACGAGCTGATCGAGATCGTGGGCGCCGAGCATATGGACGAAGACACCGCCAACGCCATCATCATGGCCGCGCGCGCGCATTGGTTCGATGACGGGGAAACCGCTGCCCCCGGGGCGGGGGATGCGGACGCAGCGTCCGATGCGACGGCGGCCGCGGATGACGCATCGGAGGCCGAAGCGTCCGAGACCGAAGCCGCCCCTGTCGCGACGGCCGGGGAGGAGGACAGTCACGACGCCTGATCCCGATCCCACCGCCCACGACCAGCCCGCCGATCCCGCTGCCGAGCCCTTCGCGCCGGTCGCCGGCGATCCTGTGGCGCCAGACTCCGGCGATCCCTTCGCGCCGGTCACCGGCGATCCCGTCGCGCCGGCTTCCGGCGACGACGCGCCGGAGACCGGCCCGCTGCGGCGCTGTCTGGTCACCCGCGAACGGGCCGAGAAGGCGAGCATGATCCGCTTCGTGGTGGGGCCCGATCGTGCGTTGGTCCCTGATCTTTCCGCACGGCTGCCCGGCCGGGGAATGTGGTTGAGCGCGCGTGCCGATGTGGTAGAAACTGCGCGCACACGCGGGGCCTTCGCCAGGGCCGCGCGCGGCGTGGTGGCGGTGCCGCCCGATTTGCTGGCACGGTTGCGCGCCGGGCTGGAAAGACGGATTGCCGACCTTCTGGGCCTGACCCGCCGTGCGGGCCAGGCAGTGGCCGGTTTCGACAAGGCCGGGGAATGGGTGCGGTCCGGTCGGGCGGCCCTGGTCGTGCAGGCCGCGGACGGCAGCGCCGAGGAGCGACGACGCTTCCTCTCCGGACGGGACATCCCGACGGTCGCGCCTTTGCCGGCAGCGGTGCTGGGCGCGGTATTCGGCCGCGATCGCGCGGTGCATGTGGCGGTGGCGCCGGGCAAGCTCGCCGCGGCGCTGCGGATCGAGGCGGAACGGCTGGCCGGGCTGGTCGCTCCGGACGGCGGCGAAACGGGGCGCGGGCGCGTCGCCCGGCAGGCGGGTCCGCCCGCACGACCCGCGGGCGCGGCGCGCGACGATGGCGCGCGGCAAGGCGGCCAGCGGCAAGGCAGCCGACGGCAGGATGGACGGCTCGACGGCAGCGGCGCCGGCGAAGCACAGGCGAACGGGCAAGGCCCGACAGACAGGCGAACGGGCATAGCCCGGACAGACAGGCGAACGGGCATAGCCCGACAGGCGGGGTGATGAGCGAAGGCAAGGATCAGGACGCGAGCAAGGGTAGGCTTTCGTTGCGGCCGGCAGGACGGCTCGAGATCGGGCGTACGGTCGATGCCGGTTCGGTACGGCAAAGCTTCAGCCACGGCCGCTCGAAGGTGGTGCAGGTCGAGGTGCGCAAGAAGCGCGCCCCGGGCGCAGCCCCGCCGCCGCCCGCGCCGGGGAGTGGCTCCGGTGCGTCGGGTGGCGCGCGTCCGCAGGGCGGCAATCGGCCGCCCGCCGGCCCCACCCGTGCCCTGACCGCGACCGAACTGGCCACCCGCCAGCGTGCGCTGGTCGAGCAGCAGAAGGAAACCGCCCGGCGCGACGCCGAACGGCGCGAGCAGGAGAAGATCTCGATCCTCTCCGCCGCCGAGGAAGCGCGCCGGCGCGAGGAAGAAGCGCGCCGTGCCGCCGAAATCGAGGACCTCGCGCGCCGCGAAGCCGAAGCCGCCGCCCGCGAGGCGGCCGAGCAGGCCGCCGACCGTGCCGCCGCCGCACCCGCCGGCGGGGAGGGCGAAACCGACCACGAGGGCGCCGTCTCCACCGCCGATGTTGCCGGAGGTGCCGCCGAATCCCGCCCCGCCCAGCCGGTTGGCCGGGCCGATGCCGCGTCCGCGCCGCCCGCCACGGGCGCGCCGGGTGCCGGCGCCACGGCACGCGGCGCACCGAGCGGTCGCGCCGCCACCGCCCGCCCGGGCGAGGACGCGCGCCGCCGCCCCGGTGCCCCGTCCGCCCCGCCCGCGCCGCCGACGCCGACCGAAACCCTGCGCCTGCGCCGCGGCGGCGAGGAAGAAGACGACTCCCGTCCCGTCCGCCGAACCGGCCCCGGCGGCGCCGCCGCGCGCAAGCCCCCGGTGGTTGCCCCCCGCAAACCCACCACCGACGACCGCCGGCGTCCCGGCCGCATCGACGTGCAGGCCGCCATCGAGGGCGAGGACGAGCGGGTCCGCTCGCTCGCCTCGGTGCGCCGCCAGCGCGACCGCGAGCGTCGCCAGGCGGAACTGGAGCGCTTGCGCTCCGATCAGGTGAAAGTCGTGCGTGACGTCATTCTGCCAGAACAGATCACCGTGCAGGAACTGGCCAACCGCATGGCCGCCCGCACGCCCGAGGTCATCAAGACCCTGATGAAGCTCGGCATCATGGCGACCGTGACGCAGGTGCTGGATGCCGATACCGCCGAGCTGGTGGTGACCGAATTCGGCCACCGCACGCGGCGCGTGTCGGACTCGGACGTCGAGCTGGGCCTGGAAGGCGCGGTCGATAGCGACGCCGAGCTGCTGGCCCGCCCGCCGGTCGTCACCATCATGGGCCATGTCGATCACGGCAAGACGTCCCTGCTCGACGCGCTGCGTGCGACCGACGTCGCCGCGCACGAGGCCGGCGGCATCACCCAGCACATCGGCGCGTACCAGGTGGCCTTGCCGTCCGGCCAGCGCATCACCTTCATCGATACGCCTGGCCACGAGGCGTTCACCGCCATGCGTGCCCGCGGCGCCTCGGTCACCGACATCGTCGTGCTGGTGGTCGCGGCCGACGACGGCGTGATGCCGCAGACGATCGAGGCGATCCGCCATGCCAAGGCCGCCGGCGCGCCGCTGATCGTGGCGATCAACAAAATGGACAAGCCCGGCGCCAATCCCGACCGGGTGCGCCAGGAACTGCTCAGCCACGAGATCGTCGTGGAAGCGATGGGCGGCGAGACCCAGGACGTCGAGGTCTCCGCCACCAAACGCACCGGGCTCGACGCGCTGGAAGAGGCGATCCTGCTGCAGGCCGAAGTGCTCGGCCTGACCGCCAATCCGGAGCGCGCGGCGGAGGGCACGGTGATCGAAAGCCGGCTCGATCGCGGGCGCGGGCCGGTGGCGACCGTGCTGGTGCAGAAGGGCACGTTGCACCAGGGCGACATCGTCGTGGCCGGCGCCGAATGGGGCCGGGTGCGCGCGATGCTGGACGACAAGGGCAAGGCGTTGAAGGACGCCGGGCCGTCGGTGCCGGTGGAACTGCAAGGCCTCGCCGGCGTGCCGGCGGCGGGCGAGCCGTTCGTTGCGGTGGAAAGCGAAAGCCGCGCGCGCGAGATCGCCGAGTTCCGTACCCGCCGGCTGCGCGACAAGGCCGCCGCCGGCACCACGGCGGCGCGCGGCACGCTCGATCAGATGCTGGCGCGCATCCAGGCCGGCGAGCAGAAGGAAGTCGCGGTCCTCATCAAGGCCGACGTGCAGGGCAGCGCCGAAGCCATCTCCTCCACCGTGCTGAAGCAGGCCAGCGAGGAAGTGAAGGTCCGCGTGCTGCACGCCAGCGTCGGGCAGATCACCGAAAGCGACGTGCAGCTGGCGAAAGCCTCGTCCGCCGCGGTGATCGCCTTCAACGTCCGCGCCACCGCGCAGGCGCGCGAAATGGCGACCCGCGATGGGGTGCAGATCCACTACTACTCCATCATCTACGACGTCGCCGACGACATCGCGAAGCTGGTCACCGGCAAGACGGCCCCCAAGGCGCGCGAGAAGTTCCTCGGCTACGCCGAAGTGCGCCAGGTGTTCAGCATCACCAAGGTCGGCAAGGTCGCCGGCTGCATGGTGACGGAAGGCCTGGTGAAGCGCGGCGCCGGCGTGCGCCTGCTGCGCGAGGGCGTGGTGATCCACAACGGCGAGCTGTCGCAGTTGAAGCGCTTCAAGGACGACGTGCGCGAAGTGGCGCGCGGCTACGAGTGCGGCCTGAGCTTCGCCAATTTCCACGACCTCCAGGAAGGGGACGTGGTCGAATGCTTCGAGACCGAACTGGTCCCGGCCTGAAGAAGCCTCGCGGGACGGCGCCGGCCAAGCGGGCGCCGACGCAGCGGCAGTTGCGCGTGGCGGAGGAAATCCGCCACGTGCTCGCCGGTGTGTTCGGCCGGCGCGAGTTCCGCGATCCCGAACTGGCGGTGGCCGACATCACCGTAACGGAAGTGCGGCTGAGCCCGGACCGGAAGAACGCGACGGTGTTCGTGGCGCGGCTGGGCCGGTCGGACGTCGATGCGCTGATGCCGGCGCTGGGCCGCGCGGCGGCCTATCTGCGCGGGGTGGTGGCGCACGCCCTGCCGCTGCGTTTCGCCCCGGCGCTCAGCTTCGCGCCCGACCACACGATCGACCAGGCGGCGGCGATGGAAAAGCTGCTGCACTCTCCGGAGGTGGCGCGCGACCTGGGACGGGAAAGTTAGGCCCCGTTTGCGCCGCCCCGCGCCCGCTCCCATGATCCCGGCCGAGGCAACCGCCACCATGGGAAAGACCCCGCCATGACCGTGCTCCGCGCCGCCGCCCGCGCCACCAAAACCGCGCCCGCCGCGAATTTCACCGGCGCCGTCTTCAACGACGAGATCGTCGCCCCCACCGCCCCGTCGCGCATGCGTGCCGCCGTGGTGTCCTTCACCCCCGGCGCCCGCACCGCCTGGCACGCCCATCCGGTCGGCCAGACCCTGTATTGCCTGTCCGGCATCGGCCGCGTGCAGTTCGAGGGCGGCCCCGTGCAGGCGCTGCACCCCGGCGACACGGTGGTGATCCCGCCCGACACGCGCCACTGGCACGGCGCCGCGCCGGACCGGCTGTTCGCGCATATCGCCCTGTCGGAGACCACGGCGACCGGCGGGGCCACCCAATGGTTCGAGCACGTGTCCGATTCCGACTATGCCGCCCCGCCCGGCTGAACCGCGCCGCGCGGGCGGATGATCGCCGCCGCCCTCGCGGCATTCCTGGCCACGATCGCCGCGCTGCAAACCCTCGCCGGCTGGCGAGCGGTCGCCCGCTTCGCCGCCCGCATGCCGCCCACGCCCGGGGCGGCGCACCGCCCGCCCATCACCGTGCTCAAGCCGCTGCACGGCGACGAGCCGTTGCTGGAGGACGCGCTCGCCAGCCTCTGCCGCCAGGACTATCCCGACTTCCAGGTGGTGTTCGGCGTGCAGGACCCGGCCGACCCGGCCATCGCCGTGGTGCGGCGGCTGCAAACCCGCTTCCCCGCCCGCAGGCTGGCGCTGGTGATCGACCCGACACCGCACGGGCCGAACCGCAAGGTCGCCAATCTGATGAACATGCTGCCGCAGGCGCGGCATGAAGTGCTGGCGATCGCGGATTCCGACCTGCACGTCGCGCCCGACTGGCTGGATCGGCTGGCGGCGGCGCTGGGAACGCCCGGGACCGGGCTGGTGACCACGCTCTATGCCGGGCTGCCGGCGGACGGGCGGGTGGTGCAGCGCCTGGGCGCCGAGCAGATCACCCATGCATTCCTGCCGGGCGCGCTGCTCGCCCGCGCGCTCGGGCGGCGGGATTGCCTGGGCGCGACCATGGTGCTGCGCCGGGCCACGTTGGAGCGGATCGGCGGGTTCGCCGCCCTGGTGGGGCATCTGGCCGACGACAATGTGCTCGGCCAGAAGGTGCGCGCGCTGGGGCTGGAGGTGGCGCTGGCCGCCACCGTGCCGGGAACGACGGTGGGGGAAGCGACCTTGCGCGCGCTGTGGCGGCACGAGCTGCGCTGGGCGCGCACCATCCGCGCCCTGGCGCCGGGGCCGTTCGCCGCGTCGGCGCTGCAATACGGGATCGTCTGGGCGCTGGCCGCGGTGGCGCTGTCGGGCGCGGCCCCGTGGGCCTGGGGCGTGCTGGCCGGTGCCTGGATCGCGCGCGCGGCGGCGGGGCGCGGGATCGACCGTGCGTTGCGCGGCCGCCGCGTCCCCCTTGCGTTTGCGCTGCCGGTCTGGCTTCTGCCGCTGCGGGAGCTTATGTCCATGGCCGTGCTGCTCGCCGCCTTTGCCGGCAACCGGGTGGAGTGGCGCGGCCACCGCCTGACCGCCGACCGCCCCCCCCGAGACCCCAGCGACCAGGGATCCCCGCCCCGATGATGAAGACCTTGTTCCTGCATCCCCCCTCGTTCGACGGGTTCGACGGTGGCGCCGGCTCCCGCTACCAGGCGAAGCGGGAAATCCGTTCGTTCTGGTACCCGACCTGGCTCGCCCAGCCCGCCGCCCTGGTGGAAGGCAGCCGGCTGATCGACGCCCCGCCCGCCGGCACCAGCCTGGAGACGGTGCTGGAAGCCGCGCGCGGGTATGAGCTGTGCGTGATGCACACCTCCACGCCGTCCTTCGCGTCGGATGTGAAGGTGGCGCAGGCGCTGAAGGACGCCAATCCGGGGCTGAAGATCGGCTTCGTCGGCGCCAAGGTCGCGGTGCAGCCGGCGGAAAGCCTGGCGCAGGGCGCGCCGATCGATTTCGTGGCGCGCAACGAGTTCGATTTCACGGTGAAGGAAGTGGCGGAGGGGCGCGACTACGCCGCCATCGACGGCATTTCCTTCCGCAATGCGTCGGGCGCGATCGTGCACAACAAGGACCGCGCGGTGCTGGAGGACATGGACCAGCTTCCGTTCGTGACCGAGGTGTACAAGCGCGACCTGCGCATCGAGGATTATTTCATCGGCTACCTGATGCACCCCTATGTGTCCTTGTACACGGGGCGCGGCTGCAAGTCGCACTGCACCTTCTGCCTGTGGCCGCAGACGGTGGGCGGGCACCGCTACCGGGTGCGCTCGCCGGGGCACGTGGCGGAGGAAATCCGGCTGGCGAAGTCGTATTTCCCGCAGGTGCGGGAATTCTTCTTCGACGACGACACCTTCACCGACAACCTGCCGCGGGCCGAGGCGATCGCGCGCGAGCTGGGCAAGCTGGGTGTGGTGTGGTCGTGCAACGCGAAGGCGAACGTGCCGCGGGCGACCTTGAAGGTGCTGAAGGACAACGGGCTGCGGCTGCTGCTGGTGGGCTACGAGAGCGGCAACCAGCAGATCCTGCACAACATCAAGAAGGGCATGCGGA
>JABBNW010000344.1 GCA_019352115.1 Pseudomonadota bacterium
GGCGGCCATCTCGGCCATGTGTTCCCGGACGGCCCGGCGCCCACCGGGCAGCGCTACTGCATGAACGGTGTGGCCATGGGCTTCGCGGCGGACGGCACCCCCGAATAGTCGCACGCGTGACGGTCGCAAACAGCGATCTTCGTTGACCTGGATCAATGCGCCGGCGCGGCGCGGCGCGCTTACTGCCGGTCTCGGCGCGGATTCCACGCCGAAGCTTGCGTTTCCTCCCTGAACTTGGCGGCGCCCCCCGGGGCGCCGCCATTTTTTTATCGCCCGGCGGATCGCCCCTCCTTACCCCGATTTCATCGCGCCCCGGCGGCCAGTTGCCTAAGCACGGCGGCGGAGACAGACTGCGGGCGGACGAACGGCGACGGGACGGCGGCAATGATCCGCCCCCCTAACGGCGTCGGCTGCCCAGGGGATCGCCAGACCCACGGCACCTGCCACCAGGCATCACCAACAGGAAGGTTTCACGATATGCGCATGAAGCGACGGAGTTTCCTCGGCGCGGCAGCCGCCGCAGCCAGCCTGCCGGCAACGCTCGCCGCCCCGGCGCTGGCCCAGAGCAACGCGGCGCGCGTGCTCAAATTCGTCCCCCAGGCGAATCTCACGTCGCTCGATCCGATCTGGACCACCGCCTCGGTCACCGCCGAGCACGGCAATTACGTCTACGAGACGTTGTTCGCGGTCGACGGCCACGCCAAGGCGCATCCGCAGATGGCCGCCGGCTACACCGTCTCGTCCGACGAGCGGACCTACGAGATCAAGCTGCGCGACGGGCTCATGTTCCACGACGGCACACCGGTGCGCGCCGTCGATTGCGTGGCGAGCCTCAAGCGCTGGATCGCGCGCGCGACCATCGGCCAGTCGCTCGACCAGTTCCTGGATGCCTGGGTGGCGAAGGACGACAAGACCCTGCAGGTCAAGCTCAAGAAGCCGTTCCCGCTGCTGATCGATGCGCTGGCGGAGCCGGCGCAGTCCGCCTTCATCATGCCGGAACGGGTCGCCATGACCGATCCGTTCAAGCAGATCACCGAAGCGGTCGGCTCCGGCCCGTACGTGTTCGAGCCGAAGGAATATGTTTCCGGCAGCCGGGTCGTCTACCACAAATTCGACAAGTACCAGCCCCTCGGCACGCCGCCGAGCTGGTATTCGGGCGGCAAGATCGCGCATTTCGACCGGGTCGAGTGGCATATCATCCCCGACCCCGCGACCGCGTCCGCGGCGCTGCAATCGGGCGAGATCGACTGGTGGGAACTCGTGCTCGCCGATTTGATCCCGATGCTGAAACAAGACAAGGGCGTGCACATCGGCCTTGCCGATCCGGCCGGCTACATGGGCGTGATGCGCTTCAACGAGCTCTATCCGCCGTTCGACAACGTGAAGATGCGCCAGGCGGTGCTGCACACCATCGACCAGAAGGAATACATGGGCGCCGTCACCGGCAACGATGCGAGCGCGTTCCAGGTCTGCCACTCGTTCTTCCCCTGCGGCACCCCGTACGGCACCACGCCCACGCCCGACATGATGGCCAAGCCGAACTGGGCGCTCGCGCACAAGCTGGTGAAGGAAGCCGGCTACAAGGGCGAGAAGATCGTCCTGATCAACCCGACCGATTTCGCCACCATCCAGCCGTTCGGGGAGATCACCTACGCCAACCTCAAGAAGCTCGGCCTGAACGTCGACCTGGTGGAAACCGACTGGGGCACGGTGGTGCAGCGGCGCGAGTTGAAGACCCCGCCGGACAAGGGCGGCTGGAGCATCTTCCATACCTGGTGGACCGGCGAGGCGATCCTGAACCCGGCGATCAACCCGATCATCGGCGGCCAGGGCGGCAAAGGCTGGTTCGGCTGGTACAAGAGCGCGAAGATGCAGGCGATGATCGCGGCCTGGCTGGTGGCCAAGACGTCGGCGGAACGGCACGCGATCGTCGCGCGCATGCAGACGCTCGGGTTCCATGACGTGCCCAGCGTGCCGCTCGGGCAATTCTTCATCCACACCGGCTACCGCAGCTCGCTCACGGGCCATGTCCGCGCGCCGACGGCGGTGCCGTGGGGCATGCACCGGGTGTAGGCCGCGCCACGTCCTCCCCTCCCGCTCGCCGGCGGGAGGGGAGGCAAGACTCGGGCCGCCGACGCGCTATCGGCCACGTCGCCACCCGTGCTAGAATCGCAAGGCTGACCCGCACCAAGGAGAGAGCCATGGCCGTCCGCAAGCTGCTCCTGCCGCTCACCGGCACCGCCGCCGGGGAAGCCGCGCTCTCCACGTCCCTGCAGATCGCGCGGCTGTGGAACGCGCATGTGCTCGCCCTGCACGTGCGGGTGGACAGCCGCGACGTCGCCCCGCTCGCCGGCGAAGGCCTGTCGGGCGCGATGATCGAGGAGATGATGACCGCCACCGAGCGCGAGAGCAGCGACCGCGCCCACGCCGTGCGCGCCATGTTCGACCGCTTCGTCGCCCAGCATCAGGTCGTGATCGGCGAGCCCCGCCCCGGCAGCCCCGCGGCCACCGCGAGCTTCGCCGCCGTGATCGGGCGGGAGGAAGACCTGGTGGCGCAGCAGGCCCGCCTCGCCGATCTTACCGTGGTGCCGCACCCGGAAGCGGGGGAAGACGTGTCGTCTTCCGACGCGCTGCACGCGGTGCTGTTCGATTCCGGCCGGCCGGTGATGCTGTCACCGCAGGTCGCGCCGACCAGCGTCGGCACGCGGGTCTGCGTCGGCTGGAACGGGACCGCCGAATCCGCCTCCGCCGTCAGCGCCGCGATTCCCTGGCTGAAGCGGGCGGAAGCGGTGCGCATCCTGTCGGCCGACGGCTATCAGCGGCGCGGGCCGGCGGCGCCGGAACTCGCCGCCTACCTCGCGTTGCACGAGATCGAGGCCGACATCGTCATGTTCCAACCCGCCGGCGGAGCGGTCGGCGCCGGGCTTTTGGCGGCGGCGCGCGATTTCGGCTGCGACCTGCTGGCGATGGGGGCCTATTCGCACTCCCGCCTGCGCCAGCTCATTCTCGGCGGCGTCACCCGCCACGTGTTGGAACGGGCGAATCTGCCGGTGATGATGAACCGTTGAGGCGCAAGGGTCCCAGCGGCGACGGGGCCGGCGCGTCACGAGTGCCCCGGCGCGCCGCGCCATGAGCGCCCACGCCCGCGGCTCCGCACCCGGCACGTCGGACGCGCCGCCCGATCCCGGGCACGCGGCAGCCCGCCCGGATGGGGAAACGCCGGCGGCGCTGCGCGATCCGGACACGCAAGCGGCGCTCCGCGCGTACGTGAAACTGATGCGCGCCGCACGCGCGATCGAGACGCGGCTGGAACCCGACCTGCACGCCGCCGGCCTCACGCCCACCCAATTCGGCGTGCTGGAGGCGCTGCTGCACAAAGGTCCCCTCACCCAGGTCGTGCTCGGCCGCAAGCTGCTCACGAGCCCGGGCAACGTGACCGACGTGATCGCCAAGCTCGTCAGCCGCGGCCTCGTGGCGCGCGGGCGCAAACCGGGCGACCGCCGCGCCGTGTGGATCGCGCTCACCGAGGCGGGACGCGCACACATCGCCGACCTGTTCCCGCGCCACGCCGCCGCCATCGCCGCCGCCATGGCCGGGCTGAGCGCGCCCGAGCTCGACACGATGGGCGAGATGCTCCGCAC
>JABBNW010000055.1 GCA_019352115.1 Pseudomonadota bacterium
CCACCCGGACCCGAGACACCCTCCCTCCGCTCGGAACCAACCCCGAGGGGTCCAGGGGACTAGTCCCCTGGCGGGGTCCAGGGGCAGCGCCCCTGGCCTTGCTTACCCCCCGGCCTGCTCAGCACCTCGTGTCGGATGCGTCCGAGCCAGGTGCCGCGGTGGGCGCGGTCGGTGCGGTGGAGGTAGGCGGCGGCGGCGGCTGGCAGGGGGTGTGGGGTTGGGTTCATGCGGGCGGCGGCGCGGATGGCGAAGCTGGTTTGGGGCAGCAGGCCGGCGCGCGCGCCTTTGACCAGGTAGCCGGCGATGCGTGGGGCGAGGGCGGGCCAGGAGGCGCCCCATTTGCGTTCGATATAGATGCGGTTGCGCACGAACAGGAACCAGCGCGTTCCGGACCAGTCGATCCGGCGTTCGCGGCTGACTTTGTGGCGCACGACGATGTCGCCGTGGTAGCCGATGCGCCAGCCGAGCGCGATTGCGCGCAGGCAGAAATCGTATTCTTCCCAGCAGAAGAACAGTTTCGCGTCGTAGTCTCCGGCGGCGTCCCAGGCGGCGCGGCGGATGGCGTGGCCGGCGCCGACAAATGTTGCGGTTTCAAATTTTCCGTCGGCGTGCGCGATCAGGCTGCGCGGGTAGCCCCAGGATGACAGGTCGTCGTGGCCGCTGTCGTATTCGACGATCCGGAACCCGAGCGCCGCGAGGCCCGGATCGGCGTCGAGGGCGGCGACGGCGTGCGCGAGCGTGTCCGGGTCGGCGAACTCCGCGTCGTTGTCGATCCCGGCAATGATGCGTCCGTGGCCCATCCAGGTGGCGACGTCGCGCCCGCCGGCGACGCCGAGGTTGGACGACAGCGCCCACAGGCTGGCGTCCGTCCGTCCCGCCACGCACTGTGCCAGCAGATCGAGCGCGTAGGGGACCGACCCCTGGTCCACCACCGTCACGTGGCGCGACACGCCGCGTTGCGCCAGTGCCGAGCGGATCGCCTGCTCGGTTTCCTCCACCCGGTCGAGCGCCAGGATCACGACATCCGCGTCGTAGGGGCCGGCGGGCGGGGCGGGCGCACCGGCGACCAGGCGCAGGCTCATGCGCGCCGGCTCAGTAGGCGTTGGTGGCGTGCAGCACCGCCGGGATGGTGCGCAGCAGGATGCCGAGATCGAGACCGAGCGACCAGGTTTCGATATATTCGAGGTCGGACTCGACCCGGCGGTGCAGTTTCTCCTCGGTTTCGGTTTCGCCGCGCCAGCCGCGGACCTGGGCGAGGCCGGTGATCCCGGGGCGCACCTGGTGGCGGGCGGCGTAGCGGGCGGTGATCTGCTCGAACGGCCGACCGCCGGCGCAGGTGCCCGGGGCGTGCGGGCGCGGCCCGACCAGCGACATCTCTCCGCGCAGGACATTGAGCAGTTGCGGCCATTCGTCGATCGAGAAGCGCCGCAGCACGTTGCCGGCACGGGTGACACGCGGGTCGTCGCGGGTGGCCTGGCGACAGGGGGCGGAAGGCCCGGATGGCGCCGCGGCGGCGCAGCGCATGGTGCGGAATTTCAGGACCCGGAACGACTGCCCGTACCGGCCGATGCGCGGCTGGCGGAACAGGATCGGCCCGCGGCTGTCGAGCCGGATCCAGGCCGCGATGGCCGCCATCGGCAGCGCGAGCCCCACGAGCAGCAGGAGCGCCAGCACGATGTCGAGCCCGCGCTTGGTGCCGGCCTGCCAGCCTTGGAGCAAGGCGGTATGCCCGTGCGACGGCAGGGCGAGGGTGAAGGGAGCGAAGCCCGGATCGAAATGCGGATGTTGGATATGCGACATGCGACCGCGCCCTGTGCTGTGGCTGCGGTCGGATGGTTTGCCTTCGAAATCTCACCGGATCGTTAAAGCGCAGGCGGTACCTGCAACTTTTGGTTGTCCAAATAAATGTCCCGGATTGGTTTAAATGAACACGACCCGGCGGGACAACGCGAAATTCACGAACATTCCTGCAACGGACCCCGCCGCTACCGCGAACACCGGCTGCGCCGCACACAGCGGTACCCAGGTGACCAGGATCGCATAGGTGCCGCGGTTGAGTACGAAACCCACCAGGTTGGCCGCCATGAAGCGCATCCATTGCCGGTGCGCCGACCCGGTGTGGTTTCCCCGGAAGGTCCAGACCCGGTTCAGCGCCCAGTTGGCCGAGGCGGCCACCAGGTAGGAGACCATCCCGGCCCCGTACAGCCCGAGGCTCCCGCGCAGGGAATAGACCACCGCGGTGTCGATCACGAAGCCGATCGTGCCCACCGTGCCGAAGCGGAGGAACTGGGCGACGATCGCCGGGTCCAGGAATTGGGCGAGGCCGCGCCCCGATTGTGCTTGCGCGCGGCTGTCCGGGGTTGTCATATATTGCACCGCAACATGATGGATCGGAGACATTCCCTGATGAAGCGTCGTACGTTTCTCGCCACCGGCGCCACAGCGACCGCCATGGCGACCATGACCGCCCCCGCGATCGGCCGTGCCGCGGAGGCAAAGGTGCTCCGGTTCGTTCCGCAATCGGACGTGACCATCCTCGACCCGATCTGGACCACCGCCTACGTCACCCGCAACCATGGGTTCATGATTTTCGACACCTTGTACGGGATCGACAACACCTATGTCGCCCGGCCGCAGATGGTGGCGGGTCATACGGTGGAAGCGGACGGGAAGCAATGGACATTGACGTTACGCGACGGGCTCGCCTGGCACGACGGCACGAAGGTGCTGGCGCGGGATTGCGTCGCGTCCATCAAGCGCTGGGGCGCGCGCGATCCGTTCGGCCAGACCCTGATCGCCTATACCGACGAACTGACCGCGCCGGACGACAAGACGATTCGGTTCCGGCTCAAGAAGCCGTTCCCGCTGCTGCCCGACGCGCTCGGCAAGCCGGGCAGCAATTTCTGCGCCATGATGCCGGAGCGGCTGGCGAACATCTCCCCCTTCACCGCGATCACCGAGATGGTGGGCTCGGGTCCGTTCAAGTGGAACGCAAAGGAACGGGTGGTCGGCTCGCGCGCGGTCTATGAGCGCAACACCGCCTACGTGCCGCGTCCGGACGGCGTGGCGGAATGGACCTCGGGACCCAAGGTCGCCTATTTCGACCGGGTGGAATGGCATGTCATTCCGGACGAAAGCACCAAGGCGAACGCCATGAACACCGGCGAGGTCGACTGGTGGGAAAACCCGACCGCCGACATCCTGCCGCTGCTGACCGCCAATCCCAAGCTGAAAGTGAAGGTGAAGGATCCCACCGGCACGATGGCGACCATGCGGCTCAATCAGCTCTGGCCGCCATTCGACAATCCCGTGATCCGACGCGCCCTGCTGCACGCCATCAACCAGAAGGAGTACATGATCGCGGCCAACGGCACCGACCCCAAGCTGTGGCACGTCCCGGCCGGCGTGTTCTGCCCGGAGCTGCCGATGGGCTCGACCGCCGGCCTGTCGGTGTTCGAGGGCAAGCGCGACTATGCCAAGGTCGCCCAGGAGATAAAGGCGGCCGGCTACAAGGGCGAGAAGGTGGTGCTGATGGTGCCGACCGACCAGGCGGTGCTGAAGGCCGAATGCGACGTCGCCGCCGACATGCTGAAGAAGATCGGCATGAACCTCGACTACCAGGCGATGGACTGGGGCACCCTGGTGCAGCGCCGGGCGCAGGAGCGCTCGCCGGAGAAGGGCGGGTGGAACATCTTCATCACCGGCTGGTCGGGGCTCGATGAATCGAATCCGGTCGGCCACGTGTTCCTGCGCGGCATCGGCAAGAAGGGCATGATGGGCTGGCCGACGGCGCCGAAGATCGAGGCGCTGCGCCAGGAATGGATCGACGCGCCGAACCTGGCGGCGCAGAAGAAGCTTGCGATGGCGCTGCAACGCCAGGCGATGCACGACGTGCCCTACGTGCCGCTCGGGCAGTATTTCGCGCCGACGGCGTATCGCAAGGATCTCGTCGACATGCTGAACGGGTTCGTGATCTTCTGGAACGTGCGCAAGGCGTAACGGGACCGGGAGGAGGCGGCTAGTGTCCCGACCCGCAAATAGCGTCGTCATGCGTCGGGACACTAGCTTTTTGTTTTCAGTGGCCTGCTGGTCCCTGAAATGGAAGGCATTTCAGGGGCAGGACACTACGTCAAGTAGTCCGGCTCCTCCCGGTCCAGCACCCGGCGCCAGGCATCGAGATGCAGCCTGGCGTCCAGCTTCTCCCCCCACGCGCCGTGCCAGCGGCGCCGTGCGGTATCGGGAAGCCGGCGCAGGGGCTGGCCCGTCGCCATGGCGGTCAGCTGGTACATGCAGGTGCGCTCGGCGATGAACAGCTCGTCGAAGGCATCGTGCACGGTCGGGCCGGCGACGGTCACGCCGTGGCCGCCCATCACCAGGATCGACTTGTCGCCCAACGCGGCGGCCAGCCGATCGCCCTCCGCGGTGTCGCCCGCCGGGGCGTGGCCTTCCTGATCGATCGCCACCCGGTCGTTCAGCAGCAGGTTGTTGTGGTGCGCGAGCGCCAGCGCCGGCGCCTCCAGCAGGGACAGGGACGTGAGCCAGCGCGGATGGACGTGCAGCACGCAGGCCGCCTGCGGCCGGGCGAGGTGGATGCGCGCGTGGATATGGAACGCGACCCGGCGCAACTCCCCCGTCCCGCGCACCACCCGCCCGTCGAGATCGCAGACGATCAGGTTGCCGGCAGCGACTTCCTGGAACAGAAGGCCGCGCGGGTTGATCAGGAACAGCGGCGCATCGGCCGGCTGCCCGGGCAGCATCACCGAATTATGGTTGCCGATCTGCTCGTTCCAGCCCTCCCGCGCGGCGATCCGGAAGACGGCAGCAAGGTCGCGGCGCAACTCGGCTTCCGCGAGGTCGGCATCGGTGGACGAGCGGGCGTGCAGGATGGCGGACATGGACGGACTCCGGAACGTGGCGCCGGAAGCCTACGCCGATCGCGGCGGTGCGGGGAGAGCCCGCCTGCCCGCCCGCCGGATCGGCGTATCAGCGGATCAGCAGTCCCTGCCCGGTCGGCAGGCTCAGGATCATCGCGCCCTTGTCCGCCGCGAAGGCGTCGAGTGCCATCTTCTGGTCCCGATGCGTGGCCCAGGCGTAGTCGTCCAGCAGCACCACGGCACCCGGCACGAGCCGGTCCCAGAAGAAGGCAAGCGCCGCCACTTCCGGAGCGACGATGTTCATGTCAAGCGATAGATAGGCCACCCGCCGATCGGGCGGAAACGACGCCAGGCTGTCGGGCACCTCGCCCCGGACCAGCCTGCAGCGCGCCCAGGGGGCGAAATTCGCCTGCGCGGTGGCGAAGCAGTCTTCGTAGGAATGGCTGTTGTGCCAGGCGGCGACGCCGGTCCGCTCGGTGGCGCTCATTTGCGCCTCGGGGATGCCGCGATACGTGTCGAACAGCCAGAAATCGCGATCGAGCCGGTTGAAATCGAGCCAGTCGCAGATCGCCACCGACATCATCCCGGTATCGACGCCGCATTCCACGAAATCGCCGTCAAGCCGCGCCGCCTGGCCCGCGGCCCAGAGCGCCCCGTGCATGATCCAGCGATTGTCGTCGATGAAGCGCGCCTTCTTTCCCGCCGCTGCCCAGCCGCGCGCGTGCGCACGCTGGAAGCGCGGGTCGCCCAGGAAGTCCGCACTCTTGCCGAACACGTTCAGGCCGCAACCCTGGTAGGTGTACTGCTTCACGACCGGCGCGCCGCCGGTCGGGAATTCGATCTCTCCGCGGTCGTAGCGCATGACGATGGCGCGCGGCAGGGCATTGGGATCGATCGTCGTGCTCACATCAGTCGCTCCGTCCAGGTGCGCGGCGTGCGCGCGGTGCGTATCTCGATATCCAGGTGGTAGCGGAACTTGCGCGGGCCGACTTTCCGGATATAGCCCACGACGTCGCGCAACCCGTCGTCGAGCGAGCGGGTGGTGCGATAGCCCAGCACGTCGCGCGCGCGGGCGGAGCTGCAGAACGCGTTCTTCACCTCCTGCGGCCGGTCCTTCAGATGGATCGCCTGGCCTTCGAACCCGGTGATGTCCTTCAGCAGGCGGAACAGCGCGTTGATCGAGATGAATTCCTCATCCGGGCCGATGTTCACCACCTGGCCCAGGCCGCGTTCCGTCAGCCCCATCGCCAGCAGGCAGGACAGGCAGTCGTCGACATGGGAGAAGCAGCGCTGCTGCTCCCCGTCCCCGTAAACGAACGGCTGGCGGCCCTGCAGCATCAGGTTCGCCATGATGGAGGCGACGTTGCGGTACGGATCGTCGAATTTCTGCCGCGCGCCGATGATGTTGTGCGGCACCGCGATCGCGTATTCCAGCCCGTGCACGCCGGCGAGGTTGCGCAAGGCCGCCTCGGCCGCGACCTTGGCGATGCCGTACGGGTCCTGCGGACGGGGATCGTAGCTTTCCTCGAACGGCACCTGGTTGGTGCCGTAGCGCGCCATCGACGAACAGAACACGATCCGCCGCGCGCCCCCCGCGATCGCGGCGGAAAAGACCGACACCGACCCGGTCAGGATGTTGTCCATCACCATCGCGGGCGCGAACACCGACAGGCCCTCATACGCGGTGGCGGCGCAGTGATAGACCAGTTCGGCGCCGCGGCTCACTTTCGCCATCGCATTGAAGTCGCGACAGTCGTACTGGTAGAATTCGGCCTCGGCGGGAACGTTGACCAGTTCCCCGCCCAGCAGCGAATCGCAGCCGACCACCGCGTGGCCCATGCCGATCAGGCGTTCGGCCAGATGGCTGCCGAGGAATCCGGCGATACCGGTGATGAAGATCTTCATCGCTTGCCCCGTTATCGGGTCAGCACGGCGCGCAGCGCCTGGCCGCCCTTGTTGAACCGTGTCTCCACCGCGATCGCCCGGAAGCCCAGATGCGCGGCCAGCGCGCGCAGCTTGCCCTCGGTGTAGGCCGAGCGGTGGAACTGCCCGGCGCCGTTCTGGTTGCCGAAGAACATCGTCTGCAGGATGCCCCAGCGCTGATCGAGCGCACGGCCGCAGCCGCCGTAATGATCGACGGCACCGACCACGTAGAAGTCCCGCCAGGCGTCCTCGGCCTGCAGGAACCGCCCGCACACCCACTCGAAATCCGGCACTTCCAGGGTCAGGACGCCGCCCGGGCGCAGCACCCGCGCCATCTCCCGCCACACCAGGCCTTCCTCGGCGAAGGAGAAATGCTCGAACAGATGTTCCGCCAGCACCTCCGTCACCGCTCCGTCCGGGTAGGGCAAGGTGGTCGGATCGATATCGGTCACGACGCCGGGCGCGCGGGCCACAAGGTCGATGTTCACCCAACCGGGCAGCACGGAGGTGCCGCAGCCGAGATGCAGCCGCAGCGCGGCAGGCGCGGAACCGTCCATCGGCTCAGGCCGCGGCACGGCACGGTTCGCCCGCGCGCGCGTTCAGTTCCAGGGCGAACATCGTCAGATCGATCTCCGGCACGATGGCGGCCGCGGCATCGATCGCGGCGGCGAGTTGATGAGCGAGCCAGCGCTGCTCGGTGGCCGACACCGCATCCAGCCGGGCGATCTGGCGCGGCAGATCGGCCGCCAGCACGGCGGCTTCGCGGCGCAATCCGGACAGCCATCGGCCGCGGAACACCTCCGGCACGGCGTCCATCATCGCCAGCCGGTCGGCGTGCGACAGGCGGGCGGCGGCGAACATTTCCTGGTGCGCATAGGCGGTGGTGATCAGGGGCGTGCGCCAGCGGTGTTCCGCCAGGGTGTCATCGAGCGGCAGCCCGGCGCGGGCCTGCTCGGTTGCGGCGCGGGCGAGGGCCGCGACCGGCTTGCCGCCGTCGCGGCGCCAGTAGAGGACCTCCGGCACGTGGCGGATCTCCCCGGCCAGGGCCAGTTCCGCCAGCACCACGTGGTCCCAGCCGGCGCGCGAGCGGATCGGCGACAGGGTATCGCTGGCGGCGCGGCGATAGACGCCCCAGAACGCCGGCGAGGACGTGTAGCCCGCCATCACCGCGCGCGAGCGTGCCAACGGATCGGGGCCGGTGGCATGCAGCCGGTGCTCGGGCGGATAGATCGATTGCACGTCCCCCGCGCCGGTGAACACGAGGCCGCCGGCGTGGCACATGGCGCAATCGGGATGGGCGAGCAGGACTGCCATGCAGCGCTCGATGAAATCGGGCGCGAGCAGGTCGTCGGCCGATTTCGGCAGCAGGAAGTCGGCATCGCCGAACCAGAAGCCGCGCTGGAACGCGGCCACCGCGCCGCCGTTGCGGCGGATCCGGTGCAGGCGGATCGCCGGATCGCGCGCGGCGAACCCGGCCAGTATGTCGGGCGTGGCGTCGGTCGAGCCGTCGTCGACCAGGGTGAGCGTCAGCGCGGGCCAGGTCTGTGCCCGCACGCTGTCGATCGCTGCGCCGACGGTGGCGGCGCCGTTATGGACGAACAGGGTCACATCGACGGTGGGCAACGCCGGCATCTGGGTCCGCTCCTGCAAGCCAAGGCAGCATGCAGTGGCAGTCTTGCCGATCCGTTAACGCCGGGCGGTGTGTCGCCCCGACAGGGGCGCGGGGGCGTGTCGCCCCGACCGCGCTTGCGGCGCTGCCGCCGATCGGGTCTGATCCGCCGCGTCCAATAAGCGGAGGAAGCACGCCCATGGCCGAATTGCGCACGGCGCATCTGTTCACCCTCAGCCTGGAGGTTGCCGGCATGCAGCCGATCGGCGCCACGCCGGCCGGCGACCGCCGGGTGGGCCTCGTGGCCGGCGGGCGGTTCACCGGCCCGCGCCTGTCGGGGACCGTGCTGCCGGGCGGGGCGGACTGGATCCTGCTGCGCCCGGACGGCGCCACCACGCTCGACGTGCGCATCGTGCTGCAAACCGACGACGGCGCGGCGATCGGCATGACCTATCGCGGCCTGCGCCACGGGCCGGCGGCGGTGATGGACAAGGTCGCCCGCGGCGAGGAAGTCGATCCGGCATCATATTATTTCCGGACCAGCGTGACGTTCGAGACGGCAGCGCCGCAATACGACTGGCTCAACCGCATCGTCGCCGTCGGCACCGGCCACCGCCCGCCCTCGGGGCCGGTCTACGATGTGTTCGAGGTGCTGTGATGGCAACGATCGGTTTCATCGGCCTCGGCAACATGGGCGGGCCGATGGCGGCCAATCTTCTGAAGGCCGGGCATCGGGTGACCGGCTACGACCTGAACTATGCCGCGCTTGCCGCACTCGCCGCCGCCGGCGGGCGGACCGCGGCGAGCGCGGCGGAGGCGGTGCGTGGGGCCGAGGTGATCATCACCATGCTGCCGGCCGGGCAGCAGGTGCGCGACGTGTGGCTGCACCAGGGCGGGCTGATCGCGGCGGCGGTGGCGGAAGGCAAGCCGCTGCTGATCGATTGTTCCACCATCGACGTCGCCTCGGCGCGCGAGGTCGCGCAGGCGGCCGAGGCAGCCGGGCTCGAGATGCTGGACGCGCCGGTCTCGGGCGGCACCGTCGGCGCCGCGGCGGGCACGCTCACGTTCATGGTCGGCGGGTCGGATGCGGCGTTTGCACGCGCGCAAGCCGTCCTGCGCGGCATGGGCAAGACGATCGTGCAGGCCGGCGGGCCGGGCGCCGGCCAGGCGGCGAAAATCTGCAACAACATGATGCTGGCGATCACCATGATCGGCGTGTCGGAAGGCTTCCTGCTGGGCGAGAAGCTAGGGCTCGACCGCGACAAGCTGTGGGCGATCACGTCGGCCGCCACGGCGCAGTCCTGGGCGCTGTCGAACTACTGCCCGGCGCCGGGGCCGGTGCCGGGCGCGCCCTCCAACCGCGACTACGCGCCCGGGTTCATGGCGGCGCTGATGCTGAAGGACGTGAAGCTGTCGCAGGCGGCAGCCGAGGCCACCGGGTCGCCCACCCCGCTCGGCGCGCAGGCCGCGGCGCTGTACCAGAAGCTGGTCGATGCGGGCGATGGGGCGCGGGATTTCTCGGCGATCTACCGCTGGCTCGCCGCGCAGGACCGCGCCACGGCGGGATAGGCAGCCCGCCGCGCCGGGGCACAGGAAACGGGAGGACAACGAGATGCCGGCCGGTGCATTCAAGGCGGCGCGCGACCTGCTGCTCGCCCACCGCTCCGATTACGACACGGCGCGGCGGGAATTCCGCTGGCCGGTGCTGGACCGGTTCAATTGGGCGCTGGATTGGTTCGACGCCGAACTGGCGCGCGGCCCCGGCGCGGACGCCCCGGCGCTCATCATCACCGGCGAGGGCGCGGCGCAGCGCAGCTTCGCCGAGCTGGCGGCGCGGTCGAACCGGATCGCCAACGGGTTGCGCGCGCTCGGCGTGGCGCGCGGCGATCGCATCCTGCTGATGCTCGGCAATGTGGCGCCGCTGTGGGAGGTGATGCTGGCGGCGATGAAGCTGGGCGCGGTGGTGATCCCGGCCACCACCTTGCTCACCGCCGACGATCTGGCCGACCGGTTCGGCCGCGGCCGGGCCCGCCACGTGATCGCGGGCAGCGCCGAGGCGGCGAAATTCGCCGACATGGCCGCCGGCATCACCCGCATCGCGGTCGGACCCGCGGTGCCCGGATGGCAACCCTACGACGCGCTGTTGGACGCATCCGAAACCTTCGTCCCCGACGCGCCGACCCGGGCAGACGATCCCTTGCTGCTCTATTTCACCTCCGGCACCACCGCGCGGCCCAAGCTCGTGCTGCACAGCCATGCGAGCTATCCGGTCGGGCACCTGAGCACCATGTACGCGCTCGGGCTGCAACCGGGCGACGTGCATCTGAATATCTCCTCGCCCGGCTGGGCGAAGCACGCCTGGTCCTGCCTGTTCGCACCCTGGAACGCGGGCGCGGCGGTGTTCGTCGCCAACCAGCCGCGCTTCGCCGCGCGCGCGATGTTGGACGCGATCGCGGCCGGCGGGGTCACCACCCTCTGCGCCCCGCCCACGGTGTGGCGGATGTTCGTGCAGGAGGATCTGACGCAGTGGCGCACCGCATTGCGCGAGGTCGTCGCCGCCGGCGAGCCGCTGAACCCGGAAGTGATCGCGCAGGTGCGCGCCGCCTGGGGGCTGACGGTACGCGACTTCTACGGCCAGACCGAAACCACGGCGCAGATCGGCAACCCGCCCGGCCTGCCGGTCCGCCCCGGCTCCATGGGCAAGGCGCTGCCGGGCTACGACATCCGCCTGCTCGATCCCGACGGGGCCGAGGCGGCGGACGGCGAAGTGGCGCTCCCGCTCGACCCGCCGCCCGCGGGACTGATGCTCGGCTATCAGGACGACGACGGCACGATCCCGCCGCGCACCGAAACGGCGTATCGCACCGGCGACGTGGCAAGAAGCGATGCGGACGGATACTTCACCTACGTCGGCCGCGCCGACGACGTGTTCAAGGCGGCCGACTACCGGATCAGCCCGTTCGAGCTCGAAAGCCTGCTGATCGAGCACGCCGCGGTGGCCGAGGCCGCGGTGGTGCCGGCGCCCGATCCGGTGCGCACCGCGGTGCCGAAAGCCTATATCGCGCTCGCCGCCGGCTGGCCTGCCGATCGGCAGACGGCGCTCGCGATCTTCCGCCATATCCGTGACCGCGCCGCGCCCTACAAGCGGATCCGGCGGATCGCGTTCGCGACCTTGCCGAAGACCATCTCCGGCAAGATCCGCCGGGTGGAGCTTCGCCAGCGGGAACAAGACGCGGCAAGCAGCGGCGCGCCGGACGGCACCGAGTTCCGCGAGGACGGCTTCACCGCCGAGGAACTCGGCACGGCCGGCTGAGCCGCCACGCCACTCCACGCCACCGGCCGGTCCGCGCGCTCACCGGTTCGCGATGTCGCGGGGCATTGGCGATTCCCTGCAAGCGGGTAAGATCGCCGCCGATGACCCAGCTTGCCGCCAGGCGCCTGCGCCGCCTCGTCCTTGTCGTCGCGGTGGTGCTGTTCGGCGGCGGGTGTACCGCCGGCGCGATCGCCTGGAACCCGCCAATCCGCCCGATCGCAGCGCCCGCGCCCGCGTCCTTCCCGGCGGCAACCGTTGCGCAGGGGGCCACCCTGGCCGCGATCGGCGATTGCGCGGTGTGCCACACCGCCGCGCACGGCGCGCCCTTCGCCGGCGGACGGCCGATCCCGACGCCGTTCGGCACCATCTATGCCACCAACATCACGCCCGATCCGACGACCGGCATCGGGCACTGGTCGCTCGCCGCCTTCCGCCGCGCGCTGCGCCACGGCATCGACCGCCGCGGCGAGCACCTCTATCCGGCGCTCCCGTACACGCATTTCACCCACGCGACCGACGCCGACATCGCCGCGCTCTATGCCTTCCTGATGACCCGCCGGCCGGTGCACGCGGTTGCGCCGGCGAACCGGCTGCCCTTCCCGCTCGACTGGCGCCCACTGCTGGCGGGCTGGAACCTGCTCTATCTGCATCCCGGCGTCTGGCGCCCCGACCCGGCGCAGAGCGCGGAATGGAACCGCGGCGCCTATCTCGTGCAGGCGCTCGGCCATTGCGGCGCCTGCCACACGCCGCGCAACGGGCTGGGCGCCGAGGAAACCGGCCAGGCGCTGGCCGGCGGGAAGGCCGAGGGCTGGTACGCACCCCCGCTCCAGGCCGGCTCCCCGGCGCCGCATAAATGGACCGTTGCGGAACTGACGACCTACCTCCGCACCGGCGTCGATCGCGCCCACGGCGCCGCCGCAGGCCCGATGCGGCAGGTGACGGACGAACTCGCGACCGTGCCGGCAGCGGATCTGCACGCGATCGCCGTCTATATCGCGACGCTGATGCCGCCGGCGCCACCCACCGTCCCGCCGCGTCCGGCGCCCGTCGCGGACAGCTCGGCGACCGCGATCTTCGCCGGCGCCTGCGGCGCGTGCCACGCCGCCGACGCGCCGATGACCCGCGACGGCGCCCCCTCGCTCGCGCGCAGCACGGCGGTGAATGCGACGACGCCGCGCAACGTCATCGCGATCATCCTGCACGGGCTGCCCTGGCGGGACGGCCACGCCGGCCCCTACATGCCAGGCTTCGCCGACGCGCTGACGAATGCGCAGGTCGCGGCGATCGCGGCCTATGTGCGGGCGCACTATACCGACCGGCCGCCGTGGCCGCATCTGCCGGCAGCCGTCCGCGCGGCACGCCACGACCAGGCGCTGCACGCGGCAAGCCGCAGCCAAGCGATGCGCGCGGCAAGCCGCGACCCAGCAGTCCGCGCGGCAAGCCGGGATCAAATAGTACGCGCGGCAAGCCGCGACGGAGACCGCACATGACGGGTCTGACCGTGAACGGACAGCACCACGAGGTGGACGCCACCCCGGACACGCCCCTGCTCTACGTGCTGCGCGACGACCTCGAGCTGAACGGGGCCAAGTTCGGCTGCGGCCTCGGCCAGTGCGGCGCCTGCACCGTGCTGGTGGACGGCGCGCCGGTGTTCTCCTGCCTCACCCCGCTGGCGCTGCTCGCCGGGCGCAAGGTGACCACGATCGAGGGTCTCGGCACCATCGCCGCCCCCGGGCCGGTGCAGCGCGCGTTCATCGAGGAACAGGCAGCGCAATGCGGCTACTGCATCGCCGGGATGGTGATGCGCGCCCACGCGCTGCTCGCGCGCACGCCGGACCCCACCGAGCAGGAAATTCGCGACGGGATGAACCCCAATCTCTGTCGCTGCGGCACGCATATGCGCATCCTCGCCGCCGTGCGGCGCGCAGCGGCCGCGATGCGCTCGGCGGCGCCGGTGCAGGCGGGATGACGCCCGTGCTCTCGCGGCGCGACCTGCTCGGCTCCGGCGGCGGGCTGCTGGTGATGGCGGCGATGCCGGTCGCGCCCGTGACCAGTTCCCCGCTCGCGCCGCCGCCGCCGCTGCCGGGCAGCCTGCGGACCACGCCGCTGCTCGATGCCTGGATCCACGTGCGTCCGGACGGCGGCATCACCGCCTTCACGGGCAAAGCGGAACTCGGCCAGGGGCTGACGACGGCGCTGATCCAGGTGGTCGCCGAGGAACTCGACGTCGCGCCGGCGCGGGTGGCGCTGATCACGGCCGATACCGGGCGCACGCCGAACGAGGGCTTCACCGCCGGCAGCCATTCCATGCAGGACAGCGGCACCGCGCTGCTCAACGCCGCCGCCCAGGCGCGGCTGCTGCTGGTGGCGCAGGCGGCGGCCGAGCTTGGCGTCGCGGAGAAATCCCTGACGGTCGCCAACGGCGTGGTGCACGCGCCGGGCGGGGCAAGCCGGACTTACGGCGCGCTCGCCGCGAAGCTGTCGCTGCACACGCGCGCGACGCCGAGCGCCGGGCTGAAGGACCCCGCCACCTACCGCGTGATCGGCAGGTCGCTGCCGCGGATCGACATCCCCGCCAAGCTCACCGGCGCCCCGTCCTACGTGCAGGACATCCGCCTGCCCGGCATGCTGCACGCGCGCGCCGTGCGCCAGCCGAGCGCCGGGGCGATCCTGCTGCACGCCGACACCGACGCGGTTTCGCGCCTGCCGGGGGTGGTGAAAGTCATCCGCGACGGCAGCTACCTCGCGGTCGTTGCCGCCAAGGAATGGCAGGCGATCCAGGCGATGCGCGCCCTCGCCGCCTCCGCCACGTGGCGGGAGACCACGACCCTGCCGGAACAAAGCGCGATCCCCGGGCTGATCCGCACCCTGCCGTCGCGCGATATCCCGGTGCTGACCTGGACCCACCCCGCCGCGCCGCCCGTCAAGCGGCTCCGCGCCCGCTTCACGCGGCCCTACGAGATGCACGCCGCGATCGGCCCGTCCTGCGCGGTCGCCCTGGCCGAACCGAACGAGCTGATCGTCTGGACCCACACCCAGGGCGTGTTCCCGCTGCGCACGGCGCTCGCGCAATTGCTGCGGATGCCGAAGGATCAGATCCGCTGCATCCAGGTCGAAGGCTCCGGCTGCTACGGCCACAACGGCGCCGACGACGCCGCCGCAGATGCCGCCCTGATCGCGCGCGCGCTGCCCGGCCGCCCGATCCGGGTGCAATGGATGCGCGAGCAGGAGAACACGAGCGAACCCTTCGGTTCCGCAATGGTGGGCGAGGTGTCCGCCGCGCTCGACGCCGCCGGGCGCATCGTCGACTGGGACTACGGCGTGTGGAGCAACACGCACAACACCCGCCCGGTGGTGGGCGGGCTGCTGCTGGCCAACGCCGCCCTGCCGGACCCGCTGCCGGTCCCCCCGCCGGAGCCGATCCCGATGCCGGAAGGCGGCGGCGACCGCAACAGCAACCCGATCTACGCCTTCCCGAACGCGCACGTGGTGTATCATTTCGTGCCGGAAATGCCGCTGCGGGTCTCGGCGCTGCGCTCGCTCGGGGCGCATCTGAACATCTTCGCGCTGGAAAGCTTCATGGACGAACTGGCGCACGCCGCCGGGGCCGATCCGGTGGCGTTCCGCCTGCGCCACCTGACCGATCCGCGCGGGCGCGCGGCGATCGCGGCCGCGGCCGACCGCTTCGGCTGGGCCACGCCGTCCCCGCGCACCCCCGGCCACGGGCGGGGCTTCGCCTTCGCGCGCTACAAGAACCTCGGCGCCTATTGCGCCGTGGCGCTGGACCTGACGGTGGAACACGAGACCGGGCGCATCCAGCTCGGCCGGGTGGTCGCCGCGGTGGACAGCGGCCAGGCGATCAATCCCGACGGCATCCGCAACCAGATCGAGGGCGCCATCGTCCAATCCGCAAGCTGGACCCTGTACGAGGAAGTCCGCTTCGACCGCCGCCGCATCACCAGCACCGATTGGAGCTTCTACCCGATCCTGCGCTTCCCCGCCGCCCCGGCAAGCGTGGAGGTGCACGTGCTGGACCGCCCCGGCCAACCGTTCCTCGGCACGGGGGAAGCCGGCCAGGGGCCGATGGCCGCGGCGATCGCCAACGCGCTGTTCGATGCCACCGGCGCCCGGCTGCGCGACCTGCCGCTGTCCGCCGCGCGGGTGAAGGCGGCAATCGGGGTATAAGGGCGCGGGCGGGATTTGTCTCCGCGCCCCGACGTCCCTATGTGTAGCCGTGGCGCGGTGCGGCCTGGTCCGGCGGCGACCCGCCGCCGCGGGTCGGCGCCAGCCGGAACGCGGCGGGTGCCGTATGACAGGAATTTCGGATCACGGCCACCCGGCCGACGAGCGCGCTTCGTGACGCTGGCCGACGGCAGCGCGCGCGGGCCCGGCCGGCCACCGCATCAAGCGCGAAGCCTTCCGGCTTCGCACGAGGAGAACGCAGCCATGAGTTCAGGCGGATTCCCTATCGATCTGGTCCTGTTCGGGATGATCGCCGCCTTCCTGATCCTGCGCCTGCGCAGCATCCTGGGGAAGCGCACCGGCTTCGAACGGCCGACCCAGTTCCAGGCCCAGCCCGGCACGCCGCCGGCCGGTCCCGTCGGGCCGGGCGGACCCGCGCCCGTCATCGAGGGCCACGCCGAACCCGCCTACCCCGCTGGCCCGGCACGCACCGGCCCCGATCCCGCCAGCCCGCTCGGCCAGACCCTGGCGCGGATGCAGACGGTGGATCGCAGCTTCGACCCGACCGCCTTCCTCGGCCGCGCCGAACAGGCGTTCCGCATGATCGTCGCCGCCTTCGCCACCGGCAACCGTAGCGCCCTGCAGCCGCTGGTGTCCGACGACGTCTACCACGCCTTCGAACACGCCATCACCGCCCGCGAAGCGGCCGGTCATACGCAAACCACGGACATCCGCGCGGTGCCGCAAGTGGCGATCGAAGCCGCCGACCTGCGCGGCTCCACCGCGCAAATCACGCTGCGAATCGTCTCCGACCAGGTCACCATCACCCGCGATACCGCCGGCCAGCCGGTCACCGGCGCGGACGCGGTGACCGAACTCACCGACGTCTGGACGTTCGAGCGCAACCTGGCGGGCTCCGACCCGACCTGGCGGTTGGTCGCGGTGCGCGGCGGCTGACAGCAAGGCCAGGGGGCGCTGCCCCCTGGCCTTGCTTTTTTCCTCCCACCCGGTTGCGCCTCCGGCGCGGCGCGGCCACTGTTCGCGTCGATCAACCGGGAGGCTGGCGATGAAGACACGTGCGGCGGTGGCGCGCGCGGCGGGGCAGCCGCTCAGTCTGGAAGAGGTGGATTTGGAGGGCCCGCGCGCGGGTGAGGTTCTGGTGGAGATCAAGGCCACCGGCATCTGCCACACCGACGAATTCACCCTGTCGGGCGCCGATCCGGAGGGTTTGTTTCCGTCCATTCTGGGCCACGAGGGCGCCGGCGTTGTGGTCGATGTCGGCCCTGGCGTCACCAGCGTGGCGAAGGGCGATCACGTTATTCCGCTCTACACGCCGGAATGCCGGCAGTGCGAATACTGCCTGTCGCGCAAGACGAACCTGTGCGTGGCGATCCGCGCGACCCAGGGGCGCGGGCTGATGCCGGACGGGACCAGCCGGTTTTCCTGCGCCGGCGAGACGATCCATCATTACATGGGCACTTCGACCTTCGCGAATTACACCGTGCTGCCGGAGATCGCGGTGGCGAAGATTCGTCCCGACGCGCCGTTCGACAAGGTTTGCTACATCGGCTGCGGCGTGACCACCGGCATCGGCGCGGTGATCAACACGGCGAAGGTCGAGCCGGGGGCGCGGGTGGTAGTGTTCGGCCTGGGCGGCATCGGGCTGAACGTGCTCCAGGGCGCGCGGATGGCGGGCGCGGAGATGATCGTCGGCGTCGATCTCAATCCGAACCGCAAGGCGATCGCCGAGAAATTCGGCATGACGCATTTCGTCAACCCGGCCGAGGTGGCCGGCGACCTGGTGCCCTACCTGGTCGATCTGACCCGCGGCGGCGCGGATTACAGTTTCGAGTGCATCGGCAATGTGAAGGTGATGCGCCAGGCGCTGGAATGCTGCCATCGCGGATGGGGCCAGAGCATCATCGTCGGCGTGGCCGGCGCCGGGCAGGAGATCGCGACCCGGCCGTTCCAACTGGTCACCGGGCGGGTGTGGAAGGGCACCGCGTTCGGCGGTGCGCGCGGACGGACCGATGTGCCGCGCATCGTCGATTGGTACATGGACGGGCGGATCAACATCGACGACCTGATTACCCATGTGCTGCCGTTCGAGCAGATCAACGAAGGCTTCGATCTGCTGCGGCGCGGGGAATCGATCCGCACTGTGGTGACGTACTGAACCGCGCCCCGCCGGAACCGCGGCGGGGCGCGCGTGCGGAGGGGGTGTCGCATGATCCAGTTCGGCGTGTTCGACCACATGGACAGCCCCGGCGACGGCGGCGCCCTGTTCGCCGACCGGCTGCGCCTGATCGAGGCCTACGACCGCGCCGGTTTCTACGGCTACCATGTGGCCGAGCACCACGCGACGCCGCTCGGCCTCGCCCCCTCCCCCTCGGTCTGGCTTGCCGCCGCGGCACAGCGCAGCGCGCGGCTACGGCTGGGACCGCTCGTCTACACCCTGCCGCTGTATCACCCGGTCCGGCTGATCGAGGAGATCTGCATGCTGGACCAGATCAGCGGCGGGCGGATGATGCTCGGCGTGGGCCGGGGGATTTCGCCGATCGAGCTCGGATACTGGGGTCTCGATCCCGACACCGCCCCGGCGATGTATCAGGAAGCGCTGGAGGTCATCCTGCGCGGCCTGGCGGGCGGTCCGCTGAGCTACGACGGCCGCTTCTACCGCTTCCGCGACGTGCCGATGGAGCTTGCCCCGGTGCAGCGCCCGCACCCGCCGTTGTGGTACGGCATCGGCGGCGCGGATGGCGTGCCCTGGGCCGCGGCGCATCGGGTGAACATCGTCTCCAACCTGCCGCCGGAGCCGATGCGCGCCATCACCGCGCGCTACCGGGCCGAGTGGGCCGCGCTCGGGCGGGACGCGGAGCCGCTGCCGCTGATCGGCCTGGTCCGCCACGTGGTGGTGGCCGACACCGACGCGGCGGCGCTGGCGCTCGCCCGTCCCGCCTACCGGCAGTGGCGCGCGAGTTTCCTCAAGCTCTGGCTCCGCCACGGCCGGATGCCGAGCCCGCAGGCGCTGTTCCCGGCCGAATTCGACGAGGCCGAGGCCGCCGGTCGCGCGGTGGCGGGCGCGCCCGCGAAGGTTGCCGCCCATCTGGCCGAGGTGGTGGCGCAAAGCGGCATCACCTACCTGCTGTGCCGCTTCGCCTTCGGCGACCTGCCGCTTGCCGCCGGGCTGCGCTCGGTCGCACTGTTCGCCGCCGAGGTGATGCCGGCGCTCGGCTGAGAGTTTGTGAAAGAATGCCCGCGAGCCCCCGAAACCGCCCGAAAACCCGAGCAATTCCAGCGGGCTTTCTTTCACAAGTTCGATTGCTTTTCACGCTCTGACCGCCGCGCCGGCCGAAAAAGGGAGGAAACGGCGATGAAGATCGGGCTCTCGCTCAGCATCCTGGCCGAGGACGGCCGCGCCGACGCCGCCGTCTATCGCGAGCACCTCGCCCTCGGCGACCTGGCCGAGCCGCTCGGCTTCGATTCCCTGTTCGCCCTGGAACACCATTTCACCGGCTATTCGATGTCGCCGGCGCCGACCCAGTTGCTGTCCTATTTCGCCGGGCGGACGCAGCGGATCATGCTCGGGACGTCGGTGATCGTGCTGCCCTGGCACGATCCGATCCGGGTCGCCGAGCAGATCGCCCTGCTCGATGTGCTGTGCGGCGGCCGATGCCTGTTCGGCTTCGGCCGCGGCGCGGCCAGCGTGGAATACGCCGGCTTCCGCATCCCGATGGAGGAAGCGCGCGCCCGCTTCGTCGAAGCCGCGCAGATCGTGAAGCTGGCGCTGGCCGAGCCGAGCTTCGAATACGCCGGCCAGTTCTACCGGATCCCCCGCACCGCGATCCGCCCGCGGCCGATGTCGCACCCCGAGCGGCGTTTCTACGCCTCCTCCGTCAGCCCGGAATCGGCCGAGGTGATGGCGCAACTCGGCTTCGGCATGATGGTCGTCATGCAGAACGAATGGGCGAAGGCGGCCGAGGACATCGCCCGCTTCCGCGCGATCGCGGCGGCGGTCGGCCACACCCCGCCGCCGCCGGTGATCCTGACCAATGTCTCCTGCGCCGCGAGCCGGGCCGAGGCGGAAGATCGCGCCATGCAATGGCTGGGACGCAAATGGGAGTCGATCGACGCCCACTACGGCTTCTCCGACGGCCACCTGGGCGCGGTGAAGGGCTACGAATCCTACGGCAAGATGGCGAAGACCTACGCCAAGCTGAAGGAGCCGGCCGGGCGCGCCAAGGCGACCGGGTTCTACGTGAAAATCCAGATCGTCGGCACGCCGGACGACTGCCTCCAGCAGATCGCCGAACTGCGCGCGGTCACCGGGACGGACCACCTGATCGCCGATTTCTCCTACGGCGGCATGCCGCACGCGGAGGGCGAGCTGAACCTGCGCCTGTTCGCGGGCCAGGTGCTGGCGGTGGCGCAGCGGGATCCGGCCTTTGCCGCCCTGCCCCCTTCCCCGCCGCAGGCGGCGCGGGCGGACCTGTTCGCCCCGGCCTGACGGCTGCGGCGCGGGCCGGCGATCGGGCGGCGTACTTGCGTTTTCGTCCGCGCTCGGCCATATGCGGCCCTGCCGGCGGCGCGGTGCGCGGCCGGTAATTCACACGCGGGGTGCCTTTCCCGGGATCCAGTCCCGGTCCGGTGCCATTTTGGCCAGACCCCGCGGAGGCTCAACCGGACCATCCAGGAAAGGAGCTCGCCCATGGCGATGCCCGAATTCACCTTGCGCCAGTTGCTCGAATCCGGCGTTCACTTCGGCCACCACACGCGGCGGTGGAACCCGCGCATGGCGCCGTACCTGTTCGGCGTGCGCAACCAGGTCCACATCATCGACCTGCAGCAGACCGTCCCGATGCTGGACCGCTCGCTGCGCGCGGTGCGCGACGTGACGGCGGCCGGCGGGCGGGTGCTGTTCGTCGGCACCAAGCGCGCCGCGGCGGATTATGTGGCGGACGCGGCCAAGCGTTGCGGCCAGTACTACATCAACCACCGCTGGCTGGGCGGCACGCTCACGAACTGGAAGACGATCACCGGCAGCATCAAGCGCCTGCGCCAGATCGAGGAGACGTTGGCCGGCAACACCGAGGGCCTGACCAAGAAAGAGGTGCTGACGATCACTCGCGAGCGCGACAAGCTCGATCGCTCACTGGGCGGCATCAAGGACATGGGCGGGCTGCCGGACATCCTGTTCATCATCGACACCAACAAGGAGAAGCTGGCGGTCGAGGAAGCCACCAAGCTGCGCATCCCGGTGGTGGCGGTGCTCGACAGCAACTCCGATCCCGCGGGCGTGACCTACCCGATCCCCGGCAACGACGACGCGATCCGCGCCATCACCCTCTATTGCGACCTGGTGGCCGGTGCGGTGCTGGACGGGATCAGCGCCGAGATGTCCGCCTCCGGCGCCGACCTCGGTGCCGCCGAGGACCTGCCGCCGGAGTTCCTGCCCGAGCCCGAGGCCCCGGCCGAGCAGGCCGCCGTCTAAGCCCCGACAACCGATGACTGGACACTGAAACAATGGCCGAGATCACGGCTGCCCTGGTGAAGGACCTGCGCGAGAAGACCGGCGCGGGCATGATGGATTGCAAGCGCGCCCTGTCGGAGAGCGGCGGGGATATCGACGCCGCGATCGACTGGCTGCGCAAGAAGGGCCTCGCGGCGGCGGCGAAGAAGTCGGGCCGGGTGGCGGCCGAGGGGCTGGTGGGCGTCGCCTCCACCCCGCGCGCCGCGGCGCTGGTCGAAGTCAACGCGGAGACCGATTTCGTCGCCCGCAACGAGACGTTCCAGGCGTTCGTCGCGACGGTGGCGAAGCTCGCGCTGGACGTGGGCGAGGACGTCGCCGCCCTGAATGCCGCGCCGTTCCCCGGCACCGGGCGCACGGTGGCCGAGGAGCTGACCCATCTCATCGCCACCGTCGGCGAGAACATGAGCCTGCGTCGCGCCCGCGTGCTGCGGGTGAAGCAGGGCGCGGTCGCGACCTATGTGCACCAGCCGCTGCGCCCCGGTCTCGGGCGCATCGGCGTGGCGGTGGCGCTGGAGGCGCCGTCGGAGCTGGAAGGGCTGGAACTGCTCGGCCGCCAGATGGGCATGCACATCGCGGCGAGCCGGCCGGACGCGATCGACATCGGCGCCGTCGATCCCGCGGCCCTGGAACGCGAGCGCGCGATCCTGGCCGACCAGGCCCGCGCGTCGGGCAAGCCGGAAGCGATCATCGAGAAGATGGTCGATGGCCGGGTCCGCAAATACTACGAGGAAGTGGTCCTGCTGGAGCAGGTCTGGGTGCATGACGGCGAAAGCCGGGTGAAGGCCGTGCTCGCCAAGGCGGGCGCCACGGTGGCCGATTTCGCCCGCTTCAACCTCGGCGAGGGCATCGAGAAGCAGTCCGCCGATTTCGCCGCCGAAGTCGCCGCCACCGCCGGCGTCTGAAGCCTTCCGCGGCGAGCGCGTACCGACGACGGGCGGCGGCGGGCACACACCCGCCGCCGCCC
>JABBNW010000056.1 GCA_019352115.1 Pseudomonadota bacterium
CGATGGCGGCCGGGGCGATGGTGCGCAAGAACGACATGCGCGCCACCGCCTGGATCGGTGCGTACGAGGACCAGAACGTCGATATCGGCCTCGCCTGCGGCCTGCCCGGCCGGGCGCAGATCGGCAAGGGCATGTGGGCGATGCCGGACCGGATGGCCGAGATGCTGGCGCAGAAGATCGCCCACCCGCGCGCGGGGGCCAACACCGCCTGGGTCCCCTCCCCCACCGCCGCCACCTTGCACGCGCTGCACTACCACATGGTCGACGTGCCGGCGCGGCAGAGCGAACTGCGCGCGCGCGCCCGCGCGCCGCTCGGCGCGCTGCTGACCATTCCGGTGGCGGACCGGCCGAACTGGTCGGAGGCGGAGATCCAGGAGGAGCTGGACAACAACTGCCAGGGTATCCTGGGCTACGTGGTGCGCTGGATCGACCAGGGGATCGGGTGTTCCAAGGTGCCGGACATCCATGACGTCGGGCTGATGGAGGACCGGGCGACGTTGCGCATCTCCTCCCAGCACGTCGCCAACTGGCTGCGCCACGGGATCGCGACCGAGGCGCAGGTGCGCGCGACGTTGCAGCGCATGGCCGCGGTGGTCGACCGGCAGAACGCGGGCGATCCGGCCTACCGGCCGATGGCGCCGGGGTTCGACGGGGTGGCGTTCCGCGCCGCCTGCGACCTCGTGTTCCAGGGCGGGACGCAGCCGAACGGATACACGGAATTCATCCTGCACGCGCGCCGGCGGGAAGCGAAGGCGGCGGCGTAGTGTCCTGCCCCTGAAATGCCTTCCATTTCAGGGATCAGCAGGCCACTGGAAACAAGGAGTGTCCTGCCCCTGAAATGCCTTCCATTTCAGGGATCAGCAGGCCACTGGAAACAAGGAGTGTCCTGCCCCTGAAATGCCTTCCATTTCAGGGATCAGCAGGCCACTGGAAACAAGGAGTGTCCTGCCCCTGAAATGCCTTCCATTTCAGGGATCAGCAGGCCACTGGAAACAAGGAGTGTCCTGCCCCTGAAATGCCTTTCCATTTCAGGGATCGGCAGGCCACTGGAAACAAGGAGCTGGTGCCCGTTGGCGGACGCGCCGGCCTCGGCCATACTTGCAGCTCCGGCGAAGGACGCGGCCATGCCTGTCAGCAAGGACCAATATCGCGAAGCCATGGCCCGCCTCGGCGCGGCGGTGAACGTGATCACCACCGACGGGCCGGGCGGGCGCGCGGGGTTCACCGCGTCGGCGGTGTGCTCGGTCACCGATACGCCGCCCACCCTGCTGGTGTGCGCCAACCGCAGCAACGATTCCTACCCCGCCTTCGCCGCCAACGGGGTGCTGTGCGTGAACACGCTGACCGCGGCGCAGCAGGATCTGTCGCCGGTGTTCGCCGGCCTGACCGATCACAAGCTGGAAGCGCGCTTCGACACCGCGGCCTGGACCACGCTTGCGACCGGCGCCCCGGTGCTGACCGAGGCAGCCGTGGCGTTCGACTGCCGCATCGACCAGGTGGTGGAGGTCGGCACCCACGACGTGTTCTTCTGCGTCGTCGAGGCGGTGCATACCGGCCCGGTGCACGAGGGGCTGATCTATTACGCTCGCGGCTACCACCGGATCGTACAGGGCGGCTAGCGTCCTGCCCCTGAAATGCCGTCCCATTTCAAGGGACCAGCAGGCCACTGAAACAAAGAGCTCGTGTCCCTACACATGATGGCGATATTTGCGCGCCCGGACACTGGCGCGTCGGCCCTTGCGGGGACGGATTTGCCCCCCCGAAATTCGGACTTGTAACGGTCTCCGCGGTTGTGGTTTACGATTAGCGGTCCGCCGATGAGAACATATCGGGTCGGGACAGCGCCTCGGCCGGAACGCGACGGGCAGGTCGCCAACCAAGGCCGAACTGACGGATCACGGTGAGATTTGGTAGAAGAGGGAGGCTTGGATGGCAGACGGTCTGGCAGTCATGTGGGACGACGCCAAGAAGACGTTCGAACAGATGACCGGCAAGAAAAAGCCGAAGGAGAGCAAAGGCATCTTCAATGCGTTCGGTTCCTATACCGGCTTGTCGGGTGCCCTGGAGAAATTCGACAAGGCAGAAGATGCGGCGAACAAGACCAACACCGAGAAGAGCTCGGATCTGAAAGCCGGCAACAAGCTTGTCGACGAAATGGAAACCCAGCTGGGCAATTACAAGAAAGCCAGCGCGTCCTATACGTCCGTGCTCGGGAAGGAGATCGGCAAGGAAATCAACGAGCGCACCGAGGCGGACGTCAAGACCGCCTATGAGCGCGCCCTGAAATACCTGAACAAGGTACTTGCCTCCGTCCAGGCGACCGGCGAGTCACGCGTGGCCGCCACGCGGCAGCGCTTCAATACCGCGGAGAAGGATCTGACGGCCAAGGAAAAGATGCTGCTGAACTGGCAGAACAACGTGAAGGCGGCGCTTGCCAGGGCGGCTGCCGCGGCGGGCAAGGTCAAGGCATCGCCCACGGTCGCGACCTATAATTCGATCTTTCCGAAGGCCGCGCGCGACGTGACCATGCAACTGGTCCTCGCCAAGGACCTCGACGGATTTCTCATGGACCCCAAAGTGATCCTGCAATCCATGGGTCCCTGGGGGCGCCAGGACGGGCAGGAACCCGCCACCCTGCCCGACGACGCGACGCAGCAGGATGTGGTGAAGAACCTGGTCGGGTTCGTCAAGGAACTGAAAAAGGCCCAGCAGCTGGTTGCTACAAAGAACGCCTACAGCTTGTAGGACCCGGCGCGGCGTTCCATCGGACCGCCGCACTGACCGCGGGCTGCCTTCGGCGCCGGAAGCGTCGAAGGCAGCCGCCCGTCAGGCAAATGCGTAGGTGAACTCCCCGTCCGCCACGCCGACGTCCACCTTGGCGACCATGCTGCCTTCCATCATCCGTTCCAGGAACGCACCGCTGATCGCCGGCAGCATCGTGTTGGTCAGGATCGCATCGATCATCCGCCCGCCGCTTTCCGGTTCGTTGCAGCGGCTCGCGATCAGGTTCACCACGTCGTCGGAGAAGGTGACCGGCACCTTGTGGTGCTCGCTGATCCGCCGCGCGATCCGGCCGAGTTGCAAGCGTATGATATCACCCATCACCGCGTCGCTCAGCGGATAGTACGGGATCACGATCAGCCGCCCGAGCAGCGCCGGGGGGAACACCTTCAGCAACGGCGTGCGCAGCGCCTTGGCGATCTCGTCCGGTTCCGGCGTCAATTCGGGATCGGCGCACATCGACATGATGAGGTCGGTGCCGACGTTGGACGTAAGCAGGATCAGGGTGTTCTTGAAGTCGATGACCCGGCCTTCGCCGTCCTCCATCACGCCCTTGTCGAACACCTGGAAGAAGATCTCGTGCACGTCCGAGTGCGCCTTCTCCACCTCGTCCAGCAGTACCACCGAATAGGGCTTGCGGCGGACGGCTTCGGTCAGCACGCCGCCCTCCCCATAGCCCACATAGCCGGGCGGGGCGCCTTTCAGGGTGGAGACGGTGTGCGCCTCCTGGAACTCGCTCATGTTGATGGTGATCAGGTTCTGCTCGCCGCCATAGAGCGATTCCGCCAGGGCGAGCGCGGTTTCCGTCTTGCCGACGCCGGACGGGCCGCACAGCATGAACACGCCGATCGGTTTCGACGGGTTATCGAGCCCGGCGCGCGAGGTGCGCACCCGGCTTGCGATCATCTCCAGCCCGTGGCCCTGGCCGATCACGCGATGGCCGAGCGTCTCGGCCAGGCGGAGGACCGCCTGCACCTCGTTCTTCACCATCCGCCCGACGGGGATGCCGGTCCAGTCGCCGACCACGGCGGCGACCGCCTGCTCGTCGACGCTCGGCAGGATCAGTGGGGATTCCCCCTGATGCGCGGCGAGGGTCGTTTGCAGGCTGCGCAGCTCGTCCAGCATCCCGGCGCGTTCGCCATCGGTGGGCGGCGGCGGCTCGCCTTCGACCGGCTCGCCGCCCTGGCGAAGCCGGGCGCGCAGTTCCAGCACCCGATCGACCAGCGCCTTCTCCGCGCTCCAGCGGGTTTCCAGGCCGCCGAGCCGGGCCTGTTCCTCCTCCAGCGCCGCGCGCGCGGAGGTCTCGCGCGCGGTGGCATCGATGCCGATCGCGCTCTCACGGGCGATGATCTCGAGCTCGGTCTCCAGCGCCGAGATGCGCCGGCGGCAATCCTCCACCGCCGGCGGGGTGGCGTGCTGGCTGACCGCGACCCGGGCGCAGGCGGTATCGAGCAGGCTGACCGATTTGTCGGGCAGTTGGCGCGCCGGAATGTAGCGGTGCGACAGGCGCACCGCTGCCTCGATCGCCTCGTCCAGCACCTGCACCCGGTGGTGTTTTTCCAGCGGCGAGGCGATGCCGCGCATCATCAGGATCGCCTTCGCCTCGTCCGGCTCGTCGACCTGCACCACCTGGAAGCGGCGGGTGAGCGCCGGATCCTTCTCGAAATATTTCTTGTATTCGGCCCAGGTGGTTGCCGCGATGGTCCGCAACGTGCCGCGCGCGAGCGCCGGTTTCAGCAGGTTCGCCGCGTCTCCGGTGCCGGCCGCGCCGCCGGCGCCGATCAAGGTGTGGGCTTCGTCGATGAACAGAATGATCGGCTTGGGCGAGGATTGCACTTCCTCGATCACCTGGCGCAGCCGCTGCTCGAACTCGCCCTTCATCGACGCGCCGGCTTGCAGCAGGCCGACATCCAGCACCCGCAACGATACCTCGGCGAGCATCGGCGGCACGTCGCCGGCGGCGATGCGCAGCGCGAACCCTTCCACCACCGCGGTCTTGCCGACGCCGGCCTCCCCGGTCAGGATCGGGTTGTTCTGCCGCCTCCGCATCAGCACGTCGATCACCTGGCGGATCTCGGCGTCGCGGCCGACGATCGGATCGAGCTCGCCGTTGCGCGCGCGTTCCGTGAGGTCGGTGGTGAATTGTTTCAGCGCCTCCTGCTTGCCCATCGCCGCCGGGGCGATCGCGCCCGAGGCCTCCCCCGGCGCGCCCACCCGCGAACCGTCCATCGCGGCCAGCACCGCTTCCGGCGAGCCGTTCAGGATCTGCGCGAAATCGTCGCCCAGTGCCTCGGCCTTCACCCGCTCGAACTGACGGCTGATGGCGACCAGCGCGTTGCGCAGGTTGGGCGTCTTCATCGCGCCCAGGACCAAGTGCCCCGTGCGCACCTGCGATTCGTTGAACATCAAGGTGCCGAACACCCAGGCGCGCTCGACCGCATCCTCGATCTGCGAGGAAAGATCGGTGATCGAGGTCGCCCCGCGCGGCAGCCGGTCCAGCGCGGCGGTGACATCGGCCGACAGCTTGCCCGGATCGAGCTCGAAATGGCGCACGATGCGGTGCAGGTCGGAATCCTGCACCTGCAGGATCTGGTGGATCCAGTGCACCAGCTCCACATACGGATTGCCCCGCAATTTGCAGAAGGTGGTGGCGCCCTCGATCGCCTTGTAGGCGATCGCGTTCAGTTTGCCGAACAGGTTGGCGCGGCTGATCTCGGTCATCAAACGGTCTCCGTTGCGGTCGCTTGCAGGCCGGCGTCTATCTTGCGTGCCATGCTGTCGGCACTGGCATCGAGGAACAAATCCGCCGCGTCGGTCTCAGCCCGGCGCGGCATCAGCCAGGTGGTCCAGCCGAGCCGGCCGAAGCCGCCGAGCCGGGTGGGCGCGACCTCGTCGCGCTTCAGAATCAGGTTCACGTCCCACACCAGGGTATCGCCGGCGTAGTTGCGCACGATCGGAACCAGGCGATGGAAGCTGCGCCCCCCGGGCAGCAGCCGCTCATACTCGGCCAGCGACAGCGGCCCGATGACAATACGGAACTTGTGCTGGCGCGACCAGACCCGTCCGCCAAGAAGAACGGTCTGGCCGAGCCCGGCCGTCCGTTCCCCGTCGCCGAGCCGCGAGCGGTCCGCCGCCGGCAGGGTGAGCCAGGCGCCGATGAAGCTTTCGACCCGCACCGGCATGGCGAAGAACGCGGACAGGATGTCGGCCAGCCCCTCCGCATGGCGGGTCTGCAACGCCAGGTGCCCGGCGAAATGCAGCTTCGTCAGGTCCGGCATCGCGTCGCGGTCGCGCAGGCTCGCCATGCCGAGCCCGGACAGCGCGCCGACGTACAGGCCGAAACGATCCTGCTCCGGCCGGTCGAAGCTGACGGTCGGGCGCACGTCGGCCCAGGCGCGGTAGAACAAGGAAAGGGCGCGATGGTGGAAGATGTCGGCGAAGCGCTGGAAGGTGGGATCGCGATGGTTGCGCCGGCGATCGCGCGCGTATTCGGTGAGGTGCAGCGGCAACGGCCCGTCGGGGCCGAACAGGCCGAAGAAGAACACCGTGAGCCGGGGCGGCAACTCGTCCGCCGCATCCTGCCAGCCGGCCAGGGTGGCCGGGGCGAACACCACCGCGGGTTCCTGCGCAAGCCGGACCGGGTCCTGGGCGGGGCGCGCGCTGCGCCCGAAGCGCGGGCGATCGGGGAAGGCCGCCTCCAGCGCGCGCATGGCGTGGTAGAAGCCGAAGCTCCAGGGCCGCGCGGCGAGGCCGGCGAACAGCGCCGCGACGGGGTCGTGGTCCGCAGCCGGCGCGGCGACGAGCGGCGCGGCGATGGGCGTTTCGGCCGCGGGCTGCTCAGCGACGGGCTGGGGCTCGTCCGTGGCCGGCAGGGTCTCCATGGCCACTACAGCACCGGGCGCTGACCGATGCGCATCGGCCAGCGCTTCACCTCGCCCCGCTCCGGCGTGCGGAACACCGTTTCGGTGAACGCGTTGATGGAGACGTATTTGGCGAAGAAGCGATCGAGCACGGCGGCCATCAGGATGCCGCCGGCGCCGCCGAACGCCGCCTCGTCGATCGTCAAGGTCAGTTCCAGCCCCCGCCCGGCGGCGACCGGTCCCGCCCCGGGGATGCGCCGAACGATCGGATGGCAGGCGATCGACATCAGCCCTTCCAACTGGCGCGCCTGCACCGCCGAGGCCGGAGGAAGATACAGTCGCAATAATTCCCGCAACGCCGCCGCGCCCTGACGCGCGTCGGTGTCGGTCAGGCTGAGATAGTTGAGCCCCAGATGGCTGATGAACCGCCAGGCGTATTCCCCGTCGCTGCGACACGGGCGGGGCATCGTCGGACCGACCAGGCAACGGATGGAGGCGACCGGCGCGCTGACCGAGATGGTGAAGTCGGTATGGTGCTTGCCGACCGGCATCGCCAGCGGCAGATCCCGATTGGTGCAGAGCAGATCGAGCCCGAGTTGGCGCAGCCCGTGCGCGAGCGGGGCGGCTTCGGCATCGACCAGGGAGATGAACACCTCGTGGCCGAAATAGCTCGACCGCGGGCCGCGCTGGCGGGCGGTGGAGGACAACTGCCGCGGCTCGCGACGCAAGGTATAGTAGGCGCGATGATCCGGGTTGCGCGACAAATCGTTGCTTGCATAGAACGGCATGAACGGCTGCGCGCCGCTGCCGTCGGCGGCGAAGCCTTCCACCGCGCGGATGCTGAACACCTCGAAATCGAGCGGGCGCATGCGGTCCGGCACGATATGGTACTCTGCCTCGCGCTCGTTCACGTTGACCCGATCGCTGCGGCGGGCGAACAGGTTGACGGCGGGCGTGGCGAACAGCGCGAAATGATCGGGGCCGAAGGCGTTCGCCAGCACCGGTTCGCTACGCGCCAGCAGCAGGATGATCTCGATCTCCTTGCCCGCGGTGCGCCCGGCGGGATGGGCAAGCCCGGCCAGCTCCACGAACAGGAACCGTTCCGGCATCGCGTAGTATTCCTGCAACAGCCGATAGCCGTCGAAGGATTCCGCCGCACGCGGCAGCAGCGACTCCTCCGCTTCGAAGCCGAGCGGGCGCAGCGCGGTGGTCGGCAGCCGCTCCTGCCAGGGCAGCGGGCGTTCGCCGGGGCGGACGTAGATCGCGACCAGCTCGGCCATCATCTGTTCATAGAGGCGGACGCGCGCCGCAGCCGGACCCGACAGGAACAGCGGCAGGCGATCAAGCGCAATCTTGTCGAACCCGGCCTCCCCCGTGGCTTTCAGGCGCAGGCGGATGGCCGCCTTCACCCCGCGCTGGTCAGGCAGGCCGAGGGCCGCGACCGCCGCCGGGGAGCCGATATACTCGGCATCGACCAGCTCGATCGGCAGCAGATGCACCGGATGCGCGGTGCGGAATTCGCAGTTGGTCTGGTCCTCGGTGCCGAGCAGGCTGCGCAGCTCGGTGCCACGCGGCAGGATCGCGCCCTTGGGCGAACCGCGCAGGCTCACTTCCGGCGTGAAGCGGACCACGGCCATCGAGGGCGTGGGCGCCAGGTAGTGCGGATAGACCATCTGCAGCAACGACTGCGTGAAGGTCGGGAATTCCGCTTCCATCTTGAGCTGGACGCGCGCCGTGAGCAGGGCGAAGCCTTCGAGCAGACGTTCCACATAGGGATCGGCGACGTCGAAGCTGGTGAGGCTGAGCCTGGCTGCGATCTTCGGGAACTCGCGCGCGAATTCCTGGCCCATGTCGCGGATGTAGGCCAGTTCGGATTCGTAAAGACGCAGCAGCCGCGGATCCATCAGCGGCGCGCCCGCGCGTCGGTGACGACCGCGGCCCGGGTTTCGACCTCGATCGCGGTTTCCAGGAACAGTTGCTCGGGCACCGGATGCGCCCAGAGATCGCCCGATATCTCGAAGCGCAAGGTGGGCGTGGCCGCGTCCGATCCGCCGCGCCGCAGCTGGACCGAGAGGGAGTCGGGGCGGATGCGCGGCTCGAAGGCGCGGATCGCGGCGGTGAGGCCGGTTTCCAGCACGCTCATGCCGCCCACGGTGCCGACCGATCCGGTGAAGCCGGGGGCACCGTAGTTCAAGGTCGATCTGGCCGCGAGCGGGGTGGCCGAGAGGTCTTCGGTGCTGGAAAGATTGGTGGTGTTCAGCAGCCAGCCGAGATCGCGCAGCACCGCCTGGCGCAATTGCGGCATCGACAGGGTCTGCTGGTCGAACCCTTCCCGGCGGGATTCCGGCGCGTGGTCGGTCAGCCGGTCGAGCAGGGACGGCTGCAGGCGTTCCCGACTGGCGGACTCCGCCACCTCAGGCCTCCGATGCAGCCGGCTCGGCGAGCGTGATGTTGCGGATGTCCATCACGGGATGCTCGCCCGCGTCGGTGGCGAACATGCGTTGACCGCGGCCGAGGAACCAGTTCGACCCGCGATCCTCCCAGTCCGTGCGGCGCGACAGGGCAAGGGCCGGGTCGTCCGCGGTTTCCGACCCCGGATAGCGGGTGGGCAGAAAACCGAACGATTCGCCGCCGTTGGTCCAGACAAAATGCGCCGGCATCCAGACCTGGTCGCGCAGGTCTTCCGGTTTCTCGATATCGATCTGGCTGAGGCGCTGGAACGGCACCCAGTAGTATTTGCCGTCCACCAGCGCTTCCAGCATCGGCCCGAGGCGCGGGTCGGCGTCGGCAATCCAGTCGAACGCGGCGCCATCGATGGTGCCGGTGGTGGCCGGCGCCTGCTCGAACGCGCTGTCGCGCAGGCCGGCGGCTTCGTCCACATGCCCGGCGGCGAGCAGCCGGTTGGCCTCGATCAGCAGGGACATCCACGGTTCGGGCGGGCCGAACACGGTGGGCATGCGGGTCCCGGCGAAGATCCGCCCGCGCAGCATTTCGCAGCGGATCGCCGCCCGATAGGCCTGCGACATCGGCAGGGCGAGCGGGTCGAGTTCGGCCGCGGCGGTGAGCTGGGTCACCGCACGCTCCCATTCGCCGAATACGCAGAACATCTGGAACAGGAAGGTGCGCAGGCGCACATCGCGCGGCGCTTTGCGCACCTCCCGTTTCAGTTCCTCCAAGGCGGCGCGGGGATCCCCCGTGCGCAACAGGTCGCGCGCGTCGGTCACCGCGGCCCCTCCCCCATGTTGCAGTCGCGCCGGATCAGGTCGCCTTGATACCGCTCAAGGAGAAGCTGTTGTTATTGTAGACGCGGTTCCACGAACCCATGGTCTGGTTGTCGCCGGAGGTCATTGGCGAGCCGTCCGCATTCTGTTGCACGTAACGGGCCTGCAAGGCACCGTATTCGAATGCGACTTCCTCTTTCGGCGATTCGTCACCGTCTGACCCGCTCCAGGAGATCGTCTTCACCGCAACCAGGGCGAAGTCGAAGCGCAGGAACGTCCAGCCGCTGGTCATGCCGCTCGACGTGCTGCCGCCGCCGCCGGCGCGACGGATATACAGGCTGACGGATTCGAAATGCTGCCCCGAGCAGCACATGGTGAACAGGGTCGGCGAGGCGCGGTCGGTCTTGCGGGTGATCGTAAACGGATTGAACGTCACCTTGCCGGCGCCCGCACCCGAGCTCTGGCTGCCGATGTTCAGCACCTGCTCGATATCGAAGTTGAAGTCGTCGATTTCGAACACGAAACCGGCCTGGATGTCGGTGCCGAGCGGTGTATCGCTCTTGACCTGCACCTGCGATTCACCCTTCAGGTACGGCGTGCCCGTCGGGCTGGTGCCGGCAAACTTGAACTGCATATAGGTATCGAAAGCCATGGGTATCTCCCTGGTTCAGTGATGTTGCGAACAGCCCACGAGGAAGCCCCTCGTCACGCGGTGGGCACGCGCGATACCAGACGCAGCGACACCGTCAGCCCTTCAAGCTGATAGTGCGGTTTCAGGAAGAACTTCGCGCTGTAGTAGCCCGGGTTCTCCTCGTTTTCTTCCAGCACGACCTGAGCATCCGACAGCGGGTGGGTAGCCTTGTACTCCTCCGGCGCGTCGGTCGGGCCCACGTACTGGCCGATCCAACGGGTCAGCCACTCCTGCAGCTGCCCCTTGCTCATGGTCGAACCGATCTTGTCGCGCACCATGCACTTCAGGTAGTGGGCGAACCGGCAACTCGCGAACAGATACGGCAGCCGGGCCGACAGATTGGCGTTCGCGGTTGCTGCCGGATCGTCGTATTCCTGCGGCTTCTGCAACGACTGCGCGCCGATGAACGCCGCAAAGTCGGAGTTCTTCTTGTGGATCAGCGGCATGAAGCCGTTCTTCGCCAGCTCCGCCTCGCGCCGATCGCTGATCGCGATCTCGGTCGGGCACTTCATCGCCACCCCGCCGTCGTCGGTCGGGAAGGTGAAGGTCGGCAAGCCTTCCACCGCGCCGCCGCTCTCGATGCCGCGGATGCGCGAGCACCAGCCGTAAAGCTTGAACGACCGGGTGATGTTGGTCGCCATCGCATAGGCCGCGTTGGACCAGCAGAACTTGCTGCTGTCCGCTCCCTCGACGTCTTCCTCGAAATGGAACTCGTCGACCGGCTCGGTCTTCTCGCCGTAGGGCAGGCGGGACAGGAAGCGCGGCATGCAGAGGCCGAGGTAGCGCGAATCCTCGCTTTCCCGCAGCGACCGCCAGGCGGCGTATTCCGGGGTCTGGAAGATCTTGGTCAGATCGCGCGGATTGGACAGCTCGTTCCAGCTGTCCATGCCCAGCACCGTCGGCGCCGCCGCGGCAATGAACGGCGTGTGCGAGGCCGCCGCCACCTGGGCGATGTCGCTCAGGAGTTGCACGTCCTGCGGGCCATGGTCGAACTCGTAGTCGCCGATCAGCACGCCGTACGGCTCGCCGCCGAACTGGCCGTATTCTTCTTCATAGACCTGCTTGAACGTCGGGCTCTGGTCCCAGGCGGTGCCGCGGAACTTCTTCAAGGTCCGGCCCAGGTCCTTCTTCGAGACGTTCATCACCCGAATCTTCAGGGACTCGTCCGTCTCGGTATTGTTGACCAGGTGGTGCAGGCCGCGCCAGGCGGATTCCAGCTTCTGGAATTCCTCGGTGTGCATGATGACGTTGATCTGCTCGGACAGCTTGGCGTCCAGCGCGGCGATCATCGCCTCGATGCTGCGGAGCGAATCGCCCGAGATCAGGGTGGTGTTGGACAGCGCCTGCTGCGCCAGGGTCTGCACCGCCTGCTCGACCGCGGATTTCGCCTGGTCGGACTTGGGCTTGAACTCGCGCGTGAGCAGGCTGGCGAAATCACTCGTCTGCTGGACGGCAACCCCGGCTGCGGCGCCCGCTTGCGGGGCGGTCTCGGTCCCGGACATGGCTTATTCCTCCCCCGTCTTGCCGTCGGCCGCATCCGGCTTCGGTGCCGCGGCCAGGGATTGCAACAGCGCCGGATCGTTCAGCACTTTGGTGATCAGATCCTCCGCCCCGCTCTTGCCGTCCATGTAGGTGAGCAGGTTGGAAAGCTGGGTCCGCGCCTCCAGCAGCTTGTTCAGCGCGTCGACCTTGCGCGCCACCGCCGCGGGCGAGAAATCGTCCATGCTTTCGAAGGTGATATCGACCGCAAGGTTGCCTTCCCCGGTCAGGGTGTTCGGCACCATGAACGCCACCCGCGGCTTCATCGCCTTCATCCGGTCGTCGAAATTATCGACATCGACTTCCAGGAACTTGCGATCCGCCACCGGCGGCAGCGGCTCCTCCGGCTTGCCGGACAGGTCCGCCATCACCCCCACGACGAACGGGAGCTGCACCTTCTTCTGCGCCCCATAGGTCTCGACGTCGTACTCGATCTGCACGCGCGGGGCCCGGTTGCGGGCCACGAATTTCTGACTGCTTGCTTTTGCCACGGCTCGCCTCGCTTCCCCGTTTCAGATATCTTCGCCGCCCATATCGCACGTCCGGCTGGGGGCACGCCAGATCATTCCTCGGTCACCCCGGTCATCATGCGCGCCTGGCCAAGCCCGTCCGGCGCCAGATCGCGCAATATATCCAGGAACGGCAGTTCCGCCAGCCGGCGCGCCCGCCCGATCAGCAAGGGCAACGGGCTCGACGGCTCGGCACGGCGATAGTAATCGCACACCAGATCAAGCATCCGCAGCGCGTCTGCACGATTGGTCACTTCGGTCACGGCCGCCGCCGAGAACGCCGGGGCACGGGCCGCCGCCGCCGGAACCGCGACCCCGCCGGCCGCGTCCGGCACGCCCGCGGCGTCCGCCTCGGTCGGCGCGTCCGCCGGCGCATCCGCCGGAGCCACGCCATAGCGTTCGATCGCGCGCGCCATCTCACGCAGCAGCTTGGCCAGTTCTTCCAGATCCGGCCCCGAACCGGCACCCGCCCGCGCATCGAACCCGGTCGAGATCGCCGCGACCTCCGCCGCCGCCGCCGTCGCTGCCGCCCGCAGCAGCGCAAGCCGCGCCGGATCGCTGTCCTGGAACGCCGCGCGGATGGTCGTCTCGCTCGGTTTGTCCTGCGCCTCGCTCGGGATCTGGCCGGTCGCGAGGCCGACGTCGCGCCAGCCGTAATGGCCGAGCCGGGGCGACTGCGCCAGCGGCAGGTCGCGCAGGAAGCGCAGCACCCAGCCCGGATGTCCCAGCCGCAACAGCGCGTTCGCCCGCAACGTCGGGTCGTTGTCGTCTTCCGGATCGAGCCGCGGATGCAGATCGTCCCACCGGTCTTCGAGCAGGTGCCGGGTCAGCCCCAGCATCGCCGCGTAGTCGGCCAGCCCGCCGAGCCGCAGCCGCGACACCGCAAGATGCGTGACAATCCGCAAATCCCGGGTCCGGTCCAGCAGGCTGCGGGCGAGGCTGTCGACTTCCTTCCAGTCGGGCTCCTCGGCCGGAATGACCGTCGCGCCGTATTGCTGCTCGGGCTTGCCCTGGGCGGCACGTTCCAGCGCACCGAAATCGGCGTCGAATTCCAGATCGGCGCCGGACGGGTCGGCGTCCGAAACAGGCAGCAGCCAACCGCTGACATCGATCGGCGGCATCTAGGCGGACACCCCGACCGGTCGCGACGAAGCAGACGACGGGGTGCCACACGACGGGGCAGCAACGACCGGACGTGCCGCGCGCCGCGCCCGGACGGCATTCCCGCCGATCGGCCGCACGCCAGACTTGCGCGTACCCGCGCCGTCCACAGTCATCGCCCTGGTCGCTATGGCCCCCTCCATCTCCGGTCGGATCGCCTACCGGAACCCCTCGCAATGCCCGCGCCTTGCGGCTGCGCAGCTTGCCCCTTCACCCCGGTTGGTGCTCGGCTCTGTAACGCCCGCTCCCCGCCCCGGCAAGGGATTTCGTTGCACGCGCCCAGGTTTCCGGCCGCGCGGGGCGGGGAAAAACACCCCGGCAAAATCCGCCTGAAAGGCACCGGGAAAATCAGCGCCCCATCTGGCATCCCGGCGGGCGCGCCCTCACCCGCGCGCCAGCGCGAGCAGATGCGTGCGATACAGCACCGACCCGCGGTCGTGCAGCCGCGTCTGCCAGGGCCAGGACGCGGCCTCGCCCAGCACGGTGAGCCCGGCCACCGACTGCGGATGCGCCCCTGCCGTCAGCAGCGCGCGCAGGAACGGCTCGGCAGCGCCGCGATGCGCGGCCCGCTGCGAGTGGCCGCCGATCCAGGTCTCCATCGGCGTCGCCCGCGTGGACCAATCGTAGGGGCAGGCCAACAGAACCTGCCCGCCTGGCCGCACCGCGTCGGCGAGCCCGGCCAGCAGGCGCCGCGGCTCGGGCACGCAATCCAGCAGATTGAGCGCGACGGCAAGCTCCGCCGTCCCTGCCGCGAACGGCAGCGCCTGCGCGTCGCAGGCCCAGAAATCGACCCGGTCCGCCCCGGGCGGCGCCACCGGAAAAGCGCGATCGTCATAAACGAGACCGATCCGCCGGCGCGGATAGCGCACCCGCCCCGCCAGGGCGCCGCGGGCCAGCCGCAGCACGCCGAACGACAGATCGATCCCGAGCACCAGCGCCTCCGGGTTGGCCTCCGCCAGGTCGAAACTCGTGCGTCCGGCCCCGCAGCCGAGATCGAGCACCCGCCGCGCCGCCACCGGCCCCGCCAGTTCGCGCAGCCGCGCCAGGCAGCGCCGCGCGGCACCCGGTCGCGGCGCGTCCTCCGCCGCCGCCGGCTCGGCCGGATCGAGGTCGGCCCAGCCGTCCCAGCCATAGGTGGACACGGTCTGGCGCAGCACGTCGAACCAGCTTCCGGGGCCGGCGGCATCGCCCAGCAGCCCCTCCAGCAGCGGATCGAGGTCGCTGCGCAGCAGCAACTCCACCGCGCGCTCGCCGAGCAGGGTGCGCGGATCGGCCACGATCACCGGGATGCCGTCGATGATCGGGAATTCCAGCGCGCACTCCGAGTTTGGACAGTGCAACACGCCGGCCTGCACGTCGTCGCCCCGTTCGGCCAGCACCACGGCGAGGTGCAACGGATGCCGCCCCGCTCCGGCGCGGGCGCAGCGCGGGCAGTGCGGGGCGAAGGCGGCGAAATGGCTTCGGCGCAAGCGCCTTAGCCGCCGATCAGGACGGTCAGGGCGCCGGGGCCGATGACGGTGCCGGTCGGGCCGGGGACCGGGCCGACGCAGGCGGCATGCGCGGTGGTATCGCCGAGCCGCGCCGCCGGCAGGCCGCCGATCGTCACCGTCGCCGATCCCTTGTCGATCAGCCCCGGTCCGCCTGGCACGCAGGAGGGGAGCGCGCAGGGCTCGGTCTGGTCGGTGACGCGCGCGGCCGGCATGCCGCCGATCAGTACGGTCGGGCAGCCGGGCGGAATGATCGGCAATGGCATGGGCGGGTGCGGCACCGGGGTCGGCACCGGGGCCGCCGGGTGGATCGGTGCGTGGCAATGCGGTTCGTCCTGCAAGACATTGTCGCCTACGCGTACCGCGGGTTGGCCCATCGGTGCTGTCTCCGTTGTCCAGGCATGATGATACCGGCCCTTCTCGTCCGCCGCCAGCGCTCCGGCGCCGTCCCCCCCGGTGCGGTTACCCGTAGCGCTCCTCGGTCCAGGGGTCGCCGTGGTTGTGGTAGCCGCGCTGTTCCCAGAACCCCGGCCGGTCGACCTGGCTGAACTCGATCCGGCGCACCCATTTCGCCGATTTCCACAGATAGAGCGACGGGATCACCACCCGCACCGGCCCGCCGTGTTCGCGCGCGATCGGCGCGCCGTTCCAGCTATGGGCGAGCAGCGCGTCCGGCCGTTCGAACCGGTCGCGCGGCACGTTGGTGGTGTAGCCGTCGTAGGCATGGAAGATCACGAACCGCGCCTCGTCCTTCGGCGCCACCAGATCGATCAAAATGTGCGCCGCGACGCCCACCCAGCGGTTGTCATAGCGTGACCATTGCGTGACGCAGTGGATGTCGGAGACGTCCTCGGCCTGCGGCAGCGCCATGAAGGCATCGAGATCGAGGCTCAGCGGATGAGCCACCGCCCCGTCGATATCCAGGCGGAACTTCGCCGCCGTGACCTCCGGCTGCACGCCGAGGTCGAGCACCGGCCAGTCCTGCACCAGGCTTTGTCCCGGCGGCAGGCGGTCGCGCGCCGGGTCGGCGGTGGTGCCTGTCAGCAGCCGGCCGCTGCGGGCCCAGGCCTCCTTGGCGGCGATCAGTTTTTCCCGCTTGCGCGCGACGGTCGGATCGGCGGCGGGATCGGTCGGGTCGGTCATGCGTCGGGTCCGTCCAGGGTTTTCACCATGTCGACGGCGATCCAGCCCGGGCGGGCCGGGTTCTCGCGCCGTCCGGTCTCACGGTAGCCGCAGTGCGTGTAGAGCGCGATGTTCCGGGTCATCTTCGCGTTGGTATAGAGCCGCACCTGGGCCAGACCGGCGGCGCGCGCCTGCGCCTCGACCCAGGCCAGCAGCCGGCGGCCCAGCCCCTGCCCCTGGTGCGCCGGCGCGACGACCACGCTGAAGATCAGGACATGATCGGGGTGGCGTTCCAGCACGACCAGTCCCGCCGGCGGCCCGGCCCCGTCGTCCAGCAGCCAGACCCCGCCGGCGGCGATGCGCGGCGCGTAGTCGGTGGTGACCGGTATCGGCGGCGCATCGAGCACGTCGTCATAGGTCGCATAGGCAGCCGCGGTCAGCGCGACGACCGCCGGCAGGTCGGCCCCGGTCGCCATCCGCAATGTCGTCCCTGCCGTCGCGCCCACGGTGTGCGACATCCCGCTACCCGCGCGCCCTCAACAGGCGCGCCTTGTCGCGCTGCCAGTCGCGCGCGGCGACCGCGGCGCGCTTGTCGGCCTTCTTGCGGCCCTCGCCGAGGCCGAGCAGCACCTTCGCCCGGCCGCGGTCGTTGAAATGGATCTGCAACGGCACCAGGGTGATCCCGTCGCGCGCGACGGCGCCGGCGAGCTGGCGCAGTTCCTTCTGTTTCAGCAACAGCTTGCGCGGGGCGCGCGGCTCGAAGCGCGACAGCACGCCGCCCTGGTATTCGGGGATGTAGGCGTTGAACAGGAACATCTCGCCCTCCCGCTCGCCGGCCCAGGCTTCCGACAGGGTCGCACGGCCGAGGCGCAGCGATTTCACCTCCGGCCCCTTCAGCACGAGCCCGGCCTCCACCGTGCTGCGGATGGTGTAGTCGAAACGCGCACGGCGGTTCTGCGCGGCGATGCCGTGCGAGATCAGGCCTTTGCTTTTGCTCTTCGCTTCGGTCATGGCTCGGCGCGTGAATGAAAGTCCGTCGTCATCGTTCGCTTTTCCCGTACATCCCGGCCGCCGACGCGCATGCCCGCCCGCATGCGCAGCGCCCAGGGGCGGCGGCGGGGGCGGGGGCGACCCGGCTCGGCACCCGCGCTCATGCGCGCGCGGTCGGGACCCATTCGTTGAGCAGCCCCACCTCGGTCATCGCCGCGCGCACTTTTGCCCGCGTCGCCTCGGTGATCGGCGCCAACGGCAGGCGGCAATGATCGGCGGTCTTGCCCAGCAGGCTGGCGGCGAATTTCACCGGCGCCGGGCTGGTCTCGGCGAACAGCGCGTCGTGCAAGGGCAGCAGGCGGTCCTGGATCGCGATCGCCTCGGCGACCCGCCCCGCCTGCCAGGCGGCGTGCATCTCCGCGCACAACCGGGGCGCGACGTTGGCGGTGACGCTGATGCAGCCGTCGCCGCCGACGGCGAGGAACGCGAGCGCGGTGTGATCCTCCCCCGACAACTGGCAGAACTCCGGCCCGCTGGCGCGGCGGGTGTGCAAGGGACGGGCGAGGTTCGCGGTCGCGTCCTTCACGCCGACGATGTTGCGATGCCGGGCCAGCCGCGCCATCGTCTCCACGCTCATGTCGACCACGCTGCGCGGAGGGATGTTGTAGATGACGATCGGCAGGTCGACGGCGTCCGCGATCGCCGAAAAATGCAGGAACATCCCCTCCTGCGTCGGCTTGTTGTAGTAGGGCGTGACGATCAGCGCGGCGTCCGCGCCGGCCTCGCGCGCGTGCCGGGTGAGGTCGATCGCCTCTTCCGTGCTGTTCGATCCGGTCCCGGCGATCACCGGGACCCGGCCGTTCGCGACCTCGACCGCGATCTCCACCACCCGCCGGTGTTCGGCGTGGCTGAGGGTGGGCGATTCGCCGGTGGTGCCGACCGGGACGACCGCGCTGGTGCCCTCCGCGATCTGCCAGTCCACGAAATCGGCATAGGCCTTCTCGTCGACCGAGCCGTCGGCATGCATCGGCGTGATCAGGGCGACGAGCGATCCCTTGAACATCTGATCCTCCCTTCGGGGGGCTGGGCCTTGGTTGAGGCGTGGGGCCTTGGTTGAGGCGTGAGGCCTTGTTGAGGCGTGGGGCCTTGCAGGCCGCCAGATCGGCGAAGTTAGGCGCCCGGGGGATGCCGGGCAAGCGCGCGGCTTGCTAGAAGGGGGGCATGAGACGCATCGGGTGGCCCAGGTTCGCGCCGATCGGCGCCCGCAGGCGGCCGCGACACGCCCTGCCGGCGGCGCTGATCCTGCTTGGGGCGATCGCGCTGGCGCGCCCGGCGCGGGCGGACAACCCGATGGGGTTCGTGCGCGCCGACGCCTGGGGCCGGGCGGCGGCGGCGGTGGCCGATGCGCCCGATCCGGTCGCCGGCAAGCTCGTGACCTTCTACCGGCTGCTCGATCCCGGCGCCGCCACGCCTGACCAGATCGCGGCGTTCATGGCCGCGAACCCGGACTGGCCCGACCAGGGGCTGCTCGCGCTGCGGCGCCAGCAGGCCCTCGTGACGGACGAGGATGCGGGCGATGCGGCCGCCCAATGCGCCGCCGGGCCACTCACCCTGCCCGCCGCGCTGGCCCGCTGCGCTGCCGCGTTCGCCGCAACGGGCCATCCGGCGGCGGCGGCGCGCGCGGCAAGACGCGCCTGGGCGGGCGGCTTCGCCGATCCCGTCGCGGTCCCGGCGTTCCTGCTGCGCTGGTCCCCCGTGCTGACCCCGGGCGACGAATGGGCACGGTTCGCCGTGCTGCTGCGCCGCGACCCGGCTGCCGCGCTGGCGGAAATTCCCCGCCTCACGCCCGCACGGCGCGCCGCCGCGCGGGCCTGGATCGCGCTGCGGCAGAACGCGCTGGACGGGGGCGCGCTGTTCCGCGCTCTGCCGGCGGGCGAGCGCGCGATCCCGGACCTGGTGCTCGCCCGCGCCCGCTGGTTGCGCCGGGCCGACCGGGAGACGGGCGCCCTCGCCTTCTGGCGCGCGCACGGGTTCGCCGCCGAACGCGCCGCCCCGCCCGGCCGCCGCGCCGTGTTCTGGAACGAGCGCGACATCCTCGCGCGCACGCTGTTGCGGGACGGCAATGCAGCGGGCGCTTTCGCCACGGCCGACGACACGATGCAGACGGCCCCCGCGGCGGCCGCCTCGGCCGGCTTCCTGTCCGGGTTCATCGCGCTGACGGCGCTGCACGAGCCGGCGGTCGCGGCGACCTGCTTCCATCGCCTGACCACCGTCTCCCGCGCCGCGATCACCGAGGCGCGAGCGCACTACTGGCTGGGCCGCGCCGCTGCCGCCGCGGGGGCGAACCCGGACGCGGACTACCGCGCGGCCGCCGCCTGGCCGACCACCTTCTACGGCCAGCTCGCCGCCCGCGCGCTGGGCGAGAACCCGGCCGCGCTGATCGACGCCGCGCAGGATCCGCGCTTCACCCGCGCCCAGGCCTGGACCTTCACCGGCCACGAACTCGTGCGCGCCGCCCTGCTGCTGGCGTCGTGGAACGAGTCCGGCCGCGCCCGCGCCTTCCTGTTCCGCATGGCCGAGGTCGCCCCCGATCCGGCGGAACAGGTGCTGGCCGCGCGCCTGGCGCTGGCGCTCGACCTGCCGGAAACGGCGGTGTTCATCGCCCGGCGCATGGGCTTCGAGGGGCATATGCTGCCGCAGGCGGGCTGGCCCATGCCGGTGCACCCGCCGGCCGGGGCTGGCGTCGATCCGGCCCTGGTCCTGGCGGTGATCCGCCAGGAGAGCAGTTTCGACCGCGGCGCCGTCAGCCCGGCCGGCGCGCTCGGGCTGATGCAGTTGCTGCCGGGCACCGCCGAGCAGGTGGCGCGCGCGCTCGGCGGCTCCGTGACCCGGGTGGCGCTGACGGCGGATGCGCAGCGGAACATCGCGCTGGGGACGGAATATCTCGGGCAGTTGCTGGCGCGTTACGACGGCTCGGTGCCGCTGGCGGTCGCGGCGTACAACGCCGGGCCGCACCGGGTTGACCAGTGGCTGGTGGAGAACGGCGATCCGCGGCCGGATCCGATGGCGATGCTGAACTGGATCGAGCGCATTCCGTTCGGCGAGACGCGCAATTACGTGCAACGGGTCCTGGAGAACGTGCAGATGTATTTGGCGCGACAAGGCCGGCAGGCGCCGGCGATGACGGCACAGTGGATGCCCCCGGCGGGCGATCGGGGGGCGGGCGATCGGGGGGCGGCGGTGGGCGCGCCTGCGACGGCGGCAGCCGGACCGGGCGCGGTGCAAGCGACAGCGGGAGCGGCAGTGGGAGCGGCAGTGGGAGCGGCAGTGGGAGCGGCAGTGGCGGATCCCACGGCGGCGGGTCCCACGGGAACGGGCCCAACGGGAACGGGCCCAACGGGAACGGGCCTAACTGGAACGGGTCAGGTCGGGGCTGCACCGGCGGCTGGGCAAACGGGTGCGGGCACGGCCGTCCGGACCACAGCGGGAGCGGCGACGGGTGCCCCCGCGCCGGCCGGAACGACGCGCCCGGCCGCGACGGCGGCCGGGCGATGAGGCGGATCGTCGCGATCCGGGCACCTCGGGCACGGAGCGGCACGCGCGGCGCGCCGCCCCGCTGCGTGCGGACCAGACGCGCGCCGCGGCGCCAGGGGTGGAGCAGTTGATGCCGCGCCTCGCGATGCCGGTTGTGCACCACCTGTCCGCCTGGGACGGGCTGCGACTGCAAGTGCTGGAATGGCCGGCCCCCGAGGGCGAGGGCGCGGGCGCGCTGCCGCTGCTGTGCCTGCCGGGTCTCGTGCGGACGGCGTGGGATTTCGCGGTGCTGGCCGGCGGCATCGGCGCAGGACGACGGGTGGTTGCAGTCGATTACGCCGGCCGCGGCGGCTCGGCCCGCCTGCCCGCCGGGGCGGCGCCGGCGCGCTATGGGCCGGAGGCCTGCCTGCGCGACGTCATGGATATCGCCGCGGCGCTGCATCTGCATCGCGCAGTGGTGGTCGGCACCAGCTTCGGCGGGCTGCTGGCGATGGGCCTGGCGGCGGCCCGGCCGGGGCTGCTCGCAGGGGTGGTGCTGAACGACATCGGGCCGGAGGTAGGCGCGGACGGGGCCGACTTCGTGCGGCGGTTCGTGGCGACCGACCCGGCGCTGCCCGATCTCGATGCCTGCATCGCGTATCTGCGCGGCCTCCTGCCGCCGCTGTCGCTGGCCGACGAGACGGCCTGGCGGGCGATGGCGGCACTGACCTACGCGCCGGGGCCGGACGGGCGCTGGCATCCGCTGTGGGACACGCGGATCGCGAAGCTGCTGGAGGCACCGACGCCGGACCTTTGGCCCTTGTTCGGGGCACTTGCGCCGGTGCCGCTGTTGGTCGTGCACGGGGCGGTAAGCGACATCCTGACCGAGCCGACCGTGGCGCGGATGGCTGCCGCGCGGCAGGCGGCGGGGGCGGCTCTGCACCTGGTGCGTGTGCCGGGCGTCGGCCATGCGCCGACCCTCGCCGAGCCGGACGTAGTGGCGGCGCTGGCGGCCTTCCTGGCCGAGATCGCGGCGCCGGGCGTCGGTCCGGCATGAAGCGCGCGGCGTGGTGGATCGCGGCCGGCGGCGGGGTCGGGCTGGTGCGACCGGCGTCCGGCACGGCGGCCTCGGCGGTGGCGGCCGTGCTGGGGGCGGGGCTGCTGGCACTCGGCTGGCCGGTGCTGGCGGTGGCGACGGTGGCGGCGAGCCTGGGGGGCGTGTGGGCGATCCGGGCGCGGGGATTTGGGAAATTTTTATCCCCGGATTGG
>JABBNW010000345.1 GCA_019352115.1 Pseudomonadota bacterium
CGAACCAAGGCTGCCCGGGTCAGAGCCGGGAGTTCTACCGCTAAACTATCCCCCATCTGGACAGCAGCGGGCGGGCAATAGCACGCTCCCCCCGACCGGACAACCGCGCCCGCCGTCCACCGATGCGGGGCGGCCCGGTCGGCTGCCTTACGCCTGCCCTGAGGACCCGTGCCCCATGCTCGAATTCGCGCCCGCGCCGGCCGCCCTTGGTCCCGATCAGCGGGTCTATGCGGTGGGCGACATCCATGGCTGCCTGGAACGATTGCTGGCGGTGCATGCGGCGATCGCGGCCGACCTCGCCGAACGCCCGGTGGGGCGCGCCATGCTGATCCATCTCGGCGACCTGATCGACCGCGGTCCCGATTCCGCCGGCGTGGTCGATTTCCTGGCCGGCGAACCGCGGCCGGCGGGAATCGGCGAGACCGTCACCCTGCTCGGCAACCACGAGGCGCTGATGCTCGCCGCGCTCGATGCGCCGGATGCCGACGAGGCCCCCCGGCTGTGGATCGTGAACGGCGGCGCCGAGGCGCTGCACAGTTGGCTGGTGCCGCGCCAGGTGGAACCGAAGGACTGGGCCGCGCATCTGCCGGCGGCGCATCTGGCGTTCCTGCGCGACCGGCCCTTGAGCCTGCGGCTGGACGGCTATCTGTTCGTCCACGCCGGCATCCGCCCCGGCGTGCCGCTGGAACACCAGGAACGGCACGACCTGCTGTGGATCCGCGAGCCGTTCCTGTCGTCCAAGGCCGATCACGGCGCGGTGGTGGTGCACGGGCACACCCCACGGCCGGCGCCCGAGGTGCGGCCGAACCGCATCGGCATCGATACCGGTGCGGTGATGGGCGGGGTGCTGACGTGCCTGGTGCTGGAGGCGGACCGGTTGGGGTTCCTGAGCGCGTGACCTCGGCCGATTGACCGGGCGCGCGCGGCGGACCAGCCTTGGCGCGGTTTGCACAGGGGGACATCCGAGCCATGGCCAGCGACTACACCGTGGGCGACCTGGTCGCCGAGTTTCTTGCCGCGATCGGCGTCACCACCGCGTTCGGCATCGCCTCGGTGCACAACATTCCGATGCTGGATGCGATCGGCCGGCGCAACGCGATCCGCTTCCTGATGGCGCGCGGGGAGCTGGGCGGGGCGCATATGGCGGACGGGTATGCGCGGGCTTCGGACGGGTTGGGGGTGATCTTCTCGTCCACCGGGCCGGGGGCGGCGAATGCGGTGGGCGGGCTGATCGAGGCGCGCTTCGCGTCGTCCCCGGTGCTGCATATCACCGGCCAGACGGCGACGAAATTCGCCGATCGCGGCCTGGGGACGGTGCATGACGCCTACGACCAGCTCGGCATGCTGGGCACGGTGTGCAAGGCGGCGTACCGGGTGCGGTCGGCGTCGCAGGCGCTGGGGGTGCTGACCCGGGCGGCGGTGGATGCGCTGAGCCCGCCGATGGGGCCGGTGAGCGTGGAGATACCGATCGATCTGCAACGGGTCGCGATCGCGCGCCCCGCCGCGCTGGACGGGTTCGCGCTGCCGCTGGCGGTGCCGCACGCGCCGGCGGCGGCGGAGCTGGACGAGCTGGCCGCGCGGGTGCTGGCCGCGCGGCGGCCGATGCTGTGGGTGGGGCGCGGGGCGCGCACGGCGGGGCCGGCGGTGCGGCGCCTGCTCGATCTCGGGTTCACGATGGTGAACAGCTTGCAGGGGCGGGGGCTGGTGGCGGAGGACGATCCGCGTTCCCTCGGCGCGCTGCACGGGGGCGGGATGCCGGCGGTCGCGGAGTTCTGGCGCGGGGTCGATCTGCTGGTGGTGGCGGGCGCGCGGCTGCGCGGGCACGAGACCGGGGATTTCGCGCTGAAGCTGCCGGAGAATCTGATCCAGATCGATGTCGATCCGTTGGCGAACGGGCGCACCTATCCGAACCGGTATTTCGTGTGCGGCGACGCGGGGCTGGCGCTTTCCGGGCTGGCGGAGCGCATCGAGGGACGTCTCCGTGTCGATCCTTCATTCCAGTCCGAGTTCGCGGTGATGAAGGCCCGCGCGCGGAGCGAGTTCCTGGCGAGCCTTGGCGTGTACGGCAGCTTTCCGGAGCAACTGGCCGCGGTGCTGCCGCGGGATGCGATCTTCGCGCGCGACGTGACGCAGTCCAACACGACCTGGGGCAATCGGGTGTTCCCGCTGCATGACCCGCGGCAGAACGTCTATCCGGTGGGCGCGGGGATCGGGCAGGGGTTGTCGCTCGGGATCGGGGCGGCCGCGGCGGCGGACGGGCGGCGCTGCGTGGTGATGACCGGGGACGGCGGGTTCTTCCTGAACGTGGGCGAGTTGTGGACGGCGGTGCAGGAGAAGCTCGATCTGGTGGTGATCGTGATGAACGATCGCGGCTACGGGGTCATCAAGCGCATCCAGGACGCGACCGCCGAGGGGCGACGGTTCTTTGCCGATCTGCAAGGGCCGGATCTGGCCGGGCTCGCCGCGCTGGCGGGGATTCCGTTCTTCCGTGCCGAGACGGCGGATGCGTTCGGGCCGACGGTGGCGCAGGCGCTGGAGCATCGCGGGGTGTCCTTGGTCGAGGTCGATATGACCAAGGTGGGCGAGTTCCCGGCGTATTATCCGTTCAACCTGCGTCGCTGAATGTTCCATGCCGTGGTGGGGGAGGCGGGGCTGCTTTGCCTCGCCTGGGTGGTGTCGGAGGATCGCTGGCGCGTGCGCTGGCGCACGGTGGCGGCGGGCGTGGTGTTGCAGGTGGCGCTGGCTTTGTTGCTGACCCGGTTTCCGCCGGCAATCGATGCGGTGTTGCTGTTGAACCGGGCGGCGAATGCGGTGCAGGCGGCGACGGCGGCGGGAACGGGATTCGTGTTCGGCTATCTGGGCGGCGGGCCGTTGCCGTTCGTGGCGTCGCGACCCGGGGCGGGGTTCATCCTGGCGTTCCAGGCGCTGCCGCTGGTGCTGGTGATCAGCGCGCTGGCTTCGTTGCTGTTCCACTGGGGGGTGATGCAAAGGATCACGGCGGCGTTCGCCTGGGTGCTGCGCCGGGTGATGGGGATCGGCGGGCCGCTCGCGCTGGGGGCGGCGGTGCATGTGTTCGTGGGGATGATCGAGGCGCCGTTGCTGGTGCGGCCCTATCTGGCACGGATGTCGCGCGGCGAGTTGTTCGCGCTGATGACCTGCGGAATGGCGGGCGTGGCAGGGACGGTGATGGTGATCTACGCCGAATTTCTCTCGGGTCTGGTGCCGCACGCACTGGGGCAGATCCTGACGGCTTCGGTGATCAGCACGCCGGCAGCGGTGGCGGTCGCTGCGGTGATGGTACCGTTCGGGCCGGGCGGCGATGCGGCGGTGCGGCTGGAGCGGGAGGGCGCGACGGTCAGCGCGTTGGATGCGCTGGTGAAAGGGACGTTGGACGGGATCCCGATCCTGGCGGGGATCGTGGCGGTGCTGATCGTGGCGGTGGCGATGGTGGCGCTGGCGAATGACGCGCTGGGGTTGCTGGGGACGAAGGTCGCGTAGCGCGCGGCCAAGAATCGACGACAG
>JABBNW010000346.1 GCA_019352115.1 Pseudomonadota bacterium
GCGCTGCTTGGCTGGCACCATCCCCCATTCACCCTGCCGGATGATCTCGCCCAGCTATGGCAGGCCGTAGGAAGCCGCGGGGCCGGAACCCGGCGCGGCTGGCTGAAGCGCCTGGCGCACCATGCTCAGCGCGCGGAGTTCGAACGCGCGCAGGCCGGCCGGTTGCCGGACGGCTGGCACGAAGCCACCTCGGCCCTGAAGACCGATATCGCTGCGTCGAAGCCGAAACTGGCGACCCGAGCGGCGGGACAGTGGGCCCTGGAAGCGCTGGTACCGGCCACGCCGGACCTGGTCGGCGGTTCCGCCGACCTCACCGGCTCCAATCTCACATTCGTGAAGTCCATGGGCGTCGTGACGCCCGGCAATTTCTCGGGACGCTACCTGCATTTCGGCATCCGCGAGCACGGCATGGCCGCGTGCGCGAACGGGATGGCGCTGCACGGCGGATTTATTCCGTATATCGGAACGTTCTTCGTTTTCACGGATTACCTGCGCCCGGCGCTCCGGCTTGCGGCCTTGATGCGCCAACGGGTCATTTACGTGCTGACGCACGATTCCATCGGGCTCGGCGAGGACGGACCGACGCATCAACCGGTCGAGCACCTCGCTTCGCTCCGGGCGATGCCGAACGTGCATGTGTTCCGCCCCGCGGACACGCTCGAAACCGCGGAGTGTTGGGAACTTGCCCTGCGGCGCGCGGATGGCCCGAGCCTGATCGTGCTCAGCCGCCAGGCGGTTCCCGCGCTGCGGACGGATGCCGCGGAGAACCGATGCGCATGGGGCGGCTACGTGCTGGCGGAGGCCGACGGCCCGCGGCGCGCCACACTAATAGCCACCGGCACGGAAGTCGCCCTCGCAATGGAGGCCCGCGCCCTGCTGGCGGCCGACGGTGTTGACATCGCCGTCGTCTCCTTGCCCTGTTGGGAAGCGTTCGCGAGCCAGGAGCCTGCCTATCGGAGCGCGGTGCTGGGCGAGGCCCCCCGGATCGGCATCGAGGCCGCCGGATCGCAAGGCTGGGAGCGCTGGCTCGGATCCGACGGCGTCTTCCTCGGCATGAACGGTTTCGGTGCCTCGGGTCCGTTCGAGGATCTCTACAAGGAGTTCGGGATCACGCCGGAGGCGGCCGTCGCTGCCGTGAAGAAATGCCTGCAAATCGTCTGAAGCCAGCCACAGGGAAATCGTGAAAATGTCCGTCAAGGTTGCCATCAACGGGTTCGGGCGGATCGGCCGCCTGGTCCTGCGCGCACTGGTCGAGAGCGGGCGCGACGATATCGTCCCCGTCGCCATCAATGATCTCGGCAGCGCCGAGGCGAATGCCCATCTGTTCCATTATGACAGCGTGCACGGTCGGTTTCCCGGCCAGCTTGAAGTATCGGGGGATTCGATCACGATCCGCCACGGCGGGCGGGTCTGGGGCCCGATCAAGGTCTCGGCCGAGCGCGATCCGACCAAGGTGCCCTATCATGGCGTGGACGTGGCCCTGGAATGCACTGGCCATTTCACCAGCAAGGAGTCCGCGGGGGCGCTTCTGAAGGCGGGCGCGCGGAAAGTGCTGATCTCCGCCCCTGCCGATGGCGTGGACGCGACGATCGTCTATGGCGTGAACCACAAGACCCTGACGCGCGAGATGACGGTGGTTTCCAACGCGTCCTGCACCACCAACTGCCTGGCGCCGATGGCCAAGGTCCTGCATGAAAGCTTCGGCATCCTGCGCGGGTACATGGTGACGATCCACGCCTATACCGGCGATCAGCGTCTCCAGGACACGCTGCACAAGGACCTGCATCGCGCCCGGGCCGCGGCGGTCTCGGCGATTCCGACCACGACCGGCGCGGCGCGCGCTGTCGGGCTCGTGCTGCCGGAATTGAAGGGCAAGCTCGACGGCACCGCCATCCGCGTCCCGATGCCGAATGTATCGCTGGTATCGCTGGATGTGAATCTCGCGAAACCGACCGACGTCGCCGCCGTGAATGCGGCGATGCAACGCGCAGCAACTGGCGAGTTGCGGGGGATCCTGGATTACAACACGGAAAAGCTGGTCAGCATCGATTTCAACCATTGTCCGGCATCCTGCACGTTCGATGCGACCCAGACCGCCGTGGTGGACGGTGCGCTGGTGCGCGTCCTGGGATGGTACGACAACGAATGGGGTTTTTCGAACCGGATGGCCGACACCGCGGCACTCTTCGGCACCCTGTAACCGGGGCGCGGCGGCGATGGCGTTCAAGACACTCGACGACGTCGCGGTCGCGGGCAAGCGTGTCCTGCTGCGCGCCGATCTGAACGTTCCCATGCACGACGGCCAGATCTCGGATCTGACCCGGATCGAGCGACTGACGCCGACGATCCGTGAATTGAGCGGCAAGGGGGCCAAAGTCGTCGTTTGCAGCCATTTCGGCCGCCCCAAAGGCAAGCCGGTGCCGGCGATGTCCCTGGCACCGGTCGCACGGGCGCTCGGACTCGCGTTGGAGCGGGACGTCGGCTTTGCGCCCGACTGCATCGGCCCGGCGGCCGCGGACGCGATCGCCCGGATGCGACCCGGTGATGTGCTGGTGCTCGAAAACACCCGCTTCCATCCGGAGGAGGAAAGCAACGATCCCGGGTTTTCCGCCCGTCTGGGCGCGCTGGCGGATCTGTATGTGAACGACGCGTTCTCGACCGCGCACCGGGCGCATGCGAGCACCGAGGGCGTCGCGCACGTCTTGCCGGCCTATGCCGGGAGGTTAATGCAGGCAGAGCTGGAAGCGCTGGAGAGCGCACTCGGCGCTCCGATCCGGCCTGTGGCAGCCGTGGTGGCGGGGGCGAAGATTTCGAGCAAGCTTGGCCTGCTCGGCAACCTCGTCGGGCGGGTCGAGTTGCTGGTGATCGGCGGGGCGATGGCCAACACCTTCCTTGCCGCGCAAGGCCGTGGCATCGGGCGATCCCTGGAGGAGCCCGATCTGCACGCGACGGCTCGCGGCATCCTTGAACAGGCGGCGGCTGCCGGCTGTTCCTTGCTGTTGCCCGATGATGCCGTGGTCGCTCCGGCCCTGCAACCCGGAGTACCAACGCAGACCGTGCCGATCGGCGCCGTGCCGGCCGATGCCATGATTCTGGACATCGGCCCCGCTACCGTCGCGACGATCATTGCGCGCTTGCGGGATATGCGCACCCTGGTCTGGAACGGCCCGCTAGGCGCCTTCGAGACGGCGCCGTTCGATGCGGGAACGACGGCATTGGCCCGCGCCGTCGCAGCCGCGACGGAAGCCGGTGCGCTGCGGAGCATCGCCGGGGGCGGGGACACGGTCTCCGCACTGCGGCACGCCGGGGTGCTGGAACGGCTGAGCTATGTTTCCACCGCCGGCGGCGCATTCCTGGAATGGATGGAGGGGAAGAGCCTGCCAGGTGTCGCCGCACTTGCGGCATAGGGTTGTAGCCGATCCCACGACGAGCAAGCCGCGGCGTAGGCTGCGTTAGCACGTTGTTAATGTCGGCATGCTACAGTAATCGTCATGATTTCGTTGACCTC
>JABBNW010000347.1 GCA_019352115.1 Pseudomonadota bacterium
ACGCTCCGTAGCAATCCGTATCCTGCTTGGATCGTGCTTCCTGGCCGCGGCGACGAACCTGGTTCATGCGCAGAGCAACACGCCGGGAGGCATGCCGCCTCCGCCGGGCATGAGCCTGGCCGAGTCCGCCGCGATGCGGTTCCCGCAACCGGTTCGCGTCGGCGATCTTCTTGGCAGGACGGTCCTTCGTCCGGTTCCGAGCCAGGACGTTCTCGGTCGGGTTCGTGAAGTGGTTCGTGACCGTGATGGCCGGATCATGGTTGTGGTGGATTTCGGCGGTTTTCTGGGCTTTGGCGCCCGGTTGATTGCCGTTCCCGTCGACGCCATGGTGCTGCTTGGTCGGGATATGGAGATCGTTGCCTTCACGGCGCAGCAGTTGCGGAAATTCCCCACATTCTCGCCCTCTGGGACGACGAAGGTTGCGGGGGACACGGTCATCAAGGTGGGCCTCGCCAAGCCGTCGCACTGATGGCTTCCTGTCCACGATGGTCTCATCACCAGATTGTCGCTCCGGAGGGAGCCGCGAGCGGAACAGGAATTGCGTGGCCCAGCCCAGTCCATGGATTCGGCGATGCCGAGGCCATGGCCGACTCTTTTGCCGCAAATGGAAGGACACGGCGTGATCTCTGCGATGCACGGCCAAGCATTTGAACCGGACGGATTGGCGGGCGGGTCGCTTGGAAGCTGCGCCATCGGCGTCATGGCAAAAACCCCGTGTCCCGGTTTTTCCAAAACGCGGCTGTGTCCGCCCCTCCACCCGGAACAGGCGGCGGCGCTGAGCGCTGCTTTCTTGCTCGACACCACCACAAACATTGCCCGGGCCGCGCTGTCGGTGCCTGTCGCCGGGTATGCCGCCTATGCGCCGTCCGGAACGGAAGAGGCCCTCCTCTCTCATGTGGCGAAAGGAACCATCTGCGTTCTGGCTGACGGCTCCGGACCTGTCCCGCAGGGAGTGGAGGGGTTCGGACGCTGCCTCCTCCATGCAATCCAGCAGATGTTCGCGGCGGGCCACACTGCCGCATGCGTCCTGAGTTCCGACACCCCGACGCTGCCCACCCAGTTTCTTGTGACCGCGGTCAGCGCTCTCCTCTCGGGCAACCATCGACGTGTGGTGTTGGGCGCTTGCGATGACGGCGGATATTACCTCCTTGGGATGCGCTCTCCCCACGCACGGCTGTTCGCCGATATCGCCTGGAGCACCAGCTCCGTGGCCGCAGCCACGCGCACTCGGGCGGCGGAGCTTGGTCTTGATCTCGTGGAATTGCCGCCTTGGTACGATATCGACGATGCCGCGGCATTGGAGCGGCTGGTGCGCGAGAGTGCGGGTTATGACGCCCGGTGGACTCGCCGCGCCATCCAAACCCTTGGGATCGAAACATTCACTCCCGCTCAATGCACGGCATGACGGCCGGAACGCCCCTGCGTTGGCTGGCCTGGCCCGGAGCGGCATTGCCGGCACTGACGTTGTTCGGCTTTCCGGTCGATGCGCCGGCGGCAGCGGGCGATGCGCGCGCCCTGCTCGGACCGCTCCATCGAGGAGCCTGTCACCGGGTGTGGCCCTCGCTTATCTACGTCCCCGTCATCCTGCCGCTGCTGGCTGATCTTCGCCCTTGGCGCGCGATCAAGCTCCGGCGTGGCGCTGAAAATGGAGAAACACCATGTCCGCTGCGACTGCCCTGAAGGACCCCCGCCGCTACTTCGAGGAAATCGGTGCCGATCGCTCCGCCATCGCCGAGCGGCCACCGGTCTGCCTCTATCTCGAGGTCACCAACCGCTGCAACCTGCTCTGCGAAACCTGCCCGCGCACGTTCGAGGAACTCGAGCCCCCCGCGGACATGAGCTGGGACCTATTCACGAAGATCGTCGACCAGGTACCGAACGTCGCGCGCGTGGTGATGCACGGTGTGGGGGAGCCCATGCTCGTGAAAAACCTTCCGGACATGATCCGCTACCTCAAGGCGCGCGGCACATACGTCCTGTTCAACACCAACGGGACGTTGATGCAGCCCAAACGGTTCCAGGAACTCATCGACACCGGGCTCGACGAACTCCGTGTCTCGCTCGACGCGGCCGACCGCGAATCCTACGCGAAAATCCGTGGCAAGGACTTCTTCAACCGCATCGTGCGCGACGTCGGCAAGTTCATCGCCTATCAGAAGAAGGTGGGCGCGACCACACCCCGCGTCTCGCTCTGGCTGACCGGCCTCAAGGAAACAGTCGACCAGTTGCCGGAGTTCGTCCGGCTGGCCGCGCAGATGGGCGTCACGGAGGTGCACCTGCAGCGCCTCGTATTCGACGAGATCGGCTACGGCAAGGCCACGGCGGGCAATTCGCTGTTCGAAAGCACGCAGGAAGCCGAGCGGCAGGCGATCGAGGCGGCACAGGAAATGGCTCGCCCGTTCGGGGTGACGTTTGACGCGTCAGGAGCGACGGAACCGGGGCTCAGCCTCAAGCGGCAAGACGATCGCGCCTGGGCAGCCTGCCGGCGCCCCTGGTCGCTCATGTATTTCACCGCCCACGGACGCGCTCTCCCCTGCTGCATCGCGCCGTTCTCCGTCCGCGGTTACAGCAACTATACGCTCGGCGACGCGACACAGCAGGATCTACGGGAAATATGGAACAGTCCCGCTTATCGGGAGTTTCGGACCGGCCTGCTGTCCGATACGCCGCCGGCGCCATGCCAGAATTGTGGGATGCGATGGAGCCTTTGACTCTCGTCATTCCCACCGTCAACGCGGCAGAGACCATTGGCGGCGTGATCCGAGAGATTTCGGCGGCTTATCGCCTGGACATCATCGTCGCAGATGACGCGGCACCAGGTGTTTGCCGGCCGGGTCGCAGGATTTGGCATCGAGGCACTCTACGGTGTGAAGTACTGCGGCAACTGCGCGCCTCGCCCTCGATCTGTAGAAAATGCGCGGCGCGCAAGGTCCAAAGTGAGGTCACAGACTCGCAGTTCCTCTTGTGCCAGCGGAGTGTCGGGAGGGGGGATTTCCGCGTGTAACCGTGCGATCGATCGCTTCGAATTGAATCCTCCGAGCTCGCGATCTCAGCTCGACCCCAGGGAGCATTTGTCACCACCATGAAGCCACCCAATGCGTCCAAGCAGCCATCATCCTACGACAAGAAAGTTGCTCTGGTCCTTCAGGGCGGCGGCGCACTTGGAAGCTACCAGGCTGGTGTCTACGAAGCGCTCGCCGACACGAAGTATGCGCCGGACTGGGTCGCGGGCATCTCGATCGGCGCGATCAACGCAGCGATCATCGCCGGCAACGCGCCAGCCGACAGAGTTCCGCGCCTCCGCACCTTCTGGAAAACCATCACAGCACCGTTCGCGCACTGGGAGGGGCCCAATTGCTGGCCTTTCAATATCTGGGAGCGTCATGCGAGTGCACTTCGAACTCTTTCGTTCGGCCAGCCCGGGTTCTTTCATCCGCGGCTGCCAGTCGAATGGAATCCTCTCGCTCCGCCGGTGAGCTACTA